>NZ_JBQEMU010000001.1:0-29274 GCF_052044235.1 Flavobacterium sp. 22659
AGCTTTTCCAACTCTTTTTATATGATTCTTTATCCTTTTAACGGCATCTTTCCATCTAAAAGCTTCTCCCCGGAAACCGATGCCCTAGCCCAGATAGAAGCGGAAATCCTTTTTGTGGCGGGGTTCGACACAAAAAGATTGAAGCGGATAGCGGGATTTAGCTCCTTATTATTTTCTAATTCCAAACTTTAAAAGACATCTACTTCGCTCAACCAGACAAAACGTTACTCTTATATATTATATAATACTTATTTATTATGTGTACTCAAAAAAAATAAACCCGACAGGTTTTCAAAAACTGTCGGGTTAAAACTAGAATTACCTTTATATATAGTAGAGCAAAAACTATACTTATATATAATAGAGTAAACTTGTACATATATATTGTATGTATTTTTGTAATCATGTATATTTGCATTCACAAAATTATAAACAATGATCAAGATTACTTTACCCGATGGGTCAATTAGAGAGTTCGCTCAAGGCGTAACTCCGATGGAGGTCGCTAAAAACATTAGCGAAGGTTTTGCAAGAAATGTCATTTCTGCATCTTTTAATGGTACAACTATTGAAACCGAAACTCCATTGACGACCGACGGTAATCTTATTTTATATACTTGGAATGATGCTGAAGGCAAAAAAGCTTTCTGGCATTCGACTTCGCACGTAATGGCGCAAGCTCTTGAGGAATTATATCCTGGAATTAAATTAACTCTAGGACCTGCAATTGCAAATGGTTTCTATTATGATGTTGATTTTGAAGACCAAAAAATCTCTGAGGCTGATTTCAAAAAAATCGAAGACCGTATTCTTGAAATTGCAAGAGGAAAGTTTGATTTTAAAATGCGTCCGGTAACTAAAGCAGAAGCTTTGGAAATGTATAAAGACAACGTTTACAAGACTGAATTAATTTCAAATCTTGAAGACGGAACTATTACATTCTGTGACCACGCTACTTTTACTGATTTATGCCGCGGTGGTCATATTCCAAATACCGGAATCATTAAGGCTGTAAAAATCATGAGTGTTGCTGGTGCTTACTGGAGAGGTGATGAGAAAAACAAACAATTGACTCGTGTTTATGGAACTTCTTTCCCTAAACAGAAAGATCTTACTGAATATCTTGAACTTCTTGAAGAAGCAAAACGTCGCGATCACCGTAAATTAGGAAAAGAACTAGAGTTATTCGCTTTCTCTCAAAAAGTTGGTCAAGGTTTACCTTTGTGGTTACCAAAAGGAGCCGCTCTAAGAGATCGTTTAGAGCAATTTTTGAAAAGAGCTCAAAAGAAAGCTGGATATGAGCAAGTAGTAAGTCCACATATTGGGCAGAAAGAATTATATGTTACTTCTGGTCACTATGCGAAATACGGAGCTGATAGCTTCCAACCGATACATACGCCAGCTGAAGGTGAAGAATTTTTATTGAAACCAATGAACTGTCCTCACCACTGTGAGATTTACAATGTAAGACCTTGGTCATATAAAGATTTACCGAAACGTTATGCTGAATTTGGTACTGTTTACAGATATGAGCAGTCTGGTGAATTACATGGTTTAACTCGCGTTCGAGGATTTACTCAGGATGATGCGCATATTTTCTGTACTCCAGAACAATTGGATGAAGAGTTCAAAAAAGTAATTGACCTTGTATTGTATGTATTTGGTTCGTTAGGTTTTGAAAACTTTACTGCTCAAATTTCATTAAGAGATCAAGAAGATAGAGAAAAGTACATTGGTACTGATGAAAACTGGGAGAAAGCTGAAAATGCCATCATTAATGCAGCAAAAGACAAAGGCCTTAATACAGTTGTAGAATATGGTGAAGCTGCATTTTATGGTCCAAAACTTGATTTCATGGTAAAAGATGCTTTAGGAAGACAATGGCAGTTAGGAACAATTCAGGTGGATTACAATTTACCTGAGCGTTTTGAATTGACATATAAAGGTGCTGATAATGAACTACATCGTCCTGTGATGATTCACAGAGCACCTTTTGGATCTATGGAACGATTTATAGCAATTTTACTAGAGCATACAGCAGGAAATTTCCCACTTTGGTTAATGCCTGAGCAAGCTATTATCTTGTCTTTGAGCGAGAAATACGAAAATTATGCTAAAAAAGTTTTAGATTTGCTAGAAAATCACGAAATTCGCGCCCTAATTGACAACCGAAATGAAACTATCGGTAAGAAAATTAGAGATGCAGAAATGCAGAAAATTCCATTTATGCTTATCGTTGGTGAGGAAGAAGAGAAAAACGGAACAATTTCAATTCGTCGTCACGGACAAGAAGGAAAAGGAAACATCACAGTTTCTATCGAAGAGTTTGCTTCGATTGTAGACGAAGAAATAAAAAAGACATTAAAAGTATTTACAGTTTAACTTAAATTAGAAAGTCATAGCAATAAAAAGTAACAGAGGTTTTCAACCTCGAGTAGAAAAAAAAGATGCGCACAGAATAAACAATCTTATTCGTGTTCCTGAAGTACGTCTTGTAGGTGAAAACATTGAGCCTGGGGTTTTTAAAATCGCTGATGCGTTACGTTTAGCTGACCAATTTGAATTGGATTTAGTTGAAATTTCGCCAAACGCTGAACCGCCGGTTTGTAAAATCATGGATTACAAGAAATTTGTTTACGAACAAAAGAAGCGTGATAAAGCATTAAAAGCTAAATCATCTCAAGTTGTAGTAAAAGAAATTCGTTTTGGTCCTCAAACAGATGAACATGATTATGAATTTAAAAGAAAAAATGCTGAGAAGTTCCTAAAAGAAGGAGCTAAATTAAAAGCATTCGTTTTCTTTAAAGGTCGTTCTATCATCTATAAAGATCAAGGGCAAATTTTATTATTACGTCTTGCTACTGATTTAGAAGAATATGGTAAAGTTGAAGCTATGCCGGTTCTAGAAGGAAAGAGAATGATTATGTTCATTGCTCCGAAGAAGAAAAAGTAAAACAGTTTGCAGTCACAGTTTTCAGTTTTCGCACTGTAAACTGAAAACCGAGACTGACAACTAAAAAAATAAGTAAGTAAGAATAAATTAAAACACTAGGAAAAATGCCTAAAATGAAAACTAAATCTAGCGCTAAGAAACGTTTTAAAGTTACTGGCTCTGGAAAGATTAAAAGAAAGCATGCTTTTAAAAGTCACATCTTGACTAAAAAATCTAAAAAACGTAAATTAGCTTTGACACACTCAGCGCTAGTTCACAAAACTGATGAGAAAAGCATCAAACAACAATTAAGAATTATCTAATTATAAGTCAAAAGTTAGAAAGTCATAAAGTTTAAAAGTCAGCATCTGACTTTAGACATTTGACTTTAAGACATTAGACTAAAGATTTTCTTTAGGTTAAAAAATTATTTATATAACCTTGGAGTATGGCTTTCAAGTTCCTTTGATTCAATTCAGGACGCCTGCTACAAAAACACATTAAAATTATGCCAAGATCGGTAAATTCAGTTGCTAAAAGAGCAAGAAGAAAAAAAATAATGAAGCAAGCCAAAGGTTTCTTTGGAAGACGTAAAAACGTTTGGACAGTTGCTAAGAACGCGGTAGAGAAAGCAATGAGCTACGCTTACCGTGACAGAAAACAGAATAAAAGAAACTTCCGTTCATTATGGATTCAACGTATTAACGCTGGAGCTAGATTAGAAGGAATGTCTTATTCTCAATTCATGGGGAAAGTTAAAGCTAACGGAATCGAATTGAACCGTAAAGTTCTTGCAGATTTAGCTATGAACCACCCAGAAGCTTTCAAAGCAATACTTAATAAAGTAAAATAAACGTTTTATAAACTCAATTTAGATTACTTACTTATCATAAAGAAACCATTCGTTAATTCGAATGGTTTTTTGTTTTTATAATAATCTGTTTTACCTTTAAACTTCTTAAAAACAATTATTAAATGCTCACTCCTCTTTTTGATCATATACAGAAACTTATAACACTAGAACCTTCAGAAATTGATATTTTAGAATCATGTCTGGGTGCCACTAAAGTCAAAAAGAAAGAGCACTTATTACAGGAAGGACAAGTTTGCAATACCTTATATTTTATGTTAAAGGGCTGTATGCGCCAGTACATCATAAATTCTAAAGGAAGCGAGCAGACACTGCAGTTTGCAATTGAAAACTGGTGGATTACTGATTATTTGAGTTATCATAACCACATATCATCCAGTTTTTACCTGCAGGCCATTGAAAATTCGGAAGTGATAGCTATTGATAAAACTGTTTTTGAAACACTGTTAATTGAAATTCCGAATCTGGAGAGGTATTTCAGAATTGTTACTCAAAAAAGTTTTGGTGCTATGCAAATGCGAATTAAGTACTTGTTTACAATGTCAGCGGAAGAAAGGTATCATCATTTTAATGATCATTTCCCTGAATTTGTACAACGTGTACCACAATATATGCTTGCCTCCTATTTAGATTTTTCGGCTGAATTTATGAGTAAAATAAGAGCCGGGAAAGTCTGATTTGAATTTCTTGAAGTAGTTCAAGTTTTTGGAAGCATACATTATTGACCTTTGTAATGAACTTTTAAAACATATAAAATGAAATCAAGAATTGTTATCCCAAACGTTGCTCCAGAAGCATATAATGCTTTATTAAACCTGGAAAAATATATTTCATCTACTTCATTAACTCCAGTACACAAGGAATTAATTAAAATACGCGCTTCTCAAATAAATGGCTGTGCTTATTGCATAAACATGCACACTGCTGATGCAAGAAAACATGGAATTTCTGAACAAAGAATATACCTAACAAGTGCATGGCGTGAAGCTGATGTTTATACCGAAGAAGAGAAAGCAATATTAGCTTTAACAGAACAAGTAACTTTAATCAGCAATCATGTTTCTGATGAAGTTTATCAAAATGCAGCTCGTTTATTTGATGAAAAATATCTTGCTGAAATCATTCTGGCCATCATTACAATTAACTCATGGAACAGATTAGCTATTACAACAGGTTTGAGAGCTGTATAATTGCTTTATAAGTATAAATTTACAACATTACAAAACTTTAACACCCCTCCTCTGTGAGGGGTTGTTTGTATATAGCTGTAAATGAACATTAGTAAAATTAGAAAATTAACGATTTTGCAAAAACAGGTATTTATACTCTTTCACAGGAATTCAGATTTTTTATTTTTGGCACATGATGTTAAAAAATGTCCATTTTTCCTGCTTTCTAGCTATCATTTTAGTTCTTTTTGCATGCCAGAAAAAAGAGCATACATTTACTGATTCTAACTATGAAAAGCAAAAAATTGCTGCTCTTACAAAAAAAGCAAAGTTTTTTATTGACAAGAAAAAAACTGATAGTGCCTTCTATTATTATAATGAAGCAAAATCAATCTGCGATCCGTTAACATATCCTGACACATATGTTGTCACCCTAAATTCTATGGCCGTTATACAGCAGAATCAAAATGATTTTGTTGGCAGTAAAACTACACTAAAAGAAGCTCTGCCTTTTTTAACACTCATAACTAATTCTAAACATATTTGGGATACTTATTCAGTTTTAGGGGTTAATTACTTAAACACATATCAATTCAGAAAAGCTGATAAATATTTCAAAAAAGCTTTAGAACTAAATATTGATGAGTTTACAAATATTGAATCACAAAAAAATATAGCCGAAGTTTTTATAGCTGAAAACAAACACCAAGAAGCAATACAGATTTTATTATTACTTATAGATAAAAAGGAGGTAAAAGATAACCCAAAAACTCATGCCGAGATACTGGACAGAATTGGATATTGTTATTACTTATCAGGCAATTCTGAAGCATATGCTTTTTTAAATGATGCTTTACAAATACGAGCACAGCTAAAAGATCCTCTTGAAATTGCCAAAAGTAATTACAACTTAGCTCTTTTTTATGAAAACAAAAATCCTCTTTTGGCAAAAAAATATATGAAAACAAGTTATGAGAAATATATTTTGGCTAAGAATGTTGATGGGAGGCTTTCTGCACTTAAGCTCATAATGAGAAACAGTCAGAATACAGAACTCAAACAGCATTCAATTAAATATATAGATTTAGTAGACAGCATATATGAAGTACGTCAAAAAGCGAAAAACTTATTTGCCAAAATCAAGTATAACTCTAAGAAAGAAAAAGAAGAAAATCTAATACTTAAAACCAATAAAGCAGAAAATGAACTGCAATTAGAAAAACAAAAAATAAGAAACATCATTCTATATCTTATTATTCTGCTAAGTCTAAGTTTGATTTTAGTATTGTATTTCTTTTTAACTTCTAAAGCAAACAAAGATAAAATAGAGGCCAGTTATAAGATTGAAACAAAAATCGCAAAGAAATTACATGATGAATTGGCAAATGATATCTATCATACGATGGCTTTTGCTGAGCATAAAAATCTTTCGCTTGCAGAAAATAAACAGCAGTTATTAAACAGTCTTGATGCTATTTACTCCAGAACAAAAGACATTTCTAAAGAGAATAATTATAAAATAACAGATGAAAACTATGTTTCTCATCTAAAGAAAATGATTTCAAGTTTTAACACGCCTTTTATTAATATTATCATAAATGGCTTAGATTCTATTTTCTGGGAAGATATTGATCAAAATAAAAAGAAGACGATTTATAGAATACTACAAGAATTACTTGTAAATATGAAGAAACACAGTAATGCATCTGTAGTGGGAATCAATTTTAAAACAGCCAAAAAGGATATTATAATTAATTATTATGATAATGGAAAGGGTGTAGACAATCAAGATATTATTTTTAAAAACGGCTTACATAATATCGAAAATCAAATTCTCCATCTTAAAGGAGAAATGCAAATAGATTCAGCAGCAGGCAAAGGATTTAAATTAACTTTTAAGTTTTCTCGATAAATGAGTAAAAAAAGTTTTTTTATTAATCATTCCATAAAGTCTTTGTATATAGACTTAATTCTTATCTCATTTATTGGGGCTGTTTTTTTTATAAATCCCAATGAGAAGACAGTTGAGAAAAAAAGTAAAAAGAAATATCAAGCAATAGAACTTGAAAAACTTATAGAGAAAGCTGATAAATATTATGATGAAGAAAAACTAGACAGCTCTTATTATTTTTATAATAAGGTTTTACCAATGTATGATCCAGAAATTGATTATACAAAGTATGTTTATACGCTGTCTTCGATGGCTGAAATACAAACACTTATTGGTAATTTTATTGAAAGTGAAGAATTATTGACAAAAACCCTTCCTTATTTAAGTAAAATTAAAGAGCCTATTTATGCTCGAAATGTTTACAGTAATATGGGAATGAATTATTATAATACTTATGATTTTGAAAATTCACTTTTTTACCACACAAAAGCATTAAAATTACCTGGCACACCCTATAAAAAGGCTATTGTTTTAAACGACATAGCTCGTGTATATATGGAACAAAACCGTTACGATATAGCCGCAGAAATACTAGAAATGCTGACTGCAAGAAAAATAGTTTACAAAAGAGAACCTCTGTTAAGTGATTATTTTTATGCTTCTTTGCAGAACAGTCTTGGAGTCTGTTATTTTAATTTAAAAAAACCTAAAGCATTAGATCTTTATCTCAAAAGTTTAGCAACCAACTTACAGGGGACTAATAAGTTCATATTGCTTAATAATTATAAATCTCTTTCTGATTACTACATGGAAAATAATCCTGAGCTTGCTTTACAGTACGCAAAGAAATCCTACGAAACAGCAAGGGAAGTAAATGCTAACAGTGCCAAAATGGAATTACTTGCTTATTTAATAAAGCTTAGTAAAGGATCTGAGTTAAAAAAATATACTATAGATTATATAAAACTGACTGACAGTGTAATTAATTCTAGAAAATCGGCTAGAAATCAATTTACAAACATCAAATATTACTCAAAAATAAATAAAGACGAGAATTTACACCTTAAAGCAGAAAAAGCAGAAAACGAACTTAAACTTCAGCAGCATAAAACCAGCAATATAATTTCGGGGGTAATAATAACTTTTATTTTAACATTGTGCATCATACTTAGTTTTTACTTATCAATAAAAGGGAGGAAACAAAAAAACAATGCCATACAAGAAAGTGAAACCCGGATTTCTAACAAATTACGCAATGAACTTTTAAATGAAGTTCAGAATGTTTTAACATATGCTAAAAATAATGATTTAGAAACTGCTGATAATAAAAATGAATTATTAGAAAGTCTCGAAAAAATCTATTCTCAAACCAGAAATATCTCAAAAGAAAACAGCGATATTATAACTGATAAAAGATACAGTTTGACATTGAAAAATATGATATCTACTTTTAAAACAACAGATACAAATGTTTTTACAAATGGCCTTACTGATATTAACTGGATTAAAATTGATAAAAACAAAAAAATAATTATTTACAGAGTCATACAAGAACTACTTGTAAACATGAAAAAACACAGCAGCGCAACACTTACTGGAGTTAATTTTAAAGTCATTAAAAAAAATATTATTATAAATTATACAGATAATGGTAAAGGTGTTAACATGAACCAAGTATCTAAAAGTGGTCTTCAAATAATTGAGAATCGTATTTTAAATGTAAAAGGTGAAATTCAATTTGAATCAAATCCCGACAATGGATTTAAAATATCAATTAAAATTCCTTTTTAATATGAAGATGCTTGAAATTATAAAAAATAAAACTTTTCTAAAGTATCTTATTTTTTTTCTGATTATACTTTTAATTGGGGTAGTATTACTTTATCAGCTGCATAGAAACCAGGTAATAATTATTCAACAGATTAAAAAAAACAATTCTGTTGAAATAAATAAAAACATAACTGAAGCTGATCGCTTATTTGACCAAATTAATTACGACAGCGCATATTTCTTTTATAAAAAAGCAATTGCACTTTGTGATCCTATTGATGATTATGCAGATGATTATGTTTATTCTCAATTATCTATAGCAAATTTACATCAGAATACAAACAACTACACGGCATGCGAAGAAGCTTTATTAAAAGTTTTTCCATATTTAAAAAAAACAAGCAAACCTAAATACACTTATAACACTTACACCCTCTTAGCTTACAACTATTTCTTTACTTATGACAATAGTAATGCACTGTTATACCACAGAAAAGCATTGAGACTAGCTGCAACACCATACAAAAAATCAGTAATCATAAATGACATTGCTTTAGTTTACTTAAGACAAAAAAGATATAAAGAGATAATAGATGCATTGGAGCCATTAGCCAGAATAAAAATTAAACACGAAACTGATTCTGCAAAAACCGATATTAATTATTCCTTACTATTAAACAACCTAGGATTTTGTTATTTCAAGCTCGGAAATCCAAAAGCATTAGAATATTATAAAAAGAGTCTGAAGATACAGGAAAGATTAAAGTCAGATTATGAATTAATGAGTACCTATTCTAGTGTAGCTATGGTTTATGCTGAAACCAATCCTAAATTATCTAAAATATATACAGAAAAACAATATCAGTCTGCCTGCAGGGCAAAGTCTGCATCATTTAAAGCAAATACTTTAGGAGACTTAATTAGAAAATCTGAAGGAAAAGAACTTAAAAAATATTCTAAAGCATACGTAAAAATAATTGACAGTATATTATCCAGCAGAAAACAAGCAAAAAATCAATTCTCAATAATTAAATACGAATCTAAAACTGATAAAGAAGAAAATCTAAAACTCAAAGCCGAAAAAGCGGAAAATGAACTGTTATTACAAAAGCATAAAAATAGAAATACCATATCCTATATCATTATTACTTTCACGATAGCTGTTCTTTTACTTTTGCCACTCTACTTATTTATAAAAGGAGAAAAAGAAAAAAAAGAAGCTGTTTTTGAAAGTGAAATGAGAATTTCTAAGAAACTGCGTAATGAATTGACAAATAAGGTGCATCATACATTGCTTTTTGCACAAAATAAAGATTTACAAAATGATGAAAATAAAAATCAGTTTTTAATAAAATTAGATGAAATATACTCTCAAACCAGAAACATTTCCAGAGAAAACAGTTCTATTGTAACCAATGAAAATTACGATATGGGGTTGAAGGAAATGATATCGGGTTTTAAAACTCCAAATCTAAATTTATTAGTAAATGGTCTTGATACCATAAAGTGGAATAAAATTAACAAGATCAAAAAAATTATTATTTACAGGGTATTACAAGAGCTATTTTACAACATGAAAAAATACAACGACTTGACTTTGATCATATTATCATTTAAAATAATCAATAAAAATATTGTAATTACATACAGCGACAACAGTTCTAAAACGCAAAATGAAAGAATAATTTTAAAAAAACATCTTGAAAATGTGGAAAACCGTATTAAAACCACGAATGGAACTATTAATTTTGGCAATTATACAGAAAATGGTTTCAAAATAAGTTTCACATTCCCATTATAAAACAAGTAATATGTTTAAGAAAGTTTTAGTTGCAGAAGATTTAGATAGTATTAGTATTGCAGTTGTTCAAGTTCTCGAAGACCTTAATATTCCTGTTATTGACCATGTTAAATATTGTGATGAAGGTTTATTAAAAGTAAAAAAAGCATTGAACGAAAAAGAACCGTACGATTTACTTATTACTGATTTATCTTTTAAGACTGATCATAGGAAAGCAAATATTGAAAGCGGTGATGAATTAATTGAAGCAATCAATAAAGTGCAGCCTGAATTAAAAAAAATTGTGTTTTCAATTGAAGACAAATCGTATCGCATTAAAACTCTTTTTGATGAGTTAGGAATAAATGCATATGTATCTAAAGGAAGAAATAGTATTCAGGAATTAAGATCTGCTCTTGAAAAAACTTTTAAAAACGAAGAAAGAATACTTTCATCTGATTTAAATTTTAGTTTCAATGACAAATCATTAATCGAAATTGAATCTTATGATATCTCTATCTTATCACTTCTGGCAAAAGGTTACATATTAGAAAACATTTCAAATGAGTTTAAAGAAAAATCGATTACACCAAATGGAACCAGCAGTATAGAAAAACGAATCAACAAATTAAAAATATATTTTAAAGCAAACAACAATGTACACTTAATTGCCATTGCAAAAGACTTTGGTCTGGTTTAGAGTTTAACACATGTGTTACGGTTTCCCGTAAGGAAATTCTCTTACATAGATTTAAGTTTGTATAAATTATTAACTGATGAAACCTAAATATAAGTTTGATCCCATTACCAAGATCAATACACCCAACAATAGAATTATTATGAAAACTATGCTTCTTTGTCTTTTTCTTTCTGTAAGTTTTGCTTTTGTTTCTGAGAAAACAGGCTGGCTTGACATTGATTGGAAACTAATTTGTATCCCGGCTCTTCTGGTTTTGCAAATTATAATTATTGGAACAGCTCTAAAAAACAGGTACAAGAAACATTAATTGTAAGTAAGCTGGAAAATAGAAATCTATATACTATATTTGGATTTTAAAATTTAATGAAAAATAGTACATTTTATTTCCTTTTATTCCTTCTTACTTCATTCCAAGCCTTTTCTCAAACCAAATTTATTTCCTGGAATTTAGAAAACTTTGGAAAATCTAAGTCTCAAGCCTCTTTAAGTTTTATTGCAAAAACGGTACAAGAATACGACATTATAGCTATCCAAGAAGTTGTTGCCGGATACGGAGGCTCACAGGCAGTCGCAAAACTTGCTTCAATATTAAACGAAAAAGGTTCAAAATGGGATTATACAATAAGTGATCCCACAAGTGGAAACAGTTACAAGAAAGAGCGCTATGCTTTTATTTGGAAAACAAGTAAAGTAAAATTGAAAGGCAAACCCTGGCTGGAAAAAAAATATCACTTAGAAATAGACCGGGAACCTTATTTTGCAACCTTCGAAGTAAACAAAAAACTGGTTACGTTTGTTAATTTTCATGCTATAACAAAAAGTAAACAGCCTGAAACTGAAATTAAATACTTCAAATTTCTTCCGCAAGAATACCCAGATCTAAATCTGGTTTTTACAGGCGATTTTAATTGTCCCGAATCACATACCGTTTTTAATCCATTAAAAAAAATGGGATATGTTTCTGTATTTCAAAAACAAAAAACAACTTTAAAACAAAAATGTAAAGCAGAAATTTGTCTTGCCTCTGAATTTGATAATATTTTTTACAAATCAAGTACGTTAAAACCTAGTAAATCAGGAGTTGTTTTATTTTATAATAACTACGATTCACTTCAAGAAGCCAGAAAAATATCAGACCACATTCCTATTTGGATTGAGTTCTTTTTAAATTAAAACTATGTTTTTAATTTTTTCTTTTTGGCAGCCGGAAATAAAACATTATTTAAAATTAAACGATATCCCGGAGAATTAGGATGTAAATCCAGAACTGTAGGCGGATCACCAACCTGATGCTGAAAATCTTCCGGATCATGGCCTCCAAAAAAAGTAAACATTCCTTTTCCTTTTTCGCCATGAATATATCTAGCTTCACCATTAAGTTCACAAGTTCCCATAACCAGAACATTGGATTTTATCAATGTTTCGTTAAATGAAGTTGTCTGCCCCATAAAACCTTTTACTAATTGAGTATGGTTTTGACATAACATACTAGGAATAGGATCCCATTTTGCAGAATATTCCATTAAAGTAAAATAATCTTTTTCCATAGGAACTCTTCGTTTTCCAGTCATATCAATATCCGAAAATTCATAAACTTCAGGCCTTCTTTCTAAAATAAAATCTTTAAAGGCAAAAGAGTTTCCATAATTTAATTTTGCCTGATAGTTAGATTCACTTGGATCACCATCAAACATAGTTTCGCAAATATCAACTCCATCTGCAGCTAATGCAATATCAAAACTATCTGTGGCAGAACACATAGCAAACATAAAACCGCCTCCAATAACAAAATCTCTAATCTTTTTTGCTACAGCTCCTTTTTCCTGTGAAACTTTAGAATAACCAAGTTTTGCTGCTAAAGCTTCAGAATCTCTTTTTTGTTCAATATACCAAGGTGTATTTTTATAAGCGGCATAAAACTTACCATACTGACCGGTAAAATCTTCATGATGTAAATGCAGCCAGTCATATAATAATAATTGGTCGCTCAAAACTTCTTCATCATAAATAGGAGTAAATGGAATTTCGGCATAAGTCAAAACCAACGTAACGGCATCATCCCACGGTTGTTTTCCTTTTGGTGTATAAACAGCAATTTTTGGTGCTTTTTCAAGAATTACTGATTCCATATTTTGTGACGGACTCGAAATATCATTTAAAAGAGAGGCTTCTTCAGTATCAGAAAGCACTTCAAAACTAACACCTCTAATTTTACATTCTTTTCTTATCTCCTCAGCATCAGGCAATAAGAATGAACCTCCTCGATAATTTAACAGCCAGCTTGCTTTATAATCGCGGCTTAAACACCAATATGTTATTCCGTATGCTTTTAGATGATTTTGCTGTGTAGTTTCGTCCATTGGAAGCAAAATAAAAGATGCCTTCGTCTGCAATGAAAATACCAGCAAAAAAATATACAGTAAACTCTTTTTCATCAAAAAAATATTTTAGTAAAGATAATGAGGAAGTCATTAAAAACATAACCGATCCAAAGGTTTTACCCTAATGCAGTGCGTTAAAGTTTTACGTCGGTAAAATTGACCATACTTTTCGTAAAAACAGGTAAAAACACCTGTTTTTGTACTATTTTTTCTACTTACATTTGAAATTCTTAATCTAAATAACCGCCATAAAAAAACAACAGTCATGAAGTTTAATGAAAATAATCATCAGCCTAGAGGTTTAAATGTAATGCAAAAAATTGGTCTTGGAGTTCTTGTAATTACTATTGTAGCTTATTATGTTTTATCTATTCAGTTTTTAACAAGCGGAAGTTAAAGCGTTAAAACGGCTATTTCATTTTGAATAGCATATACCACTAAACCGGCAATATTTCTTGATTCTGTTTTAAGAAGTAAATTATTTCGATGCCCTTCAACTGTTCTTGGACTTAAAAAAAGATGTTCAGCAATTTCTGAAGTTGTTTTTTGCTGACAAATAAGCTGTAAAATTTCTATTTCTCTTGGAGAAAGAAAACTTGTTTCCAGATTTCCTTTTGAATTTTTTGAAGAAACTATTGTTTCCTGAATAGTCTTCAAAACACTTTCGTTATAATAAAATCCTTTTTTGTTAACTTCATTAATGGTTTTAATTAAATCTTTTGGAGTTGTATTTTTAATTAAATAGGCAACAGCGCCAACCTGAATCATATTGGCAATAAAAGATTTTGAATCGTAACTGGTAAGTGCAATAATTTTTATTTCAGGGAAAGATTTCCTAATTATTTTTGTTGCTTCAACGCCATTCAAAACCGGCATTTTTAAATCCATGATAATAATATCTGGTTTAATTTCAGTTTCGAGAAGTTTATTTACAAGGTCTTCTCCGTTTGAAGCTTCGAAAACAATCTCAATATTATCTTCTCTCTGCAATAAAAAAGCTATTCCTTTCCGGAATAAAACTTCGTCGTCGACTAAAGCTATTTTGATAATGGCATTCATTTTTTACGTTTTTGGTCGTTTGGTATATCGAAAATACGAAATATGAATCAAAAAAAGCCATTTCGCCTTATTTTATTGATGTAAAATTCGCTTTTTAACTTAAAATGTAAATATAACTTCAACTCCTTTTCCTTTTTCAGATTCAAAACTGATTGTTCCGTCTAAGAAAGAAATACGGCTGTTGATATTTTTCATTCCCAATCCTCTGTAATTTTCAAAATCTTCGCTGTCAAATCCTACTCCGTTATCTTTATAATAACAGGTATTTGTTCCTTTATCTTCTTTAAAATTAATCCAGATTTCATTAGACTTTCCATGACGAAGAGAATTATTCATTAGTTCCTGTAAAACCCTAAAAACATGTAAATGACGATCGATTTCTTTATCATCAAAATCAAGTTCGTTTTTATAATAGGTTTTTACTGATTTACTACTCTCAAATTCCCCGCATAATTCTTCTATACCTGCATGAAGTCCAAACTTTTCGAAAACCGGAGGTAATAAATTATGCGCAATTTTCCTTGAATTTTCTAAAGCTTTTGCTGTTAAATTTATAATGTTCTCTGTAATTTCAGTTGTTTCGGCTTCTGTTAAATTTGGCGCTGACAACAAGTGTGTATTTAAGGAAACAATGTTAAGTTTAGAACTAATATCATCATGAAGATCCTGAGCAATACGTTTGCGTTCTTCTTCTTGTATCTGCAAAACAGCATGTAATTGTTCTTTTTGATACTGAAGTATTAAATCTTTCTTTTCTAATTCTTTTTGAATGATTTTTTTTCTCGAGAAGTAGAAAAATATGATCAGTACAACTGAAACAATTATAAAGAAAAGTGAAATATATAATATTATAGCGACAAGCTCTTTTTCTGGTATTGAGTGGGTATTCATATCAAATTTATTTCAAGGTAGTTTTATTAGGTGAAAATGCTTTTTTTGAAAAACTTTTTATCCATTCGAACAAAATAAAAAATTGATAACATAAAACTAAAAAACTGTTTAATATCCAGGTTAAAAGCTTAACATCATCACTTAAACCTATAGAAAGATTTCCAATTAAGTACAATACTGTACTCGCTAATAAGTAAAATATCAGACCTACACTTATATAATAATATGTTTTATCTTCTGTAAGCATATTATAAAAGTGAAATAGAGCAAAAACCACAATAAGCAGATTGGTTAAGATAATTTCAAATAAATTGAACTTAAGAAATACGCTTGAATTCATACAAAATTGTATAGCTAAAACTAATAATGCAATTATTAAACTAATTTTAATGAACATTTTTTGGCTTTTAACATTTGTCAGCGAATTGTAAAACATTCCAAGCAGCAACATTTGTCCAGCAAAAAACATATTGACAACCACCAAATTAGTCATTCCTAAATGGTATAATAATTCCATTGACAATTGCATTACAGTTGAAAAAGCTAAATAGCAGAGAAAAAAAACATTAGCTTTTTCCTTTCGGAAAAAGCTATATGAATAGGCTATTAAGTTTACTATTAAAACAAAATATGTAGAGTACACTAAAATATCAATCATTTTATATACTTTATAATATTTTAGAATTAAAATGGCGGACTAGGACGTATTCCGTCATAAACTACTTCTTCAGCATCATCTGCTGCAGATTTAGCCATATAAGAAGAACCTTCTCCGTAAACATCAATGTATTTACCAGTTTCCTTATCTAATCTAGCTCCAACAAAAAGTAAGGTTCTTTCGTCTTTGTCATTAATAGCAAGACATGCACGTACAACCTCAGTTTCAAGTTTTAAAACTTTTTCTAAAGTTTCTCTTGGAATTAAAAAAGATTTTACTTTGGTTTTAGGATCTTCGATGGTGGTGTCATCTTGATACCTTTTTTCCCACTCTTTGGCTATACCCAAAGGAATCAGAACTGCGTCTGGAAAGGCTTCTTCGCTCATAGTTTTTTAAAAATTTAATATTAGTTAATTTGTTTATGGTCTAGCGAAACTACCGAATTAATTTTTATGTAAGAAATATTATGGAGTAAATTATAGATTCGATTATGTAATTAATTAAAATAAAAAAAACCTTTGAAAGAACATACTTACAAAGGTTTTTATTAGGATTTTTATTCTGATTAAAACGGTACATCACTATCATCATCATCGTCATTCAGGTTGCTTCCAAATGCTTCATTGGCCGATGGCAGATTTTTTGTAATAAATGGATTATCCTCGTGATTCATTTTTGAAGGTAAATCATCATAACCACCTGTAAAGTCTTCAAGGTTGTCAAACTTACCTAAGTGTCCTAAGAATTTTAAACGAATATTTTCCAATCCACCATTACGGTGTTTGGCTATAATAAACTCTGCTTGTCCCGCAGTTGGAGATGCCTCATCATCATCCCATTCTTCAATTTTATAATATTCTGGACGGTAAATAAACGATACAATATCAGCATCCTGCTCAATCGCACCAGATTCACGAAGATCCGAAAGTAACGGACGTTTACTTGATCCACGGGTCTCAACCGCACGCGATAACTGTGAAAGTGCAATTACCGGAACGTTTAGCTCTTTTGCCAGTGCTTTTAAGTTTCGGGAAATAGTCGAAATCTCCTGCTCACGGTTTCCTCCTCCTTTACCATTTCCTCCCGCAGTCATTAACTGCAAGTAGTCAATAATAATTAATTTGATTCCGTGCTGCGATGCCAAACGACGGCATTTTGCACGTAAATCGAAAATTGAAAGTGAAGGCGTATCATCAATAAACAATGGGGCTTTTTCTAAATCTTTTACTTTAGTACTTAACTGCTCCCATTCGTGTTTTTCTAATTTTCCTGTTCTTAATTTTTCAGAAGACAATCCTGTTTCCGAAGAAATAAGCCTTGTAATTAACTGAACCGAAGCCATCTCCAGAGAGAAAACTGCCACGGCATGTCCAAACTGAATGGCAACGTTTCTTGCCATCGAAAGTACGAATGCGGTTTTACCCATACCTGGACGAGCAGCGATAATAATCAAATCCGAAGGCTGCCATCCTGAAGTTACTTCATCTAATTTTTCAAATCCTGTTGCAACACCACTCAAACCTTCTTTTCCTGCAATTTCTTCAATACGTTTTTTCGCCTGAAGAACCAAACTCTGAGCAGTTTCAGAACTACGTTTGATATTTCCCTGTGTTACCTCATACAATTTAGATTCGGCTTTATCCAGCAAATCGAATACGTCTGTAGTTTCGTCATAAGATTCTTCAATAATTTCAGAAGAAATTCTAATCAAACTTCTTTGAATGAATTTTTGAAGAATAATACGCGAGTGAAATTCGATGTGGGCAGAAGATGCAATTTTCTGCGTTAACTGAATTAAATAAAAATCACCTCCTGCTAATTCTAATTTTCCGTTTTTCTTTAATTGTGTCGAAACTGTCAGCAAATCTATTGGCTGTGTTTCTGTAAAAAGCTGCAGAATTGCTTCAAAAATATGTTTGTGCGCATCTTTATAAAAAGCATCTGGCTGTAAAATATCAATTACATCATCTACCCCTTTTTTATCAATCATCATTGCACCAAGCACAGCTTCTTCTAAATCAAGAACCTGCGGAGGGAGTTTTCCTTTTTCGAGATTAATTATTGTGGTTTTATCGACCTTTACGGGGTTTACATTCTTGAAATTTTCCATATAGCGAAAGTAACAAAATTTAAAAAAAAATTGCTATCTAGTTATAACTATTCAGTTGTTTATAAATATGTTTTTTTTGTTGATAACCAAAAAAAAATCCGAAACCGCAGGGCTTCGGATTTTTAATCATTAAATATGAATTTACTCTTTATACTCGCCCATATTACTGTATTTGTCCATTCTCTGGGCAATCAAGTCGGCTGTTGATAAGTCTTTTAATTCATTATATCCTTTAGTAATGTATTCCGCTACTGTTTTAAAAGTAGTTTCGCGGTCGTAGTGCGCTCCGCCAAGTGGTTCTGGAATTACATCATCAACTAATTTTTGTTTTTTCATGTCAGAAGAAGTCAGTTTTAAAGCTTCAGCTGCACGTTCTTTGTACTCCCAGCTTTTCCATAAAATAGAAGAGCATGATTCTGGAGAAATTACAGAGTACCAAGTGTTTTCTAACATATAAACTCTGTCTCCAACACCAATTCCTAATGCTCCTCCCGAAGCACCTTCACCTACGATAATCGTAATGATTGGCACCTGCAGACGAACCATTTCAAAAATGTTTCTGGCAATAGCTTCTCCCTGTCCTCTTTCTTCAGCTTCTAAACCTGGATATGCACCCGGAGTATCTACTAAAGTAAGAACCGGAATACCAAATTTCTCCGCCATTTTCATTAAACGCAAAGCCTTACGGTATCCTTCTGGATTTGCCATACCAAAATTACGGTACTGACGTGTTTTTGTATTGTAACCTTTTTGCTGCCCTACAATCATAAACGACTGACCATTTATTTTACCTAAACCGCCCACCATCGCTTTATCATCTTTAAAGCCTCTGTCTCCATGAAGCTCTAAGAAAGTATCACCGCAAATTGCTTTGATATAATCTAAAGTATAAGGTCTGTTTGGGTGTCTTGACAGTTGTACTCTCTGCCAAGCCGTAAGGTTTTTGTATATATCTTTCTTAGTCTGCTCTAATTTTTTATTGATTTCCTTGCACGTTGGGGTTACATCAACGTCAGATTCTTTTCCAATAATAACGCACTTTTCTAGCTGTTCTTCAAGTTCTTTAATTGGAAGCTCAAAATCTAAATATTCCATGTATTTTTGAATTTTGTTTGTAAATCGAACCGCAAATATAAAAATATTATATCATTGGCGAAGTTAATTGTTATTTAAAGTATAAAAATGCAATTTAAAAATAAGTAAACTATTACAAGTTTTCCTTCTTGTTTTGATAATGTTTAAAAACACCGTTTAGAATAACTGTTATGATAATTATAACAGCTCCTATGTAAAATTCGACACTCATTTTTTCTTTTCCTCCTAAAATAAAGTAAGCCAAAACGATCCCGTAAACAGGTTCTAAGTTAGTCGTTAACATTACTGTATACGGTGTTAATCGCTGCATTACTTTTACAGAAGCCGTAAAAGCATAAGCTGTACAGATTGAAGCCAAAATCAATAATAAAACCCAGTTATTTAAGGACATTTGGAAGAAATCTGCTGTGAATTTTCCCTGAAATAAAAAATAAATCGTAATGAAGAAAACTCCCGCTCCAAATTCATAAAAAGTAATAACCGAAGGTTCGTGATCTGAGATTAATTTTCCATTCATTAAAGTAAATAAAACGCCTAAAATTATTGCTGCTAAAGCATAATAAACTCCCGTAAGATATTTTATTTCAACCTGAAGAATCAGTCCCAAACCTGCAATAATAACAAGTCCGAAGAAAACTTCATACCAAAGGACTTTTCGTCCGTAAAATAACGGTTCTAATAAAGAGGCGAAAAATGCTCCTAAAGAAAATATAGAAAGGGTGATTGAAACATTAGAAACATGAATTGCCTTAAAAAAGAAAATCCAATGCAATGCAATCAATAATCCAACAAAAATCAATTTAAAAAATTCTTTTACAGGAACCTGAAAAGACTGCTTTTTAAATGCAATAAATCCGCCTAGAAAAATCATGGCGATCAACATTCTGTACCAAACCAGATTATCGGCATCAATGGTAATTAAAGCGCCCAAAATGGCTGTAAAACCCCAGATAAAAACTATTAAGTGAAGATTTAAATAACTTTTTAAATTATCGTTTCGCATTACGTAATAAATAAACTGCCAGAATTCCGAAAACAATATTTGGGAACCAAACAGCTAATAAAGGTGAAAAAGTAGATTTTTCGGCAAGTGTACCGAAGATTTTATCAAAGAAAACAAATGAAAATGCAATGGCAATTCCAATAGCAAGGTTCATTCCCATACCGCCGCGGCGCTTCATTGAAGAAACTGCAACAGCAATAATAGTTAAAATAAAGGCCGAAACCGGCACACTGTATTTTTTGTACAGAACCACTAAATAAGTATTAATATTTCCAGAACCTCTTTTTCTTTCTTTTTCAATAAAATCAATTAGTTTTCCCAGAGTCAGGGTTTCTGCGATATAAACAACAGGAGTCAAATCTGCAAGTTCAAATTTAAAACCTACATTTTTCTCAGGAGCTTTTTCAATTACATCATTCAAATCTCCAACTGTTCTTTTTGTATAATCGTATAAAGTGTATATTTTCTTTTTTGGATCCCATTTTATACGACTGGCAGTTATTTTGTATGTTAATTTTTCTTTTTCAAAATGTTCTAAAGTAAAGTTAAAAGCTGTCTTTGACTCTTCATTAAAGCTATTTACAAAAATAAAATCGTGATCGTTAATTTGTCTAAAAACATTGGTATTTTCTCCCCGCATGAGCTGTTTACCATTTCCTTTTAAATAAGTGTACCTAAAATTATTAAATCCTTCACTAGCCGCAGGCACAATAAAAAATCCCATTAAAAGCACAAAAACAGAAACAATCGATGCACCAATAATATAAGGACGCAAGAAACGCGTAAAAGAAATTCCGGAACTTAAAATAGCTATAATCT
The DNA here is from genome assembly GCF_052044235.1 of Flavobacterium sp. 22659. Taxonomy (NCBI): domain Bacteria; kingdom Pseudomonadati; phylum Bacteroidota; class Flavobacteriia; order Flavobacteriales; family Flavobacteriaceae; genus Flavobacterium; species Flavobacterium sp. 22659. Next base: position 21,130 of record NZ_JBQEMU010000001.1, read on the forward strand.
CTGTATTATTCGCCAGTTTTGAAGTAAACCAGATTACCGATAAAAACAAAAAAATTGGAAACAGTGAATTGGCAAAATAAACTGTAAAATTGTAATAATAGATCGCAATTTGTGTAAACGGAATTTTGTTTTCCAGCATTTTATTTACCTTTTCTGAAACGTCTATTACAATTCCAATTGGAATAAATAACAAAATCATCACCGAAAAAGTGGCTAAATATCTTTTTAAAATATACTTGTCTATTATTGTTAACATAACAAAGTTTAATCGATTATTTGTTTAACCGTTTAACCGAATAAACGATTAAACAAATTAACGCATTTTATAGTCTTTGACTCATATTTTTAACCATCATTTCTTTCCATGGTCTAAAATCGCCCGCTAAGATATGTTTTCTAGCTTCACGAACCAACCACATATAGAAACCAAGATTATGTATCGTTGCAATTTGTTTTCCTAAATATTCGTTTGCAGCAAACAAGTGGCGTAAATACGCTTTTGAATATTCTGTATCAACAAAAGTATGCGCCATTTCGTCAATTGGAGAAAAATCTGCTTCCCACTTTTTGTTCTTGATATTAATTGTTCCGTTTGCTGTAAACAACATTCCGTTTCTCGCATTACGCGTTGGCATAACACAATCAAACATATCAATTCCTAACGCAATATTTTCTAATATATTTATAGGAGTACCAACTCCCATTAAATAACGAGGTTTATCTTCAGGAAGAATTTCGCAGACAACCTCAGTCATAGCATACATTTCTTCTGCAGGTTCACCAACAGAAAGTCCGCCAATTGCATTTCCCTGCTGGCCAGCGTTAGCAATATATTCTGCTGACTGGCGGCGTAAATCTTTATAAGTACTTCCCTGAACAATTGGAAAAAACGTTTGTTCGTAACCGTATTTATAAGGAACTTTTTCCAAATGATTGATACAACGATCTAACCAGCGGTGCGTCATGTGCATAGAACGCTGTGCATAACGGTAATCACAAGGATAAGGCGTACATTCATCAAAAGCCATAATAATATCGGCTCCAATCGTACGCTGAATTTCCATTACATTTTCTGGCGTAAAAAAGTGATATGAACCGTCAATATGTGATTTAAACTTTACCCCTTCTTCCTTAATTTTTCTATTTGAAGAAAGAGAATATACTTGATATCCTCCAGAATCGGTCAAAATATTACGATCCCAGTTCATGAATTTGTGCAGTCCGCCTGCCTTTTCAAGAATTTCAGTCTGCGGACGTAAATATAAATGGTAAGTGTTTCCTAGAATAATATCCGGATTTATTTCTTCTTTAAGCTCACGCTGATGCACACCTTTTACAGATGCGACCGTTCCAACTGGCATAAAAATAGGCGTTTCAATTACGCCGTGATCTGTAGTAATACTTCCCGCTCTTGCTTTCGACTGCGGATCTTTTTGTAATAAATCGAACTTCATTTGTTTCTTTTTTCAGTCGGCAAAGATAATCTAATTTCACGGAAATTTAATTAATTAGATTATTTGTCAATTATAAAATTGAGTTAATTCGAAAACAACATAAAAGCTAAACTTCAGAAATTTTTAAATTTGAGTAAAATCTATTAAAAATGAAATGTAATGCTGTCAGACAGAGTTCAGCCAAGGTCTTCACACAGTATATCCGCAACAATAAAAAATCAAATGAATTTAGCTCAAAAACTTGGATATCCCGAAAATGCCAAACTATTAATTATTCATGCTGATGACGCCGGATTATCACATTCAGAAAATCAGGCTACAATAAAAGCACTTCAAAACGGATCTGTAAACTCTTATAGCATTATGGTTCCTTGTCCGTGGTTTTACGAAATGGCTGAATTTGCTAAAAACAATCCGGATTTTGATTGCGGTATTCATTTAACTCTGACTTGCGAATGGGAAAATTACAAGTTTGGCCCCGTCCTTCCTATTTCCGAAGTTTCTAGCTTAGCAGATCAAAACGGTTATTTTTATAAAACCAGAAAAGATTTTAAAGACAACGCTAAACTTTCTGAAATTAAAAAAGAATTTATTGCTCAAATTGAAAAAGCGCTGCAATTTGGCATTCAGCCCACACATCTGGATTCACATATGTGCAGTGTTGGTGTAACACCAGAAATTTTAGATATTTATAGAGAATTAGGAAAAACATACAACTTACCGGTTTTCATTAATAAAGGTTTTGTAGAATCTATAAGTTTATCTGATAAACAATACAATTTTGAAGACACTCTTTTAGCTGATAATCTTCTTATTGGATATTATGCAGATTTCGAAAAAGGTGAACTTAGAAAATCATATGAAAAAGCCTTAGACAATATTATTTCGGGATTCAATGTTTTCCTGCTTCATCCTGCATATGATGATTTTGAAATGCAGGGAATTACGGTTAACCATCCTAATTTTGGTTCAGAATGGCGTCAAATAGATTTTGATTTTTTCACCAGCGATGAATGCAAAGCAAAACTTAAAAAAAATAACATTCAATTAATTACCTGGAAAGAAATCTCTTCCATTAGATGAATTTATATTGATGCGAATACTATAAGATTCTGATTTTAAAAATATAAGAACTCAAACCATAGATTTCATAACTTTATTAAGAACATTTTAAATATAGAAATCATGATAAACTCAGAAGATAAATTAGATGACATCAAGGATGAAAAAATTGAAAAAAACCTTGAAAACATGGATTACCCAGCAAACGAAGATATTTACAATCAAGAAGAAAGATTAGAAGATATTGACCCTCAAGATATTTCCGGAGAAAGAATAATTAACAATGACAATCACGAATGGAAACAGAACAGTGATAAAATTGGCAACGATTTAGATGTTCCAGGTTCTGAACTAGACGACCAGCAGGAAGACATTGGTTCTGAAGATGAAGAAAACAACTATTACAGCGAAAGCGATACGAATTAAAAAGTATATCAATTTCGAGAATATTTTTTGCCGCAGATTAAACGAATTCAGTTGATTTCTAAAATCATTTAATTCATTTAATCTGCGGCAAAATTTTTATATGCAATTATCAACTTCTTGTATTTTTTCCAAATCTGATAAAAAAAGAGCAAAAAAATTTAACAATTGAAACAAACTAAAGCAGAAAATCATTTGTCTCCCCACAAAATATCCGTTACTTTTGCTACAGTTTAAAATTTTACATATAAAATGAAGCCTAACACACAACAATTAAGCGATTTAACGATCCAAGTAAGAAGAGATATTCTTAGAATGGTACATGCTGTAAACTCTGGACACCCAGGTGGTTCTTTAGGTTGTACTGAATTTTTGGTAACACTATATCAAAATATAATGGACCGCAAAGAAGGTTTTGATATGGACGGAATTGGAGAAGATTTATTTTTCCTTTCAAACGGACACATCTCTCCTGTCTTTTACAGCGTTCTAGCACGCAGCGGTTATTTTCCAGTTTCAGAATTAGCTACATTCAGATTATTAGATTCTCGTTTACAGGGACACCCAACTACTCACGAAGGTTTACCTGGAGTTCGTATTGCGTCTGGCTCATTAGGACAAGGTTTATCTGTAGCTCTTGGAGCAGCGCAAGCTAAAAAATTAAACAAAGACAATCATATTGTATATAGTTTACACGGAGACGGAGAATTACAAGAAGGTCAAAACTGGGAAGCTATTATGTACGCTTCTGCTAAAAAAGTAGACAACATTATTGCAACAATCGACCTTAACGGAAAACAAATCGACGGAACAACCGATGAAGTTTTACCAATGGGAAGTATCCGCGCTAAATTTGAAGCTTTTGACTGGGATGTTTTAGAAATTAAAGAAGGAAACAGCATTGATGCTATCATCGCTGGCTTAACTGATGCTAAATCAAGAACAGGAAAAGGAAAACCAGTTTGTATTTTATTACATACAGAAATGGGTAATGGTGTAGATTTCATGATGCACACTCATGCTTGGCACGGTAAAGCACCAAACAATGACCAATTGGCTAGTGCTTTAGCTCAAAACGTTTCAACTTTAGCGGATTATTAAAAAATGCTTTAAGCAGTAAGCATTAAGCTTTAAGCCTATTGCCTACAGCCTATTGCGTATAGCAAAAAACAAAATGAAAAAATACGAAAATACAGGAAGTAAAGATACTCGTTCTGGTTTTGGAGCGGGAATGACTGAACTAGGTCAAAAAAATGAAAATGTTGTAGCATTATGTGCTGACTTAATTGGATCATTAAAATTTGATGATTTCAAAAAGAATCACCCAGAGCGTTTTTTCCAAATTGGAATTGCTGAAGCAAACATGATTGGAATCGCTGCAGGTTTAACAATTGGAGGAAAAATTCCATTTACTGGAACTTTTGCTAACTTCTCTACAGGAAGAGTTTACGATCAAATTCGTCAATCTGTTGCTTATTCAGATAAAAATGTAAAAATCTGTGCTTCTCATGCTGGTTTAACTTTAGGAGAAGATGGTGCAACTCACCAAATCTTAGAAGACATCGGATTAATGAAAATGCTTCCTGGAATGACAGTAATCAACACTTGTGATTACAATCAGACTAAAGCGGCTACAATTGCATTAGCAGATCACCATGGTCCAGCCTACTTACGTTTTGGACGTCCAGTTGTAGCGAACTTTACTCCAGCTGACGAACCATTCGTAATTGGAAAAGCAATTTTATTAAACGAAGGAACAGATGTTACGATTATCGCAACAGGACACTTAGTTTGGGAAGCTCTTATTGCTGCTGAAGCTTTAGAAGCAAAAGGAATTTCTGCAGAAGTAATCAACATTCACACTATTAAGCCTCTTGATGAAGAAGCAATCCTTAAATCGGTTGCTAAAACAAGATGTGTAGTAACTGCAGAAGAGCACAACTACCTTGGAGGTCTTGGAGAAAGCGTTTCAGGCGTATTAGCTTTAAACAATCCAACTCCACAAGAATTTGTTGCTGTAAAAGATAGTTTTGGTGAATCTGGAACTCCAGAGCAGTTAATGGAAAAATACAAATTAAACAATCAAGCGATTGTTGAAGCTGTAGAAAAAGTTATCAAAAGAAAGTAATCTTTTCATACATACAAAAAAGCCTCGAAACTCAAATTTCGAGGCTTTTCTTTTTCCAGCGGTATCAAATTCAATTGAATTCACCGGCAAAAAACATTTGAATATAAGCTTGCGAGGATTGAAAAACGTCATAAAAAAAACCTCGAAATTTGAATTTCGAGGTTTTTTATTCTATTTATTTCGCTTCCTTAATTCTTTTTATAAGGATATGTATTATCTAAATGAATTCTTTTTCTTCCAGCAGCTAAAAAATCATCTTCAATAAACTTTCTAGGATTATTTATAGACTCAGGTAAATTAGGATTTGTTAATTCTCCTGTTGGTCTTCTAGGAATACCATATATTTCTGTTTCATCATAATTTGGCGTAGCAGGATTATCTGAAACAGGATTGTATGGATAATATTTACTCGTACCACCTAAAAATTCAGTTCCAGTAGGTTTTGTAATTTCAAAAAGAGTAGAATAACCGTCACCATCATCATCTGTATCTAAGAAATCTGCGATACCATCTTTATCTGTATCATCATCATATTGATTTGCAGGAGGTGTAGGATATTTTGTTGTATTTCTAAAATCATACACATATCCATCTCCACTAATATCTTCTTCAAAATCAAAAACACCATCTAGATCATGATCCAAACGAGTTAAATCATATAATTTAATACTAAAAATTAAAGGAGAATAAGCCGGGATTGCACTTGCTCCCGAACCATAATAACCTAAACCAGAAGGAATAAATAATACTCCTGCACCAAAATTTTCATATTTCATACTGCCGTCAGGTTTCATTGTAGCAGTTCCTGTTTTAAATTGAGGAAAAGCCTCGCTCCAGCCTGTAATTGTACCGTATAAATCTAACGCATTAGTTGGAAATAAAACCTGCTCAAAAAACGTTGTTGACAAATGTTCTGCCTCAGTATCTGTTTTTGCAACACGAGTTAAATACTCACCTCTATATGATGTAAATGCCCCGTCAGTATTCATTGGCGAAGTCCCGGTACCTTCTCTCAAAACCAAATAATACATTTGATATACAATACCATGCATAGGCACTTCTCTTTTTAACAGCTTTGGAAATGTTGGACTATTAAGGTAAGACATTATTGAAGGCTGCGTTGAAGGATCAGTAATTTTAGTAAATGTAACATCCTGATCAGTTTGTTCTCCCGGAGCATCTGTTACTGTTATAAAATAGGTATTTAAATATTCTTCAATATTTGCATTATCAGTATTATATTGTTCTTGATAATCTCTTAGAGGCACAATCTCTTCATCATCATCCTTTTTATTACAAGATACAATTGCAAGTCCTGCGAGTAATAAAACAAAATAATATTTAAATTTATTCATTATTGTTAATTTTTTAGGTGCGCAAGATACAATATTGATTTATTTTTGTAAAGAATTTAACTTGGATTTTAGAAAAATTATGAGAATAGATAAATACTTATGGTGCGTTCGTTATTACAAGACCAGAAATATGGTAACCGAAGCTTGTAAAAAGAACCAAATCACTGTAAACGGGCTAGTTGCAAAACCATCAAAAGAGGTTTTCCCTACTGACAGAATTACCTTTAGAAAAGATCAAATTACACAAATTATAACGGTATTAGATATTCCTGAAAGCCGTGTAGGCGCAAAACTCGTTGATATATACCGAAAAAACGAAACACCGCCGGAAGCTTACGAACATTTAGAACTGTTGAAACTTTCTAAAGAACATTACCGTAAAAGCGGAACAGGAAGACCAACTAAAAAAGACAGAAGAGATATCGACGATTACGGAAATGATTTTATTGACGAAGAAAACGAAGATGAAATTTAAATTTCAATTCAAAAATCTGAATTCTACAATCTAAAATCTAAAATTGTAATTGTATTTTAGCAAAAAAAATAATCATGAGCAAAAACATCATCTTAACAAATCAGGAAATCGAACACAAAATAAAACGTATCGCTTATCAAATCTACGAAACCTTTGTTGACGAAGAAGAAGTTGTAATTGCAGGAATCGCATCTAATGGTTCTGTTTTTGCTCAAAAACTAGCAGAATCTTTACGCACAATTTCAACATTAAAAGTGTCTCTTTGCGAAGTCAAAATTGACAAACAAAACCCACAGTCCCCTATTCAGACTTCTTTAAGCAAAGAAGATTATAAAAATAAAGGACTTGTGCTGGTTGATGATGTATTAAACTCAGGAACTACTTTAATTTATGCTGTCCGCCATTTCCTTGACGTTCCGCTTAAAAAATTCAAAACAGCAGTACTTGTTGACAGAAATCATAAAAAATACCCTGTAAAAGCAGATTTTAAAGGAATCTCTTTATCAACTTCTTTATTAGAACACGTTCAGGTTGTTTTTGATGAAAACGGAGACAATTATGCTTTTCTAAGCTAAAATATCCAAAATATCCTGAACCGTTTCGTCAATTGTTCTATTATCAACTGCCACTTTATGCTGTGCATGGTTGTAATAAAAGCTTCTGTCGAATAAATGCTTTGCGATAAATTCTTTCATTTCGTCTTCGTCCATATTAGCAATTAAAGGACGTTTACTTTTATTATGTACCAATCTATTATATAAAGTATCAATAGAAGCTTTTAAATAAACCGAAACAATATCGTCTCGCTGCAGTAATAAATGATTATTAGCGTAACATGGAGTTCCTCCACCCAAACCTATAATAGCATTTTCTGAAGATTGAAGTAATTCAAGAAACATTTCGTGCTCTAATTTTCTAAAATAGATCTCTCCGTGCTGTTCAAAAATCTCTTTTATCGACAAATTTGCTCTTTTTTCGATACAGATATCCAAATCTAAAAACGGAATTTGAGTGATTTTTGACAAATTTTGGGCAATTGTAGACTTTCCGCAGCCCATGTAACCTAACAATACAATTTTTTTCATATTAATAAAACCTTATAAACTAAGCGATTGGAAACTTTTCCAAAAAAAAGACAAATTTATGATAAAATTGCTTGGAAACTTCAAAAAAAACTCCTTATATTTGCACCCGCATTCAAGGAATTAAATGACTCGATAGCTCAGTCGGTAGAGCACATCACTTTTA
>NZ_JBQEMU010000001.1:29324-447226 GCF_052044235.1 Flavobacterium sp. 22659
GAAGAAACGTAAAACGTTTTAGAGAAATGCTTAACATAAAACAGGAAGCACTCGCTTATGATCTGGGCGAAGACTGGAGCCAAAAGAAAATTTCTTTATTGGAGCAGAAAGATGTAATTGAGGAAAATCTTCTAAAACAAATTTCTGCAATATTAAAAATTCCGATAGAAGCTTTTCAGAATTTTAACGAAGAACAGGCAATAAATATTATTTCTAGTACTTTTCACGACACTCAAGGTTTAATAAATTACAGTCCAACTTTTAACAACAATCCAATCGACAAAATAATTCAGCTTCATGAAGAAAAAATTGCTTTGTATGAGAGGATGTTGAAAGAAAAAGACGAGATGATGCAAAGACTTGAGAAACTAATCAAATAAATAATTCAGAAAATTAGGACTTTGAATACTGCACTATGATATTTTAAAAAACATATCCTACTGCATAATAAGCTTTTACAACTACAATCTAATTTATCACAAAAATCATTGCAAAAAAAGGCTTCATAAACTAAATAAAGTACTTATATTTGCACCCTCATTCGAGAAAACAACAGACTCGATAGCTCAGTCGGTAGAGCACATCACTTTTAATGATGGGGTCCTGGGTTCGAGCCCCAGTCGGGTCACAAAAGGTCAAGTATTTTTTACTTGGCCTTTTTTTATTTACTACTTTTCCTTCCATATTTTTTTTGAATTTATCACTCACACTTCTATTGTGAAAATCAGATGAAAAAATTCAGATCCAAAAATCCTCTTACAAAAAAAACTTTCTTATTTTCGTTTAGAAATAATTAAACCACTAATCCCAAATTAGTCTTATGAAAAACCTACTAGTACTATCATTTATTATGATAAGCTTTTCGTCGTGGTCGCAAACCGCAGCGATTTATTTTAACAAAGCTTTTAATAAAGCTGCAGCCGGAAATTACAAAAGTGCAATCGCCGATTACACAAAAGCCATCGGCAAGGATTCTAAATTTGTTGAAGCTTATCAAAATCGAGGCGTTGCAAAGTTCAAACTAAACGATTTAAAAGGCGCCATGTCTGATTTTAACAAAACAATCGAATTAGACAACATGAATGCCGATGCTTTTACAGGCCGTGCCAATGTAAACTTTAAACTATCAAATTTTAAAGAAGCAATTAGTGACTGCACCTCTTGTCTTGATTTAAACCCAAGAGACTATGTTGCCTACAACTTAAGAGGTTTGGCCTATAACAACATTGGAGACAAGAAAAATTCATGCAAAGATTTTTCTAAAGCAATCGAATTAGGAAGCCAAAGCGCCATAAAAAACAGAAACTCATTTTGTAAATAACCAAACGCAAAAAACAAGTAAAAGCAATCTGTAAAATTTTATTTACAGATTGCTTTTTTTATGCGCTAAAAAATCTTTCAAATCATTTTATTCGTAAATAATTTTAAAGCTAAAAACGACGTAACCCCCTAGTAATCTATGATTTTTAACAAGTTGCGAGGGTTTTTTGAGATTTTATTTTACTTTTGTTCACTTAACCAAAAAAAATGATAAACAATATAAAAACTGTTTTCAGTATAAAAGATCTTGAGAATTTATCCGGAATTAAAGCACATACAATTCGTATTTGGGAAAAGAGATACAACATTCTTGAACCAATGCGTACCGATACTAATATCAGGCTTTATAACCTGCAGAATTTACAGAAACTTTTAAATATTACTTTATTACACGAATACGGTTATAAAATTTCTAAAATCGCAACTTATCCAGAGGAAAAAATCCCTCAATTAGTCCGCGAAATTATATCAAAGAAAAACTCTCAAAATTATGCCATCACGTCTTTTAAAATGGCGATGATGAATTTTGACCAGGAATTATTTTTCAACACTTTTGACTGGCTTATTTCTGAAAAAACATTCAAAGAAGTTTTTAAGGAGCATTTTTTACCTTTATTAAAAGAATTAGGATTGTTATGGCAGTCTGAAACCATAACACCAGCAAATGAACATTTTATGAGTCATTTGATTAAACAGAAAATCTTAATTTATACCGAAAGCCTGCAGATTCAGAAACCAACAAAAACTGACCGAATCTTTGTGCTTTCTCTTCCGTTAAACGAAATTCATCAAATTGGGTTATTATATCTTCAATATGAAATTTTATCAAAAGGATATAAGACAATTTATTTAGGCGAAAGCATGCCTATCGAAAACTTACAGGATTTAACCAAACATTTTGAAAACATCACTTTTGTTTCTTTCATGACTATACAGCCGGATCGAAGCGTTATTAATCAATATGTAAAATCGATGGGACAAAAACTACTTCAAAAAAACAATGAAGTATGGCTTATGGGCAAAATGGTTGAACATATCGACAGAAAAAATTTACCCGAAAGAATCCGAATTTTCGATTCTATGGAAGAAACAATGGAAACAATTTAATTACTTTGTTTAAAGTTTTTGTATATTTGTTAAACAAATGACAAAAACAATCTCCATAATAGGATCAGGCTTTTCTTCGTTAGCCGCTTCATGTTACTTGGCACAACAAGGGAACAAAGTGATTATTTATGAAAAAAATCCAACAATTGGAGGCCGTGCCCGACAATTTAAAAAAGACGGCTTTACATTTGACATGGGACCAAGCTGGTATTGGATGCCCGATGTTTTTGAACGTTTTTTTCAGGATTTCAACAAAAAACCTTCAGATTATTACGAGCTTGTAAAACTCAATCCGGCTTATCGGGTTTATTTTGGCATAAATGATTTTATCAGCATTTATGATAATCTTGCAGCAATCAAAAATACATTTGAAGAAATTGAAAAAGGAAGCGGTCAAAAACTTGAAACCTTTATCAATCAGGCCAAAAGCAATTACGATATTGCTATAAAAGATTTGGTATATCGTCCCGGAGTTTCTCCGCTTGAACTGGTTACGAAAGAAACTGCCCTTAAACTCAATCAGTTTTTAGGAAATGTTAGTGCTGATATTCGTAAAAAATTCAAAAACAAAAAACTGATTCAAATTCTTGAATTTCCGGTTTTATTTCTCGGTGCGAAACCAACTAAAACGCCTTCCTTTTACAATTTTATGAATTATGCCGATTTCGGTCTTGGAACCTGGCATCCTAAAACGGGAATGTTTGATGTTATTCGCGGCATCGAAAAATTAGCTTTGGAACTTGGCGTAACCATTAAAACCAATTCGCCAATCGAAAAAATAATCGTTGAAGACAAAACCGCCACAGGAATTGTTATTAACGGCGAAATCATAAAATCTGATATTATTTTAAGTGGAGCCGATTATCAGCATACAGAGACTTTATTAGAAAAAGAACATCGCGCTTATTCTGACAATTATTGGGAAAGCCGAATCTTCGCTCCTTCTTCGCTCCTGTTTTTTATAGGTTTCAATAAAAAAATCGAAAACATTTCGCATCACGCCTTATTTTTTGATACTGACTTTAATCAGCATGCAATTGATATTTATGATAAACCGAAATGGCCAAAAGAACCGTTATTTTATGCCAATTTTCCATCCAAAACTGATTTGACTTGTGCGCCAGACGGAATGGAAACCGGTTTTTTCTTAATTCCGCTTGCACCCGGAATTGAAGACAATCAATCACTTAGAGAAGAATATTTCGAAAAGATAATCACTCGTTTTGAACAACTTACACAACAAGAAATTAGAAATAATATTATCTTTAAGGAATCATTCTGTAAAAATGATTTTGTACAAGATTATAATGCGTACAAAGGAAATGCTTACGGAATGGCCAATACTTTATTACAAACGGCTTTTTTGCGGCCAAAACTGAAAAGCAAAAAAGTTCGTAACTTATATTTTACAGGACAATTAACTGTTCCCGGCCCAGGTGTTCCTCCTGCGTTAATTTCTGGAAAACTAGCCGCTGAATTAATTCAAAAATCTTTAAGATCTTAAAAAAATGAAATCACTATTCGACGCCGTTTCTTTTAAATGCAGTAAGCTGGTTACCAAAAACTACAGCTCTTCTTTCTCGATTGCCGTAAAAATGCTGTCACCAAGCATTCGCGACGCTATTTACAGCATTTACGGATTTGTTCGTTTTGCCGATGAAATCGTAGATTCTTTTCACGATTACGAAAAAGAATACCTGATTGATGATTTCGAAAAAGAATATTATAAAGCAATGGAATTAGGAATCAGCTTAAATCCTATCCTGAACTCATTTCAGCATACTGTAAAAGAATATAACATTACCGACGATTTGGTTCAGGCGTTTTTAAAAAGCATGAAACTCGATTTGATTAAATCAACGTACAATACCCAAACTGAGTATGCTGATTATATTTACGGTTCTGCGGATGTTGTGGGTTTAATGTGCCTGAAGGTTTTTGTTTCGGGGAAAGAACAAAAATACGAACAGCTAAAAGAAGAAGCCATGCGTTTAGGATCTGCCTTTCAGAAAGTCAATTTTTTGAGAGATTTAAAAGATGACAGCACGATTTTGAACCGGGCCTATTTTCCAGGAATCAACCTCAGCAATTTCAATGAAGATTCAAAAGAGCAGATTATCAAAGAAATTGAAGAAGATTTCCGTATTGCTTATCAGGGAATTGTAAAACTGCCAATCGAAGCCAAGTTTGGAGTTTATACAGCTTATGTTTATTATAAAAAATTACTCAAAAAACTAAAAAATACGCCGTCGCATGAAATTGGAAATGCCAGAATCAGGGTTTCTAATTATACAAAAGCCGGGCTTTTGGCGCAGTCGTTTGTTACTTATAAGCTAAAACTGGTTTAATTTTATATTAAGCAGCCAACAGTTTGTCATCCTGAGCGAAGTCGAAGGATCGGTAGAAGCTCGACAAAGATTGTATTATCGTTACGGAGTTACTTGCGATCCTTCGACTTCGCTCAGGATGACAAAACGAGAAAATCGGGGACTGAAAAAAATATTCATTAGAGTCAATCTTTTATAATCTAAAGCTAAACTCAAAGGAAATAAAGTCATAATTTTAATTTACAACATTTATAAAATGATTTCTTTTTTAATTTTTATAGGCGTTTTTCTGTTTATGGAATGTGTTACCTGGCTTACACACAAATATGTAATGCACGGTTTTATGTGGTATTTTCATTCTGACCACCATCAGCCGAAATACGAAGATACTTTTGAGCGCAACGACATTTTCTTTGTCATTTTTGCCATTCCGAGTATTCTCTTATTTTATTTTGGTGTTCAGGGCGGATTCAATTATTTGTTTTTCATTGCCTGCGGTGTTACACTTTACGGAGCTTGTTACTTTTTAATTCATGATGTATTGATTCATCAGCGTTTTAAATGGTTTAAGAACACTAAAAACAAATACCTTATTGCACTCAGAAAAGCTCATAAAATACACCATAAACACTTAGGAAAAGAAAAAGGAGAATGTTTCGGAATGTTGTTTGTACCGTTTAAGTATTATAAAATGTAACTTGATTCGTAACATTTACAACAAACTGATTTATGAAATTATACAAAATAGCAACCGTTCAATATGTAAATGCCAGTGTTGAAGACTGCTGGGATTTTTTCTCCAGTCCAAAAAACCTGCAGACCATTACGCTTGATAACATGAATTTTGAAATTAAAGATTTTGACGATAAGCGAATGTATCACGGACAAATTATAACCTATACTTTAAGACCTCTTTTAGGAATTAAGATTTCCTGGGTTACCGAAATTACGGCTTGTAAGGAAAACGAATATTTTATCGATGTACAGCGTTTTGGCCCATACAAATTATGGCATCACAAACACTTTTTTGAAAAAACTGCCGATGGCGGCACCAAAATGACTGACATAGTACACTACGCACTTCCGCTTGGAATTTTGGGAAGATTAATGAATTTGTTAGTAGTAAAAAATAAATTGAAAACTATTTTCGATTTCCGTCATAACAAAATCGAAGAATTGTTTAATTCAAAATCACAGCCAAAGATTATTCAAATTAACGCAGAGCAAAAAAGTATATAATTTTTTATTTTTTAAACACATAGAGTCATAGTTTTCATTGCGCAGGAAAAGCCGTTTCACTTATCAAAATACACATAGCTATGAGTTAGAAACCAGTTTCTTTGTTCTTCTGCAAGAAAAAATAAAATCTATGTTTCTATGTGTTTAGAATTATTCACAATACAAAATACTCGTCAAGCGAAAACTACACAATGACAAAACAAAAAGTTTCCTTTTTCTGGTTTAGACGCGATTTGCGTTTAGAAGATAATACCGGATTATTTCATGCTTTACAATCTGATTTTCCTGTAATTCCTTTATTTATTTTTGATGAAGATATTCTGGATAATCTGCCTAAAAATGACGCCAGAGTCAGTTTTATATATGATTCACTTCAAAAAATAAACAATGAATTAAACACTTTTGAATCTTCAATTTTAATTAAAAAAGGAAAAACTACAGCAGTTTGGAAATCACTTCTTTCAGAATTTGACATTCAAAACGTATTTTTTAATAAAGATTACGAACCGTTTGCAATTAAACGCGACACGGCAATTTGTTCTCTTTTAAAAGAAAATAACGTCGAATGTTTTTCATTTAAAGATCATGTAATCTTTGAAGAAAAAGAAATCACAAAAGCGGATGGAAGCCCTTACACAGTTTATACTCCATATAAAAATAAATGGCTTGAAAAATATCACTTTTTAGGAACAGTTCCTGAATGTGACTCAAGTTCGATGCATTCAAATTTTGCGAAAAACAAATTCTCATTTCCTGATTTGGCTGAAATTGGTTTTGAAAAAAGCTCTATAAAAGTCATTCCTCACAACTTAACTCAAATTACCAATTATAAAGAAACACGCGATTTTCCTGCTTTAGACAGTACGTCTTACCTTTCGCCTCATTTACGCTTTGGAACGGTAAGCATTCGCAAACTGGTAAACTGGGCAAATCGAAAAAATCAAACTTTTTTAAGTGAACTAATCTGGAGAGAGTTCTTTATTCAGATTCTTTTTAGTTTTCCGAATTGTGTAAACCATAATTTTAAATCGGCTTATGACGGAATTCAATGGCGAAACAACGAAGAAGATTTCAAACGCTGGTGTTCTGGAAACACAGGTTATCCAATGGTAGATGCAGGAATGCGTCAGCTTAACGAAACGGGTTATATGCACAATCGCGTTCGTATGGTTGTGGCAAGTTTTTTATGCAAACATTTATTAATTAACTGGCAATGGGGAGAAGCTTATTTTGCCGAAAAATTACTAGATTTTGAATTGGCTTCAAACGTAGGAAACTGGCAGTGGGCAGCAGGAACTGGCTGTGATGCTGCGCCTTATTTCAGAGTTTTTAATCCCGAAATCCAACAAAAGAAATTTGACGAAAAAGGAGAATACATCCGCAAATGGATTCCAGAATTTGATTTTGGCTACGCACAACCAATGGTAGATCATGCTTTTGCTAGAGATCGTGCGATTGCAACATACAAAGCGGGAATTTTGAAATAGGTTTGTTTTTTTGTTTCAGGTTTCAGGTTTCAGGTTTCAGGTTTCAGGTATTTACTGGAACCTTAATTTTTGTTTCACGCAGATTTGGCAGATTGAGCAGATTTATACTCATTTTTGTAATCTTGGGAACGAAGCAGCCACATATCAAAATTATGCTTCATGAGATTGCTTCGTTCCTCGCAATGACTAGTACTTCAAATAATTATCAACCATGATTTTCGCTTTCAAATCGAACATTAAATTATAAAGTCCGAAGAAAGTGCGGTTCATGTAGATAAAATGTTTAGAACCACGATTTCCGTTCATTTTTTTCAGATTGGTATCTTCTGAAAAACGTTTTCCTAATTCGGCGATAGCGTTAAAAAAAGTTTCATCGGCAAAATCGAAAGCTTCGTTTTGAAAAGGTCTTGTAAAAAGCGACAACAAATCATGAAACATATCTGTAAAATATTCTACTTCAGCCGGCGTATCGTCTGGACGAAGTATTTCTAATTCGAATAACTTTTTATTAAACAGCGCTTCATCTGTAATCACGTTTTTGTTGATTAACTCAAAATAGGGTGTGTAAAATTCCTCCGGAATTTGTTTCATACAACCAAAATCCAAAGCAATTAACTGATTTTGATCGTTAACCAAGAAATTTCCCGGATGCGGATCGGCATGAACTTTTCGAAGAACATGAATTTGGTACATATAAAAATCCCAAAGCGCCTGCCCTATTTTATCGCCCACTTCCTGATCTGTATTTTTAGCTGTAAATTCAGAAAGATGAATTCCTGTCATCCAATCCATCGTAATGATTTTCTCTGATGAAAACTCTGGATAATAATTCGGGAAAATGATATTTTCTATTTTACCGCAGGCATCAACTACTTCCTGACTTTGTTTTAATTCAAGCAAATAGTTAGTTTCTTCGATTAGTTTGTCTTCAACTTCTTTAAAATATTTATCAGAATCTTTTCCCTGCAGGTTAAACATTCGAATTGCAATTGGTTTTACCAAAGCCAAATCTGAAGAAATACTATTGGCAACACCTGGATATTGAATTTTAACGGCTAGTTTTTTATCATTTTTCTTAGCCAGATGTACCTGACCAATACTGGCTGCGTTTACCGAATTTGGGTTGAATTCATCAAAAATTTCATAAGGTGTTTTTCCAAAATTGCTTTTAAAAGTTTTTAAAACCAAAGGTGCAGAAAGCGGCGGAACAGAAAACTGCGACAAAGAGAATTTCTCTACATAAGCCTGAGGCAGAAAATTCTTGTCCATACTTAACATCTGCGCGACTTTAAGTGCACTTCCTTTTAAGCTTTTTAGTCCGTCGTAAATATCTTCGGCGTTATTTTCGTTTAATTTATCTCGGGTCAAATCTGGATTTACTACTTTTTCGGCATAATGCTTAATGTAGTTTACTCCAATTTTTGCTCCGGTTTGAACCAGTTTTCCGGCTCTTTCTATTTTTGAAGTTGGAATATAATCGATCGTTTTCATTGTCTGCTGTGTATTTTTTCTTTAAATAGAAATTTTCCAAAATCTATTAAATGATTCATTGGCGCTACATTCATTAATTCAAATGAAGCATTAACTGATTTTTCGATAAAAATGTCTGTCTTTTCAAATCCGGCCGATTCGTCTTCCATCCAGAATTTAATTGTCAGCATTAATTGAAGCCAAGCCGATTCCTGAATGGCTTTTTCCTGAAATTTCTGAAATTTTTCCTGTTCCAGTCTGTAATCATCAGTCAGGATTTCTGAAACATAATTTTTAAAGCTTTCGCGAAGCGTAGTCAGCTGTACAAAATTTTTAAGCGGATTTCTGTCTGCTTTAAGCGTCTGCAAAACATAACTTCTGTTTGCTGTTAAAACTTCGAAGAAAGTAAAATAGAAACTCAGCATTTTATTCTTCATATCATACTGCTGATATTCTTCATTTGTGTGAAGTAAATTGACTGTGTTTTCAAAAAACAGTCGGAATATTTCTTTTTCTAAACCTTCAAGTGTTCCAAAAAAGGAATAAAAATCGGCTTCGGTAAAATCATTTTCTTTAGCAAAATGATAAACCGATTTTGGTTTTTGGTCTTTTTCTAAAACGTGATCCATATATAGTGAAACGATTTCATCTTTGGTAATTACCTTTTTTTTAGCCGCCATTTTATTAAAATTTAGAATTTGCCATAAAGGTAAACATTGTTTAAGTACCTTTACTTATCCTTAAACAATATACACTGTTAAATATATTATAAACTATTATGGCTCAAAATGTTCTATTAACAGGCGGAAGCGGTTTTATTGGAAGTTACCTCACAAATCTTCTTATTGGAGCCGGATTTACTGTATCAATTTTGAGTAGAAACAAAAAAGAAAACACGGATACAGTTACTTATTATAAATGGAATTTAGATAAGGACTATATTGAAGAAGAAGCGGTCCTTAATGCTGATTTTATAATTCATTTAGCCGGAGAAGGAATAGTTGAAAAACGCTGGACAAAAAAAAGAAAAAAAGCAATTATACACAGTCGTGTAAAACCTATCGATTTAATTTTTTCTGTTTTAGAAAAAAACAATAAAAAGCTAAATGGTTTTATATCAGCTTCGGCAATTGGGATCTATGGCGCAGTAACAAGTCATAAAGTTTGTACAGAAGACGCGCCGCCTGCAGATGATTTTTTAGGAACCACTTGTCAGATATGGGAAAATGCAGTCGATAAAATTGAAAAATTAGGAATTCGAACTGTAAAAATCAGAACCGGGATTGTTTTAGGTAAAGATGAAGGTTTTTTAAAAAAACTGAATCCGAGTTTTAAGTCTGGTTTTGGCGCTGCATTAGGAACCGGAAAGCAATATCTGCCATGGATTCATATTGAAGATTTATGCCAGATTTATTGCAAAGCGGTTACAGATGACCAAATGCATGGCCCGTACAATGCTGCTGTTACTGATAATACAACTAATGCTAGATTTTCCAGATTATTAGCTTCATTATACGGATATGCAATATGGCTTCCCAAAGTTCCTCCTTTTGTTTTGAGAATTGTTTTAGGCGAAATGAGCGAAGCTGTTTTAAAAGGGCAAAGGGTGTCATCCGAAAAAATACAAAGAACAGGTTTTGAATTTCAATTTACAGATTTAGAAAAAGCATTAATTAGCTGTATTCATTAAAGTTTTATTTTAATGTCAGATATTTTTTTTCTTCTCCGTTTTGTACAACACCAAGTAAATTAGTATTGGCTGTTTTCGAAATTTTATTGGCAACGACACTTGGTATGGCGATATTAAAGTCTGAAACTGAAATAGGATAATTACAAGAAATTTGTATTCCTTCAGGAACTCGCTTAATTAAAGCTTTCATTTCGATTATTTTCGATTTTCCATGAAGATAAAGTTTCCCTTTTACATCGTATTCTTTTTCAAGACCGTCAATATCTTTTAAGTCAAATTTTTCGATTTTCCCTTTAAAAACTGATTTAGGATAACGATGGCTTTCAATATAATTTTCATTAAAATGTTCCTGCATTAAATCCATTTTAAAACGAAAATCTTTGATAACAACCGTACAGATCAAAGTACTGGTTGAAGGTTCAAGAACAATAGTTCCGAGCTTATTTACCGCTTTTACTTCTTCAAAAAAAGGAACAGAAGCTTCAAAATTTACAATTGCTGTAGTTGTTTTAAATTTATCCTGAGCAAGTAACGAAAATGCGGTAAAAAGTAAAATAAGTAATGTAGTTCTTTTCATAATCGTCAGCAGTTAAACAATTATGTCATTCTATTTTGTTTTAAGAAGAGAAAAAACTGGCCTTTAAAAAAACAGAACGGCAGTACTCCGTGAAAAAATCCTGTAACCCATTGATTACACTTAAAGTTACGAAATTTCTATATGCAAAGTTCTCGAACTAATGCTAAATATTTGTGAATGTTTTTGTTTGTGAAATGCTGATTTTGGGATGTGAAATAATATGTTCCTAAGGGACAAAAAATGGGCTGTAATTTTATTTTTTTTCTACCGATATTAAATCCCTAACAGAATATCTATATCGGCAGAAAATAATAATGTATAAAATGTATAATTTCTATGTTTTAAGAATGTACCGGCGTACAAATTTCCAATAAAAACCCATCTGTATCTCTTACATACGCTACAACTTGTCCCCAAGGTTTTTTCTTTGGTTCTGATACTAAAACGGCTCCAAATGAAGTTGCTTTTTGTACCAAATGCCCAACATCGTCTGTTATAAAAGCTAACTCTATGGCAAAGGGTTTGTCTTCTAAACTGCTTTCCAGAAAACCATCTTCTAAGTTTTGAGCCCCCAATTTTTTTGATGCAAACGAAATTGTGGTTTCTCCTGTGTTTAATTCTCCGTAATCGTTATCAGGACTTATAAATTTCCTCTCAAATTCAAATACGTTTTCATAAAACTCTATTGATTTTTCTACGTCTTCGACGTACAAAATTGTATATCCAAATTTTACCATGTTTACTATTTTTTTAAATGTATTTAAATAAAGATAGGAAAATTTAGCTGATTTCTAAGAGCACATTGTATTTATCTAAACTCGCTAAGTCCTCGATTGAGTTTACGGTCGTAATTTTTTCGTGTTCTTCGATTTCTTTTCTAACTTCAATATGTTTAATTGCTTTTCTAAAACGTCGTACTTCTTCGAGATTAGATAAAATAAGTCCGGGAACCTGAACGCTTTTTCCATCTTTATCTTTGGCTACCATTGTAAAGTAAGACGAGTTACAGTGCTTTATGACTCCGGTCTGGATGTTTTCTGCTTCTACACGAATACCCACAATCATGGAACTTCTTCCTACATAGTTTACAGAAGCTTTCATAGTTACCAATTCTCCAACTTCTATTGGTTTTAAAAAGTTTACTGTATCTACAGAAGCCGTTACACAATAATTGCCGCTGAATTTTGATGCAGAAGCAAAAGCAATTTGATCCAGCAATTGCAAAATATATCCTCCGTGTATTTTACCGCTGAAATTGGTGTGCGAAGGCAGCATTAATTCTGATATACTAATTTTTGATGATGAAACGGGTTTGTAATCTGCAGTCATGTTTGTTTTGTTTTTGGAAATTTCTATAATTATTATTTTAAACACATAGAAACATAGTTTTCAATGTCGTTAAAGGCGTTTCACTTGCATTAACAAACATAGCTATGTGTTTAAAATGTTTTTTAATTCAGTAATTCGGTTTCATCAGAATTTAAAGCTCTGTTGATAATGTTTTCAGGAAGTGATTTTTTGGCTTTTGCTCCCATTTTTTTCAATCTCTCAACACTTGTAATAAGGTTTCCTTTTCCGTCGACCAATTTGTTCATGGCGTTTTCGTATTCTGTTTTTGTATCTTTTATTTTGTTTCCTATTCGAACCAAATCAGTTACAAAACCTTCAAATTTATCGTATAAAGCTCCGGCTTGTCTGGCAATTTCAAAAGCGTTTTCCTGTTGTTTTTGGTTAGCCCACATACTGTCAATTGTTCGCAAAGTAGCTAATAATGTACTTGGGGTTACGATTACAATATTTCGGTCGAAAGCTTTTGTATATAATGTCGAATCTTCGTTTAAGGCAATAGCAAAAGCGGGTTCTATTGGAATAAAAAGCAAAACAAAATCCGGGCTTTCCATTCTATATAAATCATGATAATTCTTGTTTCCGAGTTGTTCTACGTGACGTTTTATAGACAAAACGTGTTCTTTCAGCAAATCGATTTTCAATAAATCAGATTCTTCATTTACCCATCTTTCATAAGCGACAAGAGAAACCTTAGAATCAACAATCATTTTCTTTCCATCGGGTAAATTGATAATTACATCGGGCATAACACGATTTCCTTCTGCATTTACAAAACTCTGCTGTACTTCATATTCACGGCCTTTTTCTAAACCTGATTTTTCGAGAACGCGTTCTAAAACTAATTCGCCCCAATTGCCCTGCATTTTACTGTCTCCTTTTAATGCCTTAGTTAAGTTTAGGGTTTCTTTACTCATTTGTGCGTTCATCTCGCTTAATCCAATAATCTGCTGGCGGAGTGCGGCATGATAATCAATACTTTCTTTATGAGTCTGATCTACCTTTTGTTCAAATATGTGAATTTTATCCTGAAGCGGTAACAGAATATTTTTCATGTTTTCGCTGTTCTGCTCTGTAAATTTGGCTGATTTTTCTTCAAGGATTTTATTGGCAAGGTTTTCAAACTCTTTGGTAAATTTTTCCTGCAGTTCGTTTATTTCAGCTTTTTGCTCTTTGTGGCGTTCCCATAAGTTTTCAAAATCGACTTCTTTTTTAGAAAGCTGAATTGCCAGACTGTCTTTTTCTGTTCTGATACTTTCTTTTTCAGAATTGGATAATTGAAACTGTTTCTGAAAATTGTTTCTTTCAATATCAAACTGTTCTTTTTGCTGCTGTAACTGATTGGCATTTGCATTGAGTCTTTCTTCCAGAGAAACTTTCTCCGACTGAAATTTAGCCGAAAACAATATTTTTCCTAAATAAATCCCTAAGAACAAAGCCACTACAAAAGCTGTTAAATATGGAAGAAAATCAAACATAACTAAGTTTTTATTAAGTAAAAGTACGCAATAATACGTAGTTCGGGATTCTAAAAATTAAAATTTCACGAATTAGTATGAGTTCTAAATTAAACAAACAATCTAAATAAGATTTACGGAAATCCTTAAAAAAATATTTTTTTACGCAACCTTTTTATAAGACGTTCATCTACATGATATAACCTATTAAAATTTTATCATGAAAAAATTAATGTTGAGCTTATTTATAGCTTTTGGATTGAATGGATGCTCGCTTAATAACGACGATTATAATGTAAGCTGTGGAAACGATGTGGATGTATCTTTTACAGGTTTTCCCCTTTTATGTAATTATAGTGTAAAATCACTTCCTAATAACCCGACTGCCTATGTACTGGAGTCACAAGAAAAAATGGATACTTATTTTACAAAACATGAAAATACTTGTTCTGTAGCCAGCGATCCTAACATTGATTTTAGTAAAAATTTATTGGTTGGAATTTTTGCAGGTGCAAAACCTACAAGCGGTTATGCCATAAAAATAACTTCAATGGTAGAAAACAGCTGCCAGATTACCATTAACTTTTTTGAGAAAGCACCTCTTGCAGGCGAAAATATCACTCAGGCTCCAACTTATCCATCAGATTTTATTCTGATTCCAAAAACCAGTAAACCTATTTATTTTAACAGAACTAACGAAAGTGCTGATAATATTATAATTGGAAGTTTTGGCACTACTAATTCTTTCTTCCAGATCAATGACTATAATATTTTGAATTTTCAGAATGTAATAACTGGTAAATATGATTTCAGCCAATATAAATATTCTCAAAAAGCAAAAAGAAGTGAATATACTTTATTTTCAAAAAGCATTCCTGCTGAAATTACTGCTTTAAAAGGTCAGACAAAAACTTACGGCGCTCCTGATTCACAAGGTATTTACTTTGAATTACGCAAAGGAATTGATGTTACTAAAGTTTTTATTGACAATACCGACACGGCAGATCAAAGTACTGAAGTAAAAGCATTTAAAAAAGCGATTCAGGATAAAATTACAAGCTTAAAATAACAGCAGTATGAAAAAGCATTTTATATTTTTAATTGTTATCACTCTTTTTTCTTCGGCATACTCATTAGAATCTACAACTGAAGGTGCGGGTTCTATTGTAAATACCTGGATATGGGAAAAATCAATTGGAAGCGGAGCTAATCCTTATACGGTAACTCCTAAAACTATTGGGTTTACAAAAAAGGTAATTTTTACTCCGGAAGGAAAAGTTATTACGTATAAAAACAATGTTGAAATTAGAGTAAGCAATTATCAAATAGAAAAAGGCCTTGGTTTTTTAGATCAGGCAGAGCATGACTTAATTACTTTTGAAGGGAAAACATATATCATAGAAAACCTTGATAATCAAAACCTAACAATTACAAGTAATAATGCTGATCCTGTTCGAACTATCTACAAAAGGTAGTTTTATAACCTTATAAAAACTATTTTTGCAAAACCAAAAGCAACCATTTTCTTGAAAGACGATTTAGAAAAATATATTAAGCTGTGCATGAAAAATGACAGAGAGGGACAACTGAAAATTTATCAGTTGTTCTCTCCTGTTTTATATGGTATATGCCTTAAATATATGAAGAATGAAGATGATGCAAAGGATGTTTTTCAGGAAGCCTTTGTGATTGTTTTTCAGAAAATAAGCCAATATAAATTTGAGGGAAGTTTTGAAGGATGGCTCAAACGGATCTTTATAAACAAACTCATCGAGACTTTAAACAAGAAGAAAAAAGAAAGTTTCTTTTTGGATGTTTTTGATCCGGATACAGATTTTGTTGAAGAAGAAGAACTAGAAGTACTCCCAATAGAACAAGAAAAATTACTGGAATATATACGGGATTTACCAGATCAGTACCGAACGGTTTTTAACCTGTATGTTTTTGAAAAAATGAAGCACAAAGAAATAGCCGATTTATTAAAAATCTCAGAAGGAACATCAAAATCAAATTTAAATCGGGCAAAGCACATTTTGCAAAAAAAAATATTGAGCATAAAAAATTTTAAGACGGCATGAAGAAGCACAAAATAGAAGATATTTTTTCATCAATGGAAGACTTTTCGAGTGTTCCGCCTCCTGAATTATGGAGTCAGATTGAAGAAAAACTAGACAAGCCTAAAAAGAAGAAGAGAGTTATTCTTTGGTGGTCGGCTGCTGCATGCTTATTATTAGGCTTAATGCTTCCGTCTGTTTTACATTTTTCTTCTAGTGATAAACAGACAAACCCAATTCAAAATAACACTTTAGAGAACAACAGCATTGTCCTTGATCAGAAAGAAAACAATGCCGAAAAGACAAATAAAAATACTGAACGTTCTATAGAAAACGACATCAATAATCAATCAAAAAACAACAATCAAATTTCATCATCAGAAGAAACAATAAATCAATCCGAAAATCAATTAAACAAAACACAGCAAACAGAAACAGTTGGCTCCGATTCTCAAAACAAATTGAATAAAAATTCATTTGCACCAAAATCAAATGGGAGAAAAAACAGTTTAAACAATAATACAACTGTAGCTGAAAAATCATTAACACCTGTAAAAGAAAACAAATTCAATCCGGATTCTAAAAATCAGTTTCCGGGCAGTAAAAATGGTCAGTCTAACCAGACTGTTGCAGAAAAAACATATGTTCCTGCTCAAGAAAATACATTTAATCCTGCTTCTAAAAATCAATTTTCTGGTAATAAAACCGGAAAAACAAATCAGCTTGCAGCCGAAAAAACATACGTTCCTGCTAAAGAGAATGCATTTATTCCGGCTTCTAAAAATCAATTTTCTGGTAATAAAACCGGGAAAACAAATCAGGCTTTAGCCGAAAAAACATTTAGTCCTAATCAGGCTGATCGTTTAAATTCGGCATCAAAAAGTCAGTTATCAGATATTGAAAAAAGAAACGCAGATAAGGTTCTTGCGGAGAAAACATTTAATGGAGGAAAACAGAATAAATTTAATGCAGGTCAGAAAAATCAAATCTCTAATTCAATTTTTGAAAATATTCCAAATTCAAAAAACAACAATACTATTGCGTTTACAGGTTCAAATTCTGGTTTAAATGGAAATCAAAATGCTGTAAATTCTAATAAAGAAAAACAAAACATTCAAAAAACATCAACTGATAAAAGCATTGCAAGTGTTCAAAAAGACAATTCGAAAGGAAATACTGCTTTTACAAACGTGAATGTTTTAACTAAAAAAGATTCTGCACAGCTGGCTGAACTTCAAAATTTGGAAAAAGGAATTGTAACTCCAGAAGAAGAGAAAAAGAAAAAAGAAGACAAACTGCTTTCTAAAGCTGATAAATGGGCTTTACAAGTTTTTGCCGGAGTTGCAAATTCTGAAAACTACAGCAAAAACAAAACTTTAGGAAATGTAAACGATTCTAAACAAAGTAATTCGTACGGTGTAAAAACACAGTATAAAATCAATAAAAAATGGGCCGTTGCTTCTGGATTTAAGATTAATGAACTTGGGCAGAGTGTTGCGAATGTTTCGTATTATAATGCTAAAAACAGTGCTCTTTTTACTCCGGTTGATTATTTTGCTCAAAGTGCTGGTCCATCACAATTTACCAGTGATGCCAATTATGTACTGGTTTCAAATAATGCAAAAGAAGCCATAAACAGCAGTAATATTCAAACTGGTAACCTAGATCAGAATTTACGATATCTGGAAATGCCTTTGGAGGTTTCATATTCGATTTTTAACAGAAAGAAAACTAGCATCAATTTGAATACCGGGGCTTTTGTTGGTAAATTAATTTCGAATAATGTGGCTTTAGACGGTACTTCTATTGGCGAAAATATAAACGCAAATGATTATGTTTATGGTTCTACGTTAAGCAGTACGATTCAATATCGCGTTTACAAGAAAACAAATGTTTTTGTAGAACCTGCTGTAAATTATTATGCAAATCCGCTAAACAGCCAGTCTTTCAATCAGTTTCAATGGGGATTAAATTTTGGTTTGAATGTTAACTTTTAATGAGGTTATTTTTTCGTAATTTCGAAAAATACTTCACTTAAAATGACTTTTAAAAACAATTGGAAGGACTTAAGTCTTCCTAAAAATTTACTTACTGCCAAAGAATTAGTTTATGACATCTGCGGTTTTGAATCTTCTGAACCTCAACCCGAAAAGGAAAGTCAGGAATATGATGCGTTTGATTTTAAAATCGGCGAAAGCCAGATTAAATTTAGATCTGCCAAAATTACGCCCACTAAAACGGGTCAGTTTGTAACTTTATGGAAACGCAATATAAACGGCATAATTGAACCTTTTGATTATAAAGATAACATCGATTTTGTTATTGTAAGTGTTCAAAAAGAGGATTTATTGGGACAGTTTATTTTTCCAAAAGAAATTTTACTTAAAAAAGGTGTTTTCACCTCAGAAGCTAAAGAAGGAATAAGGGCTACGAGAGTTTATCCGCCCTGGGATGAAACAACGAGTAAACAGGCTCAAAAAACACAGCAATGGCAATTGGATTATTTCTTGTTTGTTTCAGACAAAACAGACTTAAATCGTGCGAAACATTTGCTTGGCAAAAAATAATAAAAAAAAACAAAAAAGGCAGTTCGAATTGAACTGCCTTTTTTTAATTAGTATAATCTTAATTAATTCTTTAAGATTTTGTTTTTGTATACTACTTTATTGTTTTCTGATAAAGTGTAAATGTAAAGTCCTGCATTTAAATTGCGTAAAGACATTACAGTTGTATTTACTTCTTCGCTGCTTTGAATATCAATTGGATTTCCTAAAGCACGTCCGTTTAAGTCGTAAAGTCTTAATTTAAGATTTTTACTTTCGTTTGTTTTAACTGTAAAATTAATTACATCAGATGTAGGGTTTGGATATGCTTTTACGTAAAATCCGTTTTTAGTTCCAAAATCTGGTGTCGAAAGTACATCTTGTTTCAAGTTGAAACGTGCAATTACCGGTCCGTGATCTGAAGTTGTCGTTGTGTAATTTGCAATATCATTACGAGGATCATAAACTGTAATCGAGTTAGCGATATAATCTTCATTTAATTCACTTGAAATTAAGATATGATCTAAAAATCCTTGTGAACTTAAGAAACTATAAGCTCCTGCTTGACTGATACCTAATGTTAAAGCATTATAATTAGTAGTATCGTCTACAAATTTCTTGTAAGATGATGGTGTATTTGCGTTACCAACCCAAGCTTTTACGTCATCATTAAAATCTCCTAAAAGAATCAAATTTGCGTCTGGATATTCTGCATCTAATGCATCTTTCAGGTAATCAATATCATATTTACGCTGATTATATTTCGATATATCTGTTCCACTGTTTGCACGTGCGTGAAGATCAATTAAGTTAATTTCTTTTTTAACTCCGCCAACATTAGCTTCAACTTGTACCAAATAAGGAAGACGTCCTGATGAGAAAAAACTATCATCGTTTTTTTGCGGAGTATCTGTTCCTGGATAGCCCGGTAAAACTACAGTATTAAATCTAACTTGATCATATAAATCTTTAAATAATACTTTTGTACTCTTTACAGTAGTGGTTTGAGTATTGTAAATTACAACCAGTTTTTGAGGTGGGAAATATGGATCTAAAGCTTGAAATGAGTAAGACCAAGAAGTTGAGATTGTCTTATCAAATGTTTTTCCGTTAACGCTAATTTTTTGAATTAGAGTATTTAATGCTATTTCATCAGAAACTTCTTGAACTACATAAACATCTGCGTTTAATTTGTTCATTACTTTCGCCACATTTTCTATTTGTAAATCATCATTTGTTGGTCCAAATTCTTTACCAGTTGCATCTTTAGCATCAGTTCCAAAAAATTCTAAATTATAAGTTACCACATCATAAGTATCTTCTTTTAATATTGAAGATCCGGTAAATGAGCCAATTTGTTTGTTTAGAGATGTTCCTGTAAGGGTTAATACACCAGAAATTAATACTTCTTTTGTTGTTGGAGCAAATCTTGCGTAAACTGTTTTTCCTACTGCAGCATCTGCAGCAGAAACAACAATGCTTGATAAAAACGAAATATTGTCTAATGATAATTCATAAGAAGCCGGAGCTGCAATAGTGATATCATCATAGCCAGCTGCATTAAAAACAAAAGATTGACTAGCAGAAACAGAATTTGGACTTACATCTGCAAAATCTAAAATTGGGTTCGCGTCCACATATTTTGATCCGTCAACAATAGCAAAGTCATCAAATGACCATTCAGCTGCGTTTCCATTCCCGCCAGAAGTTGTTTCGTAAACCCAGGCTAAATATGTATGGTCTGTTTTATAAGCTGCTAAATTTATAAACTCAGATTTCGTATAAGTTCCTGTATTACCCGGAAATTTACCTTCTAGTGGTATCCACGTTGCTGTATTTGGATCACTTACTCCATCATAATTTGTAGAAACTACCAATTTTAAAGATGGTCCATCATAAAACTGACGAGAATAAAAAGATAATAACGGAATTTGAGCAAAACTATCTAATCGTAATCTTGGAGAAATTAACCAATCTTTACTTGCTCCAGCATCTGAATATCCGTTTATTAAAACTGCTCCAGTTCCAGAGTTAACATTACGTGTCTGGTTAGTGTAAGCCCATTTGTTTATTGGCCCAGCCTCATTATATTGAGACCACTTGCTATTTACAAAAACATTTGCATCATCAAAATTTTGCACAAAAGGGTTTACTCCAAGAGCTGTTAAACTTAATGTCTTTGTTGTCCCTCCTGTTGTTTCATGAGTAATTGAACCAGTAAAACTTCCAACCGAAGCTGGAGTAAATTTTACATAAATAGTGGGAGTTACATTAGAATCAAAATCAGCAGGAACAAAAGTTAAAGATGATGTGAATGTTACATTATCTTTAGAAATAGTAAAACTTCCTGATGCAGTAAGCACTACATTTGCAGTAAGATCAGAAGCTCCTATTTGGTAGCTTTTTGTTAAAGCATCAAAATTTGGTTCAGTACCACCTAAATTCAATACACTAACTGATGTAGATATAGCAGGAGGCATCACACTTAATGTTGTTACATCTATCTTATTAACTGATGCCTGAATATTTCCAGCGATATCTTCTGAAATAGAAAAAATAGAATATGCTGTACTTAACGGTAATCCTGTAAAACTTTTTATATATTCCAGAGCAGGATTTGTTATATCAAAAATTCCTGCTTGTAAAGCTGCTGTTCCATTTGAATCCTGACCTGCTTTTATTTGTGCAACTGTTGGTTCTGCGCTGCCTCCTGGAAGTAGAACATAATACGTTTTTCCAACCTCATCAATTTTGTTAATAAAGTCGAAACTTTCTCCTAAAACATTAGCTGTTTTTGGGTAACCAGAAACATTAGCTGGAGCAAAAGTATCTTTTCTAATATCTAAATTATCAATTGCAAAAGATGGACGTCCTCCACCCCCTGAAACTTGTCTTGAAGCCCAACGGATTTGAACTACAGGCTGATTATCACATTCTGCAGGTAAAGTGATTTTTCTTAGTTGGGAATTTTGTGGAAGATAGACATTTGTTCCTGTTTGAGTTGTAGAATTATTTCGATATGCAGTTCCTAAAAGCGAAATAAAATCTCCAGTTGTTCCAACTCTATATTGCAAAATCACTTCATTTACTCTCGTGTTTGAGGCATCAGAAGGATTTCTAATAGTCATAACATCATACTGAACCTGAACATTTGTTGTTCCAACACTTGAAAAAGCAAAACCAATATTAAGATTAACACTCCCCGTGTTTAAAAATCCTAGTTTACCAACATAATTATAAAATCCTCCTGAATTAGTATTTGCACCTTTACCAGTAAGTATAGTGTTATAATCTGTAAAAGTTGGAGAAGTTAGATATTGAGTTACTCCAGAGTCATTACCACCAAGAGTCCAACCCTGAAACCCAGCTGGAAACTGTGCATCTGCAGCCAGCCATGATTCAAAATTTTGTTCAACAGGTAAAGTCTGTGCCGCCGGCATTGTTTGTGCACTTAGCGTAAAGCAATAAAAAAAACCTAAAAATGTCATCAAATGACGAAAAGAGTAATTGTTTTTCATACGTTTTTATAATAGAGTTTTTAGAATTCAAATTTATCTAGTTTAAAGTTAAGAGAATATTGTAAAAACATAAAGTTATCGTAACGTAATTTATAAACATCTGTCAGAAAAAATCATATTTTTAGCTTTAAAATTTCATTATTCTTAAGTATAACGCGTTTTCTGGAGTTTTTCTGTTATAGTAGTTTTTTACATACAATATTTAATTTTAACAAGAAAACACTCTTTATTTGTATAAATGTTATTTTCTAAAACAAAAAAAGCTGTCTCAAAAGAGACAGCTTTTCGTAAACTATTTAGCACAAAAAGAATTAAACTGCGGTATAACCACCGTCGGCAATAATATAACTTCCTGTTGTGAAAGATGATTTTTCAGAACTTAAAAAAGTTACCAGTTCGGCAATTTCTTCTGCTGTTCCTAAACGGTTCATAGGTGCTTTTGCCGCAACCGCATTCATTGTGTCTTTATTCATATTATCTTTTAGAAGTGCCGTTTCGATATAACCCGGACCAACAGCATTACAACGAATATTTTTTAGTGCATACTCAGCTGCGATGTTTTTTGTCAGCCCTACTACTCCATGTTTCGAAGCCGTATAAGCAGGACTTAACGGCGCCGCAACCTGACCGTGAATAGAAGCTATGTTAACAATGCTTCCGCCGCCATTTTTTTCCATTTGCTCAAGCTGATAACGACAAGCATAAAATACACCGCTTAAATTAAGTGCAATTACACGATCCCAGGCTTCCGGTTCGTATTCTCCGGTTGGTTTTGCAGGTCCGCCCATTCCGGCATTGTTGCAGGCAATATCCAATCGGCCGTATTTTGAAACAGCCACCTCAACCATGTGTTTATTATCACTTGCACTCGACGAATCTCCTTTTACAAAAAAAGCTTCTCCGCCGCTGGCTTTTATAACTTTTACGGTTTCTTCACCGTGTTCAACATTAATATCCGAAACTACAACTTTTGCTCCTTCTCGAGCGTAGGCTTCTGCTACTGCGCGTCCAATTCCTGAACCGCCTCCAGATACAAAAGCTACTTTATTTTCTAAAAGTGCCATTTTTTATATTTTTAAAAATTTGTACTCTAAATTTACGAAGATATCGCGCGCTGACCATGAGAAAAACCGAGTTTAAAACAAGATTAAGACTTTATCACAATCAAATGTTATTTCACATTAAAATCACATAAATCTGCTCATTTTTTCTTATTTTAATTATCTTCATCTAATTTCATATTTCCCCGATCTTTATGATTATCCGGATGCGAGTTTGGATAACGATTTGACGTAATATCAGAATTACGATCTTTATTCTCAACCGTTTTTTCAGCTTCTTCATCAGATGAAACACCTCGGTTTGCGTTTGGGTTATCCGGGTTCACTTTGTCTTTTACTTTTTTAATATCTTCATTTTCATTTCGGGCTCTTTCCACAACTTCTTTATTTCCTTCAGCATCTGTTACTACCTCTTTTTTTAAATTGGCATCATCAGCTTTTCCGTCGTGTGAAATATTTTTCCCTTTCGTTTCATCTATATCTTTTTGTACTCCATTTATCTTTTTAGAGCCTAAATTATTAGTTTCCATATCCTTATTATTTTGAGTTTCTATATTAATATTACGAATTCTAAATTTTAAAAGGAAATGGTTTAACATTGCTTTTAGTTTATAAAGCAATTTCATAACTTTAATTAAAATCTCATAACTCTTCTCTTTATCAAACCTTTAAACCCTAAAACCAATGAACTTTTTTAAAATTAAAACCAGCTGGTCTAATGCCGAATTCATTTTGATAAAACTGTGTATGGCTTCTGCCTATATTTTTATTGGAAGCTATTTTCATGATTTTTTCGAAAGTTATTATACCATACTGCTGGTTATATTTGCAATTACAGCAATCTGGTTTGTATATGAATGGCTGAAAAAAATGAAAACGAAAAATGAATAATCGATCACCTGATTTACTTTAATACTTGCAGAACAACACTATCTTTGCAAAAAATTAAACATGCATCGACACTTCATTCTTTTTAAACCTTACGGCTATTTGAGTCAATTTATTTATGAATTGAAGAGAAAGAAAAAGCTTTTGGGCGAACTGCACGATTTTCCCGAAGGAACAATGGCAATTGGAAGATTAGATGAAGATTCTGAAGGTTTGCTTTTGCTGACAACTGATGGAAAAGTAAGCGAGCAGATAAGAAGCAAAAAAGTAGACAAAGAATATTATGTTCAGGTCGACGGTATAATTACGCCTGAAGCCATTGAACAACTGCAAAAAGGAGTAGAAATTGGTTTTGAAGGCGGTAAATACAAAACAAAACCCTGCACTGCTTTTATTGTAAGCGAAATTCCTGATTTTGGACCAAGAGCCAAAAAAATCAGAGACGAGCGTCATGGCCCTACTTCCTGGGCTTCTATTACTGTAAACGAAGGAAAGTTCCGCCAGGTTCGAAAAATGACCGCAGCAGTTGGTTTTCCTACTTTACGTCTCGTTCGTGTTCGAATAGGAAACGTATATTTGCAAAACTTAAAAGCAGGAGAAGTTTTAGAAGTAAACGATTTCCAAATAAACGATTAAACGAATTAATAAATAAACGATAATGCTAAACGTAGTTCTTGTAGAACCAGAAATACCAAACAATACCGGAAACATTGGAAGATTGTGCGTAGGTACAGAAAGCCGGCTTCATTTAATTCATCCTTTTGGATTTGTAATTAACGATAAAAACCTAAAACGTTCGGGTTTGGATTATTGGGTGCATCTTGATGTAACCGAATATCAGAATGTTGAAGAATGGATCCAGCAAATTCCTGATCACTCCAGAGTATTTTTGATGAGTTCTCATTCTGAAAAATCATATTTAGAGAATGAATTTCAGGACGGCGACTGGCTGGTTTTTGGAAAAGAAAGCGTTGGTTTGAGTGCAGCATTTATGGCTCGATTTGAAAATCATTTAACGATCCCGATGTCACCGCTGATTCGCTCTTTTAATATTGCAAATTCAGTTGCTTTTGTAGTTGGTGAAGCTAAAAGACAGATTGGACTTAAAAAGGTTTAATCGTTAATTTGTTTAACTGGTTAATTGAGAAAAATTAAGTTACAATAAACTTTCCTTTTTCAGCATCAAAAATTATATGTTCATCTTTGAACAAAGCTGCAAAATTTCCGTTTGAAATTAAATTACAAGGTTCGTCCTGCACAACATTTTCAGGAGTCATGACAATCATTTCATCGCTTAATTGAATTGCCAGATCAATATCGTGTGTAGAAAATAAAATACATTTTTGAGTTTCCTGAGTTAGTTTCTTCAGCAATTTAAATAATGAAACTTTGTGCAGTAAATCTAAATGTGTTGTTGGTTCATCCAGAATAATGAGCGGTGTATCTTGTGCCAAAGCGCGAGCGATTAAAACCTTTTGCAATTGTCCGTCGCTTATTTCGTAATGTTTTTTATGAGAAAGATGTTCTATTTGAGTCAATTCCATCGCTTCCTGAACTTTTTCGATATCAGTTTGGGTCAAAGTTCCAACCCAATTGGTATAAGGCTGTCTGCCAAGTGCAACTAATTCGAAAACCGAAAGATTACTTGGCGGCAGTTTTTCTGTTAAAACCAAACTTAAATTTTGCGCTAAATCCAAAGGTTTATAAACCGAAATAGTTGCATCATTCAAATAAACATTTCCAGATAACGGATGCTGAATTCCGGTAATCGTGCGCAGTAAAGTCGATTTCCCAATTCCATTTGCACCAATTAAAGAGATCAGTTTTCCTGACTTTAAATTTAAATTCAAATTCTCAGCAATAGTCACAGTTGCTTTCTTGGATTTATACCCAATAGTTAAGTTTGAAGTTTTTAAGATACTTGTCATTTTTTTAAGATGCTAAGGTTCTAAGATGCTGAGTTTTTTCTTTTATCAGATTTAAAAATAATCTGTAACCATCCGTTTAATCAGTAAAATCTGCGGCCAAAAATTTACTGAAAATTTCTTTTCTGTACTAGAAGCCAAATTACAACCGGCGCACCAATTATAGACGTTATGGCATTTATTGGAAGCGTTACATCAAATCCCGGCATTTGCGAAACAATATCACAAAACAACATTATAATTGATCCAAAAAACAAAGTACTCCAAAACAAAATAGTGTGATTACTCGTTTGAAAAGTCAGTTTTGCAATATGCGGCACTGCTAAACCAATAAAAGCAATTGGACCCGCAAAAGCCGTAATCGCTCCAGATAAAATACTGGTTGCAAATATGATAATCAATCTCGCCTGATTAAAATTTAAGCCCATACTTTTTGCATAGTTTTCTCCTAAAAGCAAAGCATTTAAAGGCTTAATACTTTTAGCACTTAAAAGCAGACCAATACCAACACAAAAAGTCAAGATTCCAATTGTTGACCACGAAAGATTTCCCAAGCTTCCCATTGACCAAAATGTAAACTTCTGCAATTGTTCTGCCGTACTAAAATACGTTAGAACACTTACAATTGCAGTTGTAAAACTTCCAAACATTAATCCCACAATTAAAATTGCCATTGTGTCACGCAGTCTTTGAGAAACTACTAAAACCAATAACAAAACCAATGTGCTTCCAAATGTCGATGCAATTACGATTCCGTATGACGATAAAGCAATTACACTTAAAAACGAAGGCAGAAACCCAGCCCCTAAAATGACAAAAGCAACACCTAAACTTGCCCCGGAACTCAATCCTAAAACATAAGGACCTGCAAGCGGATTTCTAAAAAGCGTCTGCATTAAAAGTCCGCTGATCGACAGCCCGGTTCCAACCAAAACTGCGGTAATCGCTTTTGGCAGGCGATAATTTATAATAATGTATTCCCAGGTCGATTTTGCTGCGTGTCCTCCGGTTAAACTTGAAAAAACATCTTTTAACGGAATCGTAACGGATCCTAAACTAATGCTCGCAAAAAACATCAGCAAAAGACCTAACGCCAAGATGACAAATAAAATGGTATTTCGTTTTTTGTCAGCCAATTTAATTCAGTTTTGATGCAAAAGTAAATTCGTAGCTTGGCAGTAAATCAGGGTGAAAAATTTTGATATAGTCTTTTAAAACTAAATCCGGACGGCTTGGTGCCAGTTCATAATAAACTGTTCCTCCTGTCGCTCCCAGTTTTCCTTCAAAACTATATACATTTTTATTTTTAAAAGCATCAAATTCTCCATAATGCGGATTTGCCTTTTGCAGTTCATCCAGACTTTTAAACGAACTTGAAGCAATCCATACACTCGCCGTTTTTGCTTTATCCAGTACCTTTTCAAAAGATAAACCTTCACTTCCTGTTCCTTTTAAATCTGCCCATAAATAATTGGCATGAGCATCTTTCATAAACTCAGCAACCCAGCTGTTTCCTTTTGCAACGTACCACACATCTTCATACATAGATCCGTATAAAACGGTAGAGTTTACTGCTTTTTCTGCCGCCAGTTTTTTTGCCTGCTCGTAACTCTGAACAATTTTATCAAACAATTCTTTTGCTTTTTCTTCTTTACCAAACAAAGCTCCATAAAGTTTGATCCACTCTGCTTTTCCAAGCGGAGACTGTTCCATCCAGTCGCCCTGAATTAAAATATTCAATCCGCTTTTCTTTAAATTATCCAGCATCGGGTTGTTATTGTCAACACCAAAAGTCACAATTAAATCTGGTGATAATTCTATTAACTGTTCGATATTTAATTTTTCATTCTGTCCAACGTTTTTCACAGAACCTTTATCAATTAAAGCTCTGGTTTTTTCAGACGAAATATAATCGGTATGCGGAAAACCAACCAGCTTGTTTTCTACTTCCAGCATTTCTAAAAAAGGAATATTAGTGGTTGAAGTTACTACAACAGATTCTAACGGAACCTGAATTGAAGTATAAGCCTGTAAACTATCCGGCACTTTTGCTTCTTTTTCTTTTAAAACATATTTGAAATCCTTATTCGCATTAGGCCAGGGATTTGAAACCGTAACTACTGAATAATCGTCATATTTAACGATCGAAAGTCCAGATGCATATTCGATACTGTTTTTTGCAGCATCTGTTTTTGCTACTTCGCTCGTTTCGTTCTTCTTACATCCGAAGAGGATAAAAAAAGAAGAAATAAAAATCAATTTAGGGAATAAATGTCTCATATTTTACGTTTTCGAAAGGAACAAAGGTAAAGCATTTTATATTTTTTTTACTTACCTTTATTCTTACAAAAACAACAAATTGTATCTTTACATTTATGAATACCACAAAAATTAAAATTTGCTCAAGCTGCGAATCAGAATTCAGCTGTGGAGATATTTCGGTTGAAAGTAAATGCTGGTGTAATGACTATCCTCCTATTTTCAACCTTTCTGAAGGAGCGGACTGTCTATGTCCTGTTTGTTTTAAAGAAGCCTGTGAAGACAAAATCGATGCTTATATCGAGACTATTACTCCTAAAAATGCCCTTAAAAATAAAGCCATATCTTTACCCCAAACAACTAAACTAATTGAGGGAATTGACTATTACATTGAAAACGGCAACATGGTTTTTAAAACCTGGTATCACCTAAAACGTGGTACTTGCTGTGGAAACAATTGCAGACATTGCCCTTATTGATTGTTAATTATAAATTGTTAGTGGTTAATTATGAAAAACAATGTTGTTAAAAATAAAAGTTTTGATTTTGCAGTCAGAATTATCCGATTATATCAATATCTAAATAATGATAAAAAAGAATTTATACTTTCTAAACAACTTTTAAGATCAGGAACAAGCGTTGGGGCAATCATTAGAGAAGCTGAGCATGCAGAAAGTAAAAGCGACTTTATTCATAAATTTTCAATTGCTCAAAAGGAAGCCAATGAAACTGTTTATTGGTTAGAATTATTAAAAGCAACCGATTACTTGAATGAAAAAGAATTTGAAAACATCAACAATGATGCAATTTCAATTTTAAAACTAATAACGAGTATTCTTAAAACTTCTAAAAATTCATCAATAAAAAAAACTTCTTCAATAAATTAATAATTAACAATCAATAATTAACAATTATAAATGATTTACCTAATTACCGGCGGCGAACGATCAGGAAAGAGCACTTATGCACAAAATCTGGCATTACAGCTTTCTGATTCTCCTATGTATGTGGCAACGGCCAGAAAATGGGATTCAGATTTTCAAAACCGAATCGATCGTCATCAACAGGAAAGAGACCAACGCTGGACAAATATTGAAAAGGAAAAATATGTCAGCGAAATTGATTTTTCAGGTAAAGTCGCCTTAATTGATTGTGTAACGCTTTGGCTTACCAATTTCTTCGTAGACAATAAAAATAATGTTGAATCAAGTTTAGAAGAAGCAAAAAAAGAGTTTCTATTGATAGCAAATCAAGAAAATGCAACGTTGATTATTGTGACCAACGAAATTGGAATGGGAGTTCACGCTGCTACCGAAATTGGCAGAAAATTTACAGAACTGCAAGGCTGGATGAATCAGTTTCTGGCTTCAAAAGCAGATGAAGTAGTTTTAATGGTTTCCGGAATTCCAGTTAAGATAAAAGGTTAACCATCGCAAAAATCAATTTCAATTTCAAGAATCAATAAAACAAATTCTAAACTTTTAAATTCCAAATTCCAATATCGTGGAGTATCTTTACATAAAGAGTAAATTGATATTGAAGTTTGAAATTGAATTTTGTCATTGATATTGATTTTTGAAATTGAAAAATTATGAGCCATTTAGACGATATATTAAAATCACGCCGCGACACCCGACATTTTACTACCGATGAGGTTCCTGATGAAGTCATTCAAAAAGCTTTACAGGCTGGACATTGGGCGCCATCTGTTGGATTGACCGATGCGACACGTTATTATATCATTAAATCGGATGCTGTTAAAAGTGTGATTAAAAACCTGTTTTTAGATTATAATAAAAAAGCGGAAGAACTTACTGATAATCCGGAACAGAAAGAACTTTACAAATCGCTAAAGCTAGAAGCTATAGAAGAAGCACCAATTGGACTTATTATTGCTTACGATCGATCGGTTTTAAATCAGTTTACGATTGGAACCATTGGCAGTAATGAGGCTGTGAAGTTCAGTTCGGTTTGTGCAGCGCAGAATATTTGGCTTTCACTAACAGAACAAGGTTACGGAATGGGCTGGGTTTCGATTTTAAATTATTTCCAATTCAAAAAAATTCTTGATTTACCCGAAAATATAGAACCGCTTGGTTATTTCTGCATTGGAAAACCTGCTACAAATTATGGCAATCAGCCCATGTTACAGCAATTACACTGGAAACAAAAATCTGAAACTGCAGATTGCAAGGAAATCAATAAAATTCATCAAATCAATATTTCTGATTTCGATTTAAAAAAAGAAAACAAAGCAGATTCTAAAACTGATTTCGCTGGACTTTTACAAGAAAAAATAGATTCAAAAACCAAACCTCTTGGTTCATTGGGGAAATTAGAAACGTTGGCTTTTCAAATGGCATCTGTTTTTGAAACTTTAAATCCGAAAATTATAAACCCTAATGTTGTTGTTTTTGCAGCTGATCACGGAATTGCCAATCACGGCGTAAGTGATTATCCACAAGATGTAACGCGCCAAATGGTGAATAATTTTCTGAATGGCGGTGCTGCAATAAATGTTTTCTGCAAGCAGAATAGTATCGAATTATCGATTGTAGATTCGGGCGTAAATTACGATTTCCCAACAAATGCTAAATTAATTAATGCCAAAATAGCAAAAGGCACACAATCTTTTCTTCACGCTTCGGCAATGAGCGAAACTGAACTTCAATTGTGTTTTGAAAAAGGAAAATCAATTGTAGAAAATATTGCCAAAACAGGTTCTAACTGTATTGGTTTTGGCGAAATGGGAATTGGAAATACTTCTACAGCTTCTATTTTAATGAGTCTTTTAACGGGGTTGCCTATAGAAGAATGCGTTGGAAAAGGAACGGGAATTAACGACCAAAAACTGTTCGACAAACAAAATATTCTAAAAAAAGCATTGGAAAATTATTCCGGTCAAGCCGAATTAAAACAGCATCTTGCTTATTTTGGAGGTTTTGAAATTATGCAGATGGCAGGCGGGATGCTGACAGCTTTTGAAAACAAAATGCTGATTCTTGTTGATGGTTTTATTTGCAGTGTGGCTTTTTTAATTGCTTTTAAAATAAATCCGAACATAAAACAAAATGCCATTTTTTGTCATTGTTCTGCCGAAAAAGCACATTTAAAACTGCTGGAATATCTTGAAACAAAACCCATTTTAAATTTAGATCTGCGTCTGGGAGAAGGAACCGGCTGTGCAGTTGCTTTTCCTATTTTAAAATCGGCAGAAGCTTTTTTGAATGAAATGGCTAGTTTTGAAAGCGCGGGCGTTAGCAGGAAATAGTTTTCAGTCGCGGTTTTCAGTCACAGTTTATAACTTCAATTATCCATAAATGAAAAAAGAACTACATATTTTTTTTACTTGTTTAATGTTCTACACCAGAATTCCATGTCCAAAAAACATCGATCATAATCCTGATTATTTAAATAAAGCCACACGATATTTCCCTTTTATTGGCTGGATTGTCGGATCAATTTCATTTCTGGCTTTTTATCTTTTTTCATTATTTCTTTCAACAGAAACAGCAGTGATTTTTTCAATTATTATTTCGGTTTTAACTACCGGTGCTTTTCACGAAGATGGATTTGCTGATGTCTGCGACGGATTTGGCGGAGGATGGACTAAAGAAAAAATCCTCACAATTATGAAAGACAGCGCCATTGGTGCTTATGGAGCAATTGGTTTGGTTTTGCTTTTTCTGGTAAAATTTAAACTGCTTTCAGAATCTATTTCACTTTTTACTCACAGCATTTTTCTGTTTTTTCTTTTATTTATTTCTGCACATTCTTTAAGTCGTTTAGCAGCAATCAGTATTATTTTTACACATGAATATTCTCGCGATGATGCTTCGAGTAAAAGTAAACCAATAGCAAAAAACCACAGCTGGAGAGAAGTTTTGGGTTCATTTTTCTTCGGATTAATTCCGTTATTGGCACTCTCCTATTTCAATTATAAAACTCTTTTGGCTTTAATTCCAATTTTTATTACCCGATATTTTCTGGCTCGTTATTTTCAAAAATGGATTGACGGCTACACGGGTGATTGTCTTGGCGCCACGCAGCAGGTTTGTGAAGTTGTATATTATTTAAGTATTCTTTTTATATGGAAATTTATCTAGTTCGCCATACCGAAACGATCTGCGAAAAAGGAATTTGCTACGGACAATCGGATGTTGATATTGCTGCGCCTTTTGACGAAATCTTTGACAGAATTATATCTGAATTGCCGTTTCAAGCGGTAATTTTTTCAAGCCCGTTAAAACGTTGTTCTATTCTGGCAAAACATATTCACAAAAATACAAACGCCATTTCTTATCAGGAAGATGACCGCTTAAAAGAAATGAATTTTGGCGACTGGGAATTAAAACCCTGGGATGAGATTCCGCCAGAAGAGTTAAATCCGTGGATGGACGATTTTGTAAATATTCCCGTTTCTAATGGAGAATCATTTACAGAATTACATTCAAGAGTCGGCGGCTTTTTAGCTGAGCAGATTTCAGACCTTAAACATCCTGTAATCATTGTAGCTCATGCGGGTATTATACGAAGCATTTTATGCCATCAAACTTCACTGCCTTTAAAAGAGGCTTTTCAAAACAAAGTCGATTTTGGGGAAGTCATAAGAATTGAACTATAATCTGGCTATTTGTTTGATTATTTGATTACAAAAACAATACATATTTGAATTATCAGTATTTTTAACTTTATATTTGCACAAAATTAAGGTTGTGTTTTGATTAACACATTAAAAAGGGAATCAAGTAAAATCTTGAGCTGTACCCGCAACTGTAAGCTTAGTTCTAAAAAAGAATGCTTGTTGTAAACTGCAAAACCACTGCTCGCCCCCGCGAATGGGAAGGTAAACAACAAGACGCAAGCCAGGAGACCTGCCTTTGTAACGAATATCGAGCTCTCGGGAAAAAGAGTGTAGAAATTATGACTTTAAGAATACGTTTTGCTTTTTTTCTTTTGATGTTGTGCCAATTCACTTGGGCGCAGAGCGATTCTATTAAACTAAAAGAAGTTGTAGTTTCAGATTCTAATCTTAAGAAATATTCTACTTCGCAGTCTGTTCAGGTTTTAAACGATTCAATTCTCGACACAAACCAGCCTTCTTTAACCTCTCTTTTAAATTTTAATACTGTTATTTATTTCAAAGAAAATGGGCTCGGAATGACTTCTGCCCCATCTTTTAGAGGAACAACAGGCGCACAGACCGCTGTTATCTGGAATGGTATAAATATAAATTCACAATTTTTAGGTCAGGCCGATTTTAATACTATTGGAACGAGAGATTTTAATTCTATAACAGTAAAAGCCGGAGGTGGAAGTGTTTTGTACGGAAGCAGCGCTATTGGCGGAAGCATTCACCTGAACAATGATTTACTTTTTAAAAACGAATTTTCTAATCATGTTTTTTTCAGCGCTGGAAGTTACAATACATACAGTGCAAATTACCGCACTATAGTTTCATCAGATAAATACAGCTTACAGGTCAGTATTTCAAGAAACAGTTCTGATAATGATTTTAAATATCCTGGCAATTCAGACGAAAGAAACATTAATGGCCAATATTATAACACAAGTATGAATACTACTTTTGGTTATAAAATCAATGCTAATAATACTTTAAAAGCTTACAGCCAGTTTTACGATTCAGAACGTCACTTTTCTTTAACATCGCCAAATGCTTCAAAAACAAAATACAACGATTTTAATACTCGTAATTTATTAGAATGGGAAAGTCAGCTGGGACGTTTTACATCTAAATTGCGAGCAGCACATATTGGCGAATCTTATAAATATTTTCCAAGTATTACCTCCAATAATTTTACTTACGGAAAAGTTGAAACTTCAATCATAAAATACGATTTAGCTTTTGATGTAAATGATAAAATCAAATTAAACTCAATTGTAGACTACAGCCGAAACAAAGGATACGGTTCGAGTATTGATAATGTAAAAAGAGAAGTTGGTACTGCCAGTCTGCTTTTGCATCATTTGTTAACTGAAAAATGGGATTATAACGCCAGTATTCGTCAGGAAATTACAGACAACTACGGTAATCCTTTTCTTTTTTCATTTGGAACAAAATATGATTTCACCAGTTTTTATCATTTGAAATTCAATGCTTCAAAGAATTTTAGAATGCCTACCTATAATGATTTGTTTTGGGAAGGAAGCGGCAACCCTAATTTAAAACCCGAAACTTCTTATCAGGCAGAAATTGGCAATGAATTCTTTAGAAAAAACTTTACTTTATCAATTACTGCCTATTATAATTCTATTAAAGATTTACTGCGCTGGGTTCCGGGTGAAGGTGGCGGTGATGTATGGGCGCCTGAAAACACAGATAAAGTGAGAGCCTACGGAGCAGAAGTTCTTGTAGAATGGAAACCAAAATTTGGGCAAAATAATTTCACAATCAACGGCACGTACGCTTATACAGTTTCAGAAAGTCAGCAGCTAATTAAAAACGAATTAATCTACAAACAGTTAATTTATGTTCCTTATCATAAATTAACAGGCTCTGTCGCTTACAACTGGAAAAAACTGTCTTCTTACTTTCAATACCTCTATAATGGAGAAGTTTACACTACACCTTTTAATAATCGTGCATCAAAAATTAAAGATTATAATGTTGGAAATATTGGTGTCGATTATGATTTTGGAGCAAAAAACAGTTACAAAATTGGATTTCAGGTTTTAAACCTGTGGAACGAAAATTATCAACCCGTAACAAGCAGACAAATGCCGGGTAGAAATTATACTATATACATAAACCTTAATTTTTAAATTTCATGAAAAAATTTAACAAACTATTTTTAACAGTCCTTATAAGCTCGGCATTTTTTGTGTCTTGCAGCAACGATGATGACAATAACGATGAGCCGCGCGGCGATTATGAGAATGGAATTTTTATTGTTAATGAAGGTAATTTTGGAAAAACCAACGGAACTATTTCTTATTTATCAGATGATTTGAGTATCGAAAACAATGTTTTTTCTTTAGTTAATCCTGGTAAAACTACTGGAGATACTCCTTTATTTATTGGTTTTAAAGATGATGCAGCATATATAGTTGTAAACGGATCAAATAAAATTGAAGTAGTTAACAGATATACTTTTAAAAGCATTGCTACAGTTACTGCTAATTTAAATAATCCAAGATTTATTGCATTTGCAAACGGAAAAGGATATGTAACAAACTGGGGAGA
Source organism: Flavobacterium sp. 22659 (assembly GCF_052044235.1). Lineage (NCBI taxonomy): Bacteria > Pseudomonadati > Bacteroidota > Flavobacteriia > Flavobacteriales > Flavobacteriaceae > Flavobacterium > Flavobacterium sp. 22659. Next base: position 64,798 of record NZ_JBQEMU010000001.1, read on the forward strand.
AGGAAGCGATCCTGCTGATGATTATGTAGCAGTTTTAGATCTTACTACTAATACAGTTACTTCTTCAATCTCAGTAGCTGAAGGTCCGGAAAAAATTATTGAAAATGATGGTAAACTTTATGTAGCACACAAAGGAGGCTGGAACCAAGGGAATTCGTTAACAGTTATCAACTCTGCTACTAATACGGTTGTTACCAATTTTGTTGTGGGAGATGTGCCAAGCGACTTGGTAAAAGATAACGGAACCTTATATATTTTATGTAACGGGAAACCATATTATGCAGATGTTGAAACTGCCGGAAAAATTGTAAAAGTGAATTTAAGTACTAATACTGTATCATCAACATTAGATTTTACAGGCATAACACATCCGGGATTCTTAGATATCGAAGACAGCAAAGTATATTATACTATTGGAAACAACATTTATTCTATGGCTGCTAATGCGACATCTTTACCAGCAACAGCATTATTTAAAGCTGCGGATGTTACAAATCTTTACGGTTTTGCAGTAGAAGACAATAAAATTTATGCAGCTGATGCTATAAATAACCAAGATCCTGGAGAAGCATACATTTATTCACTTACAGGAACAAAAAACAAATCATTTACAGTAGGAATATCTCCAAATGGTTTTTACTTTAACGATTAATTCATTTTTGAATTTATGGTTTAAAAAAAGGCTTTCATTTCTGAAAGCCTTTTTTTTATTTTAAAGTTTTTATAAACTCTCCGGCATTACCGTCTATATACATTTCGTTTCGTAATCCGTTGATTTTTTTAGAATCACTTATATAAGGTAAAACTAAACCGTGATCATTCTGTACTTTTTTAGCTGCTGCTCCAGTGATTTTAGAAATTGCCATATTTAACAACGGTTCAGCGGTATCTCCTAAAACTCCATAACTGCGTAAATATTCTAACTGAACATAAGTAGGAACTAAACCTTGTGTGTAATCTCCAAAATCTGATGCATTCGAGATTTTAAATACCAAAGGCTGCATGGCATATTTATGGTTTGGATTCACGTTTCTTTTAGTAAAAGTTGGCGAATCATAAAGTGTAACTGATCCAACATTTTTACCTGTAGTCGTTTCTCCAATCTGAACTACATTAATATAAGGTTTTAGTCCATTTATAATCAATTCACTTGCTGATGCTGTACTAGAAGTTGTTAAAATATAAACTGTCGATAAATTTAAACTGTTTACTGGAGTGCCGTCAATATCTTTTACAAATCGTTCGTTTAAAACTTCCAGATCCTCAGCAGTCATACCCGCCATTTGTTTGAAATTATATTGTCTCTTCGAAAATATTTTTCCTTCAAACTGCCCTGTAATCATACTTGCCAAACGTGTAGAAGTACGTACAGAACCTCCCCCGTTATATCTTAAATCTAAAACCAAATCTGTTGCCCCTTCATTTTTAAATCCCTGAAAAGCCTGATTTAATTTACTGTCATACTCAGCATAAAATCCATTGTACATTAAATAAGCAATTTTATGTCCGCCGGTATTAATTACTTTGTTTATTAAAATTGGATTTTCTTCTAAAACAGTTTTTGTCAATGCAACTGATTTTCCATTTAAAACAAAAGCAGTTCCATTATAATCTGCAAAATCTAAGGTATAACTATCCGGATCAACTAATAATGATTTATAATTTGAAACCGTCAGTTTTGTTCCGTTTACACTTGTAAAGAAATCTCCTCTTTTGATGGCTTTTGAAGATGCATCAGAATTAGGAATAATGTAACGAACATATCCCACAACATCATTTGAACCTTCTGCAACTCTGGTAAGCCTGAAATCAACTCCGTTATTTTTTGTAATACCGCCTAATTCCTGCTCTAAAACGGTATAATCTGAAACGATCCAGCTGAAACGATCAATCGCATTACTTGGATATTTACTTACTGGTTTATTTAATAAATCCTGAAATAAGTCTTCAGGATTTGAATATCCTTCTAAATAAGAGTTTAATTCTTCCTGAGAACTGAAACGATCATCTGCTAAATTAGCCACATCACCCTGCCACAAATAAAGCTCGTTTAAGCCTTTCCACACAAAATCATTCACTTGCAATTGAGCAGGAGTTCTCACATCGTCCTCATCCTCACAAGATTGCAAAAAGAATGATAACAGACACAAAAACAGTATCGATTTTAAAATTGGTTTCATAAAAGTAGGTTTCGGTATTGTATTAACGTAAAAATACTACCTTTAGTTTTAAGTATTATTCTTTTTTGCAAAAAAAATTACATTTATGTTGTAACAAATATAATTGTGCCTCGTCTTGACTATATAAGCTAACGAATAACCTTTTAATTTATGAACCAGAATGTGTTTATAGAATTAGTTAATCCTTTTAAAGACAAAGTGTTTCGTCTGGCAAAACGATTGCTTACCAGTACCGAAGAAGCTGAAGATGCAACTCAGGAAGTAATGGTAAAATTATGGAACAAAAAAGAGAATCTTGACGCTTACAATAATGTTGAAGCTTTGGCGATGACCATGACAAAAAATTATTGTTTAGATCAGTTAAAATCGAAAAGAGCAGGAAATCTTAAAATTGTACATAATAATTTTACAGATCGGGAGCCGCAATTAGACCGAAAACTGGAGGATGCAGATAGTTTAGAATGGGTAGGAAAAATTATAAGCCAGCTGCCGGAACAGCTTCAAATATTAATTCAGCTGCGGGATGTTGAACAATATGAATTTGAAGAAATTGCGAAAATTGTCAACATGAACGAAACCGCAATCAGGGTAGCACTTTCGAGAGCAAGAAAAAAAATAAGAGAATCAATGGTAAATGCACACAGTTATGGAATTAGATAAAATAGAAAATATATTAGAAAAATACTTTCAGGGAGAAACTACTATTACCGAAGAAAATCAATTAAAAGAATATTTTTCTTCATCAGATGTTGCGCAGCATTTGGAGCAGTACAAACCTATTTTTGGTTATTTCTCTCAGGTAAAACAACAAAAATCAATGCAGGAAATACCACTAAAAACTAAGAAACGAAATGTGGCGTGGCTATCAATTGCAGCATCAATTGTTGTTTTACTAGGAATTGGAACCTATTATTTTACTGGCGAAAAAACAACTTCGGTTACAGCCCAATCAGAATTAGGAACCTACGATGATCCGGAAGAAGCTTTAAAAGCAACACAAAAAGCTTTGTCCCTATTATCGAGCAATGTTAATGTAGGTATCGAAAGTGTACAATACATTAACGAATATGAACAATCAAAAAACAGAATTTTTAAACAGTAAATTAAAACACACAAAAATGAAAAATTTCATCATAACACTAGTTTTCGCATTCGTTACCCAAGCTTTTTATGCACAAGGTGCTTTTGACAAATTTGATGGTCAGGACGATGTAACATCAGTAATTGTAAACAAAAAAATGTTCGATTTAATGAGCAAGGTAAAGGTTGATGCTTCTGATAAAGAAACACAGCAATATATTAATCTGATTAAAAAATTAGATTACCTAAAAGTGTTTACAACTAAAAATCCTAAAATCGAAGCTGACATGAAAGCTTCTGCAGATAAATACATCAAAACTGCAGGTTTAGAAGAGTTGATGCGTGTAAACGACAGCGGTAAAAATGTCAAAATAATGGTAAAATCTGGAGCAAGCGACACTCAAATCAAAGAATTACTAATGTTTGTTGACGGAGCAAAAAACGACGAAACTGTTTTATTGTCTCTTACAGGAAACTTTGATTTAAATGAGATCTCTGTTCTAACAGACAAAATGCAGCTTCCTGGCGGTTCTGACTTAAAGAAAGCTTCTAAAAACAAAAAATAATCATGAAAGTCAATGTTTTCACCACAGCCATTTTAGCATTACTAACTTTAGTAAGCTGTAATTCTGAACCTTCACTGCAAAAATATTTTGTTGAAAATACAGATAAAAAAGATTTTATTTCTGTTGATGTTTCGTCTGATATTTTAAACTTAGAAAAAACAAAACTTTCGGCAGAGCAAAAAGAAGCTGTAAACTCATTTGATAAAATGAACATCTTAGCTTTTAAAGCAACAGATAAAAATCAGGCAGAATTTGAAACGGAACGTAAAAAAGTTACGGCGATATTAAAAAATCCTAAATACCAGGAACTAATGAAATTTGGTTCTGGAAAAGATGGAGCATCAATAAGTTATGTTGGCTCAGATGAAAACATTAAAGAATTTGTGGTTTTTGCCAATAAAAAAGAAAATGGTTTTGCTGTAGTTCGAGTATTAGGAAAAGATATGAACCCGAATAACATTATAACACTTATGTCAGTTTTAAAAGAATCAAAAATTGACATGGAGCAGTTAAAACCATTGCAGCAATTAATTAAACAATAGACTTTTACTTACTTTATAAACGACTGAAGCTCCATAACTGGAGCTTTTTTCTTATATATATTTGAAAGATTTTACTGAGCAAAATAACAGGTATTTATTTTGATATGAATGCAATTTAATTATATTTGCAACTTACCAAAATAATAAATTATGATACAAAAAACATCAAATGCCTTTATCGCAGCATCTTGGGTTGCTCTTGGAGCCGGAACAATCGGTTTTATTGTTGGACTTGCCAGAGCTGAAATGCTGTTAAACGAAAAAGGATATTATTTCACTGTTTTAATGTTCGGACTTTTTGCTGTTGTTTCTTTACAAAAAAGTGTTAGAGACCGACTTGAAAAACTTCCGGTAACCGATATTTACTACGGAATCTGCTGGTTTGGAACTTTATTATCAATTGTTCTTTTAGTTGTTGGATTATGGAATGCAACAATTTTACCAAGCGAAAAAGGTTTTTATGCATTTGCATTTCTATTAGCATTGTTTGGTGCTATTTCTGTGCAAAAAAATACCAGAGACAATATGAGCTTTGGTCAAAACGAATAAAAGTTTTAAACCTATTTAAAATAAAAAAAGCTCCAATTTTCATTGGAGCTTTTCTTTTATAGTAGAATTTGAGATTATTTACTCAAATACATTTTTCTTCTAGAGTATAATTCGTAGAATTGATCGTCTTTTAAGTCATCAATAAACAAGATGCTTTCTCCTGTTGATTTCATTTCTGGTCCTAACGCTTTGTTTACGTTCGGGAATTTACTGAAAGAGAAAACTGGCTGTTTGATTGCATATCCGTTTAATTGCGGGTTGAAATCAAAGTCAGTTACTTTATTGTGACCTAACATTACTTTTGTAGCGTAGTTTACATAAGGTTCTCCGTAAGCTTTTGCAATAAACGGAACCGTTCTAGAAGCTCTTGGGTTTGCCTCGATAATGTAAACTGTATCATCTTTAATCGCAAACTGGATATTGATTAAACCAACCGTTTTTAAAGCTCTGGCGATTTTATGTGTATGATCTTTAATTTGCTGCATTACAAATTCTCCTAAGTTAAAAGGAGGCAATGTTGCGTTACTATCTCCAGAGTGAACACCGCAAGGCTCAATGTGCTCCATAATTCCGATGATGTACACATTCCCATCAGCATCACAAATCGCATCTGCCTCAGCTTCGATTGCTCCGGCTAAGTAGTGATCTAGTAATAATTTGTTTCCTGGAATTGCTTTCAACAAATCGATAACGTGCTCTTCAAGCTCTTTTTTATTGATTACAATTTTCATTCCCTGACCTCCTAATACATAAGAAGGACGAATTAAAAGCGGAAAATCTAAAGTATCAGCCAATTTAGAAGCTTCGTCAGCTGTTTCAGCGATTCCAAATCTTGGGAAAGGAATATTTAACTCAGTTAATAAGTCTGAGAATCTTCCTCTGTCTTCTGCTAAATCTAGTGCGTCGAAACTAGTTCCGATGATTTTTACACCGTATTTAGAAAGTTTATCTGCTAATTTAAGAGCTGTTTGTCCTCCTAACTGAACGATTACACCTTCTGGTTTTTCGTGCTGGATGATGTCATAAATATGCTCCCAGAAAACTGGTTCGAAATATAATTTATCCGCTGTATCAAAGTCAGTAGAAACCGTTTCAGGATTACAGTTAATCATGATCGTTTCGTAACCGCATTCTTTAGCTGCTAAAACTCCGTGTACACAAGAGTAATCAAACTCGATTCCTTGTCCAATTCTGTTTGGTCCGGAACCTAAAACGATTACTTTCTTTTTATCTGTTACGATACTTTCGTTGTCAACAAAACGCTCTCCGTTTGCTTTTTCAATTTCAGCCTCAAAAGTTGAGTAGTAATAAGGAGTAAGCGCTTTAAACTCAGCCGCACAAGTATCAACCAGTTTAAACACACGGTTGATTTTTTGTTCCATACGCAAAGTGTGTACTTCACTTTCTAAACAATTCATCATGTGCGCTAATTGTCTGTCAGCAAAACCTTTTTGTTTCGCTTCAAGCAATAACTCTTTAGGAAGATCTGTAACTTTATAGTTTGAGATTTCTTTTTCTAAAGTGTAAAGCTCCTCGTATTGTTTCAAGAACCACATATCGATTCTTGTAATTTCATGAATTGTGCTCAACGGAATTCCCATTGCGATCGCATCGTAAATTACGAAAACTCTGTCCCAGCTTGCGTGAGTCAGTTTATCGATAATTAATTCGTAATCTTTATATCCTTTCCCGTCTGCACCTAAACCGTTTCTCTTAATCTCTAAAGATTGAGTTGCTTTGTGAAGTGCTTCCTGGAAAGAACGTCCAATTCCCATAACTTCACCTACAGATTTCATCTGAAGACCTAAAGTTCTGTCTGAACCTTCAAATTTATCGAAGTTCCAACGTGGTATTTTTACGATTACATAATCTAAAGTTGGTTCGAAAAGAGCCGAAGTAGATTTTGTAATTTGATTTTGTAATTCATCTAAATTGTATCCTAAAGCTAATTTAGAAGCAATTTTTGCAATTGGATATCCAGTTGCTTTTGATGCTAAAGCAGAAGAACGAGACACACGAGGGTTAATCTCGATTGCTACGATATCTTCTTTTTCGTCTGGAGAAACTGCAAATTGTACGTTACATCCTCCCGCAAAGTTTCCGATGCTTCTCATCATTAAGATAGCGTAGTCACGTAATTTTTGGAAAGTTGTATCAGATAATGTCATTGCAGGCGCAACTGTAATCGAATCTCCAGTATGGATTCCCATTGGATCCATGTTTTCGATAGAACAGATAATTACAACGTTGTCATTTTTATCTCTTAAAAGCTCTAACTCGTATTCTTTCCATCCCATTAAAGCTTTATCAATTAAAACTTCGTGAATTGGAGAAGCTTCAAGACCTCTAGTTAGAAGCTCATCAAAATCTTCTTTTTTATAAACCACTGCTGCTCCTGTTCCTCCAAGTGTAAACGAAGGACGAATAACAAGCGGGAAGCCAAATTCCTGAGCAATTTCTTTTCCTTCAAGGTAAGAAGTAGCTGTTTTTGCAGGTGCAGTTGGTACTTTAATTTTTTCTAAAAGCTGTTTAAACTGCTCTCTGTCTTCTGTAATATTAATTGCATTTACATCAACACCGATTAATCTTACCCCAAAATCCTGCCAGATTCCTTTTTCCTCAGCCTCTAAACACAAGTTCAAAGCTGTCTGTCCTCCCATTGTTGGTAAAACAGCATCAATTTGAGGATGTTCCTTAAGAATTTCAATAATCGATTTTGTCGTTAAAGGTTTCAAATAAATATGATCCGCCATAGATGGGTCGGTCATAATTGTCGCTGGATTCGAGTTAATCAAGATAACCTCAATTCCTTCTTCACGAATCGAGCGTGCAGATTGAGATCCCGCATAATCGAATTCGCAAGCTTGGCCAATAACAATAGGTCCTGACCCTATTATTAAAACTGATTTTATTGATGTGTCTTTAGGCATTTTGTATGTATTGTGTAGTTATTTACGATTTAAAAAACATATCTAGTGCGTTATAAACTAGAAAGTTGGGATATTTTTTACCGACAAGGTATAAAAAAAGGCGATACTAAAAAAGTAATCGCCTTATGTATGTTTATACAAACATTATTTTTTGTGTCTAGGCTCGCTAGAAACAGTTAATTTATGTCTTCCTTTTGCTCTTCTACGCGCTAGAACTTTTCTTCCATTCGCAGAAGCCATTCTGTCCATAAATCCGTGCTTATTTCTTCTTTTTCTTTTCGATGGTTGAAATGTTCTTTTGCTCATTGCTTTGTATCTTTAAAAATGGTATCTATTAACTCGTTATTTGGTTTTGGATATCGTTATTCAAAAACCGAGTGCAAATATACAAAGACTTTTTTTTCTGGCAAGCAGTTTTATAAAAATATTTTTAATTCCTTTTACTATCTTTGCAATCACAAATTTACATTAATTATGTTTCACAAAAATATTAAACTTATTTTGGCCGGACTTCTTGTAGTGGCGGGCATTTGGCAATTTACAGAAAGTAATATCGGAAATGGAATCTTTCTTATATTATTGACTGCAATTCCAATTTTTCTTTATTTTAAAAACGAATTTATCCTTTTAGCCTTCCTTAAATTAAGAAAACAAGACTTTGAAGGCGCAAATAAATGGTTATCATATATCAAAAATCCGGAAGGAGCATTAGTTAGAAAACAACAAGGATACTTAAACTATTTACAAGGTATCATGTTATCGCAGACTAACATTAACCAGGCTGAAAAACATTTCAAAAAAGCAATTGAGCTGGGATTATCTATGGATATGGATTTAGCAGTAGCTAAATTAAACCTTGCAGGAGTTGCAATGTCACGCAGAAGAAAACTTGAAGCTACTAATTTATTAAACGAAGCTAAGAAATTAGACAAGCAGGGAATGCTGAAAGAGCAGATTTCTATGATGAAAGAGCAAATGAAGAAAATCTAATTTTTTTAAATTTCAATATATCAAATCCCAAATTCCTAAGGAGTTTGGGATTTTTTTATACCGCAAACGTCCCGTTTTGTCATTTCGACGAAGGAGAAATCTTCGCACGAAACTCTACAAAGATTTAAAATATACTTTTGAGGAGCTGCTTGCGAAGATTTCTCCTTCGTCGAAATGACAAGATTACGCATAAATCTTTGCACATCATTGACAAAGTTCAAAACTGAAAACTGAGACTGAAAAACTTAAAAAATTCAATCTTCTAATATAATAGAAGGCAGATTTTCATTAAGCCATTTATATTTATTGAGAATCATAATATGTGTACCGCCTTTTACCACAATACAGCTGTTGATGTATTTTATTGGAAAAACTTCGTCTTTGTCGCCGTGAATATGAATTACGTTTTCATCAACCTTATTCCTATCCCATAAAATAACTGATTCTACAGCCCATTGCAAATAGTTAAGATCTCTAACCGCTAAAAACTTCTCATATAACTTAATACGTTTATTTACTTTTTCTCCAAAAGAATATTTTGCCAGACTTTCGATATTTAAAATCAGCTTCATCGGAATCAGCTTATAGGCTTTTGTAGTTTTTCCGATTTTCATTCTTTTTGGGAATTCAATATTACTTCTAACACTAGAAATAATAATAACTTTTCGAGCCTGAATGTGTTTTGCGATTTCCTGAACTAAAATCCCTCCAAAAGAAACTCCAACCAAAACAGGATTTTCGTGTTTGATTTTTTTAGAAATTCTAAGCGCATAATCTGACAAGGCTTCTTTTGGATGCGGAATTTCCCATTCTAATAAACACATTTCAAAAACAGATTCATCTAACTGGATTCTTTCAAAAATTGCCGGACTTGCCGCCAAACCGGGCATAAAATATACTGGAATTTTACTCATTTGTATGAAAAGGGATTATAATTGCGAATTTTAATTTCAAAATATTTTTACTTTTTTCAATGATATGCACAGCAAATCTTACACCATTCTTACATATTAAAACAAATTAAACTACAAAACAGAGCAGTTTAAAAAACTAGTCCAAATCTTACTTAAAATACTTCAATATTGAAAATCAAATGATTAACTTTGCAATCCAAATTACTCGCATTTAAATATCTTTTCCAAAGATTTTATTTGTTTATTTTTTATCGTTCTTTTTCTAATATTTTATCCACCCCAAAAACATGACAAATATGGAGCCTACTGAAACTATGGAAATCAAAGACAATACCTTTGCCAGACAATTTGAAACCGTAGTCCCTGAGGGATTATTAAGCGTTGAATATTCTTTTCAGGAAAAGAAAATCTTTTTAACCAAAATCAACACACCCGAAAACTTCGAAAACCAGTCTGTAATTGACACTTTACTTAAAAACATTATGGAACTAAGTACAGAAAAAAATTTCAGAGTTGTGCCGATTCATCCAAAAATCGCAGCATTTTTCAAAAAAAATCCAAAGTACAAAGAATTATTACCGCCGGGAATCAGAATTTAAAAATAATTTATTACCCAAAGCCATAATCCGCCAATTCCCATATAAATAAAAAGCATTACAAGTCCGGTTACCAAACCTTTGACCCACCAGCTTTTTAAATCGACATATCCGCTTCCGAAAAAAACGGGAGCCGGACCATGTCCGTAATGCGTCAACGTTCCGTAAATTGATCCCATAAAACCAAGCATAAAAGCCAAAAGCAACCCCGGAATACCAAGTGAAACCCCAACACCCAAAAGTGCCGCATACATTGCCGCTACGTGTGCCGTTGCACTTGCAAAAAGATAATGACTGAAAAAGTAGACCAATATAATTATTGGAAATGCCATCTGCCAGCTCAAACCTCCAATTTCGGCTTTTACAACATTACTAAACCAGCCGATAAATCCAAGTTCGTTAAGCGAACTCGCCATCATTACTAAAACCGAAAACCATACAATGGTATCCCACGCTCCTTTTTCGGCTTTTACATCATCCCATGTTAAAACTGAAGTAAGCAATAAAATCACCAAACCAATAAATGCAGTTGTTGTAGCGTCTATAGAAAACAAATCGCCTGTCATCCAAAGAAACAAGAGGATAAAGAATGTTAAAAGCATCATCCATTCGTTACGGGTAATCGGCCCCATTTCTTTTAATTTCTGCATGGCAATCTGCGGTGCATCTCCAGTCTTTTTTAGTTCTGGCGGATATATCTTATACAACACAAAGGGAATCACAAAAAAGGCACACAATCCCGGAATGATTGCTGCAGCTGCCCATGACATCCAGGTTATTTTAATCCCTAAATTAAGCGCAAACTTCTGACACATTGGATTACTTGCCGTTCCGGTCAGAAACATTGATGAAGCTATTAAATTCATATTATAGCAATTCAATGTTAAATAAGAACCTAATTTTCTATGTGTTTCAGGCTGATCCGGTACAGAACCAAAACTCATTGACATGGATTTCATTATAGGATAAATAATTCCACCTCCTCTTGCTGTATTACTTGGCACAGCCGGAGCCAAAACTAAATCAGCAAGACCTAATCCATAAGCCAATCCAAGAGAGCTTTTTCCGAAAATTCGAATGAATAAAAAAGCAATTCTATTTCCTAAACCTGTTTTTATAAATCCTCTGGCTATAAAAAACGAAATTCCGATAAGCCAGATTACTTTATCGCCAAATCCTTTTAAGGCCAGCGTAATTGATTTTCCAGGATCGCCCGGTGCCAGAACCTGCGTAAAAGCCGTTAACGCAATTGCAATCATACACATCGTCCCCATTGGAGCCGCTTTTAGAATAATTCCCAAAATAGTGGCCACAAAAATCGCAAACAAGTGCCAGGCTTCAATAACGACTCCATTTGGTGCAGGAATAAACCAAATTGCAATTCCAACAGCAAGGGTAATCAGGGTTTGAGGAATTTGTACTTCTTTCATAATAATTTAGATTTATATTAAAACTAAAGTCGGAGTTGTAACTGAATCAGGAATAATTCATCATTATAGGTTGATGTATCCGGGATATTTTTATCAAAACGGTCAATTTCAAACCCCATTTCAATTCTTCCTGTATAATTTTTTCCAAATTCAAGACTAATCATAGGTGTATAAGTTTGTCTGACATTTGAATTTACTTTGTAACTAGGATTAAAAGTTTCGTAACGACATGATAGTTCTAATGCCGTTAGTTTTTTATAATTTACCACATATCTCAAATTTGGCAGAAAATAAATCCCGCGCATTTGATAATTGGAAACATCACCTACTCTGCTTTCGGCTGGCAGTGAAAAATATAAATTATGATTTGTTCCTTGTTTGTATTCAATTTGAAGATCAAAAGTAAATCGGTCTGTTAGTTTAAAATCGCTGGTTATATCAGCTCCAACTGCAAAAACATCTTCTTTAAACACTTTTCCAATACCACCATTTAAACCCAGATTTATTTTATGCTCTTTAGACAATTCAAAAACCCATCTTGTAGAATATTGTTTTCCGTTGTCTTTATCCATTTCTACGTTTTTTCCATTTCCGTTCAAAACTGAGACAGCATAACTAACCGGAATTTTTCCAATATCAAAAGATCCGGTTGCCGAAGCCCCAATTTGAAAACTGGTCCAGCCGTTTTTTCCGAATTCATAATATTGATTTGAGAAGTCAAAAGATTTGATAATATCTACAGGAACAAGCTCTTCAATTCCAAATGCCGGACGAAACTGTCCTCCGGTCAAAGCAATATATTTATTGAAGGTATATTTTCCGTAAGCGTTTTCGAGAACTTTGCCTTTGGTATCTGATTTAAAATCGGCTAAGTTTACCAGAATTACGACTTCTGTAGCTTCACTTAACCTGGTATTCAAGCCAACACGCATTCTTTTAATATCAAAAGACTGCTGGGTAACATCTCCAGTAGAATGATGTACTCCTAGAACATCAACATTGTCGCCAAAACTTTCCAGATATCTTGCCTGTAAAAGTCCTTTTAGCTGATATTGAGGATATTTTATCTCGCTATCGGTTTTTTCTCCAGCATTTACATCGCCTTGAGCATGCAGAGAAAATGGAGTTATAAAAAAGAGAATAATAATCGGAACTAGTAGAATTTTATTCATAGACTTCAAATTAATAAAAATATTAGTTTCTTATAACTGAATTCAGAATCAGCACTATCCTTTTTGAAGATCAAAAAGTTAACTATCTATAGTCGACACGAAATGAAGTACTAAAATAACAAAAAAAATAGAAGTGTTGTAAAAAAAGTTGCATTAAAATAATGTTATTAAAACAAAAAAAAGCACAAGAATGAACTTGTGCTTTTTGATCTATATGTATTTAGACTCTATTTTTCTATTTCTCTCATAGAATCCATTTTCTTGTGAGCAAGGAAACCTGCAACATCTTCAAAATGCTCTTTTACTCTTTTGTTTCCAAATTCAAAAACTTTAGTTGCTAATCCGTCTAGGAAATCACGGTCGTGAGAAACCAAAATCAATGTTCCGTCAAAATCACGCAATGCATCTTTAATAATGTCTTTTGTCTTCATATCCAAGTGATTCGAAGGCTCATCCAGAATTAATAAATTCACTGGTTCTAACAACAATTTAATCATTGCCAAACGTGTTTTTTCTCCTCCGGAAAGCACTTTTACTTTTTTAGTAATATCATCTCCCTGAAACATGAAAGCTCCCAAAATATTCTTGATCTGCGTTCTAATATCTCCAACCGCAATACTATCGATAGTTTCAAAAATAGTAGCATTTTCATCTAATAAAGCGGCCTGATTTTGAGCAAAGTATCCAATTTGTGCATTATGTCCAATTTCAACGCTTCCTGAATCAACGCCGATTTCTTTCATAATTGCTTTAATCATAGTCGATTTTCCTTCTCCATTTTTACCAACAAAAGCTACTTTCTGTCCGCGTTCGATTACGATGTTTGCATCTTTAAAAACCACATGATCTCCATACGATTTTGACATTTCTTTTACAACAACTGGATATTGCCCTGAACGTGCTGCCGGCGGGAATTTCAAACGTAATGCAGATGTATCTACTTCATCAACCTGAACGATTTCTAACTTTTCAAGCATTTTTACACGAGACTGAACAGCATCTGTTTTTGAGAATGTTCCTTTGAAACGCTCAATAAAAGCACGGTTTTCGGCAATCATTTTTTGCTGCTCGTCATAAGCTTTCTGCTGATGAATACGACGGTCTTTTCTTAACTCTAAATAATGGGTGTATTTTGCTTTGTAATCGTAGATTCTTCCCATTGTAACCTCGATAGTACGGTTTGTAATATTATCTACAAACGCTCTATCGTGAGAAATCACCACAACTGCTTTAGCCTGATTCAATAAGAAATCTTCTAACCATTGAATACTTTCGATATCCATGTGGTTGGTAGGCTCATCCAGCAAAATCAAATCTGGTTTTTGCAAAAGGATTTTAGCTAATTCGATACGCATTCTCCATCCTCCTGAAAATTCTGAAGTCTGACGTGTAAAATCTTCTCTTTCGAATCCTAAACCAACTAAAATTTTCTCAACTTCAGCTTCGTAATTTATTTCTTCAATAGCATAAAATTTTTCGCTTAAGTCAGAAACTCTTTCGATTAATTTCATGTATTCGTCACTTTCATAATCAGTACGAACGGTTAACTGTTCGTTGATTTCGTCAATTTCGGCTTTCATTTTAAAAATATCACTGAAAGCTTTTGATGCTTCTTCCATAACAGTTGCACCGTCTTCAGTAAGCAAATGCTGTGGCAAGTAAGCAATTACAGCTTCTTTTGGCGCAGAAATACTTCCTGTAGAAGGTTTATTTACACCTGCAATTATTTTTAAAAGTGTCGATTTTCCCGCACCATTCTTACCCATAAGGGCAATTTTATCATTTTCATTAATAGCAAAAGAAACATCGCTAAAAAGTGTAGTTCCGCCAAACTGAACCGAAATATCGTTAACTGTAATCATTTGTGTTTGTGAATTTTGTTTAATCGGTTAATCGTTTATCTGACAACCCATTTTTTTCGTGCTGCAAAGATAGATTTAATTAGACAATGTCCAATTTGATAATTAGATAATTTTGAAAATGTGTCAATTAGACAATATCTTTTTCGACGCAGATAAAAGGATTTTCACTGATTCTCTTTTTTAAATTCCTTCTAAAAAATCTTTTTAATCTTTTAATCTGCGGCAAAAAAAGAAGCATGATTGATGTTAAACCTACTTAGATTTCTCAATTTTAAAATTTTAATCTTACCTTGTATATAAATTTAAAAATCAGCAAAATATGAAAACGAAATTAAAACTGGCTGTTTCCTTAATTGCAGGATTACTATTTGGACTTTCTGCGAATGCGCAAAAAACTGTAATCAAAAAAGAAGCTTTACCCGCAAACGCGCAGACATTTTTAAAAACACATTTTGGATCGAAAAAACCGAGCTATATATTGGAAGACAAAGAAATCCTTTCGACAGAATACAAAGTTCAATTTGATAACCAGATTGAAATTGAATTCGACAAAAAAGGAAACTGGAAAGAAGTTGACGGCAAAAATTCTAAAATTCCGAAATCTATTATTCCTAAAAAGGTTGCTTCTTATATAAAAGAAAACTTCCCGAAAGAAAAAGTAACCAAAATAGAAATCGAATCTTCAGGATATGAAACAAAACTAACGAATGGTTTAGAATTGAAATTCAGTTTAAAAGGGGATTTTATTAAGATTGATAAATAAGTAAAATTAGAAAATGTGTCAATTCGGAAATTAGAAAATTCTCTAAAACCTTAAAATAACAAAACCCGACAGATCACAAAAACCTGTCGGGTTGTAAAATTATCTCATTTTCAAATTGACTAATTATCTCATTAGTCTTTTCTCCATTTTTTAGTTTCTTCGAAAATATGCTCTAAGATCGCTGCTTCTGTTTCGTCGAAATCAATATTTCTTCGGCTCATAACCAATCTTGCCGTTTCAAAAGCTTTTTTGGTTACATAAGTTGTAAATCCTGCAGCACCGCCCCAAGAAAAACTCGGAACAAAATTACGAGGAAAACCAGATCCAAAAATATTCGCGCTCACACCAACTACGGTTCCTGTATTAAACATCGTATTGATACCGCATTTACTATGATCTCCCATCATTAAACCGCAAAACTGAAGTCCGGTTTTAGCAAAACCTTCTGTTTCATAGCTCCATAATTTCACTTCTTCGTAATTGTTTTTTAGGTTTGAGTTATTCGAATCAGCACCAATATTACACCATTCACCTAAAACAGAATCTCCTAAAAATCCTTCGTGTCCTTTGTTTGAATTCGCAAAAAGAACTGAGTTTTTAACCTCACCGCCTATTCTGGATCCCGGACCAACAGTTGTTGCTCCATAAACCTTAGCCGACATTTTTACCATTGCATTTTCGCATAAAGCAAAAGGCCCGCGAATAACCGTTCCTTCCATAATTTCGGTATTCTTTCCTATATATATAGGACCATTAGATGCATTTAAAGTTACAAACTCCAGTTTTGCTCCTTCTTCAATAAATACATTTTCTGGCGCAATAACATTTACGCTTTTAGGAATAGGCTGTGATTTTCTGTCTTCGGTTAAAAAAGCAAAATCGGCACGAATGGCAGCATCATTCTTTGAGAAAATATCCCATGTATGTTCAACTGTCAGACATTCTTCATTGTACTGAATAATTTCGTACGTATCAAAATCGACTTCTTCCTGGTTTTCGGTTGTAAAAAAAGCAATTACATCATCGCCTTTAAAAATTGCCTGATTCTCTTTTAAATCAGAAACTAATTCTGCAAGCGTATCATTTGGCAAATACGCTGCGTTTATCATTACGTTCTCTTCCATTTCTACCATTGGGAATTTGGCAGAAAGATAGTCTTCAGTAATAGTTGTTATAGTAGAACCTAAACGAGCCTCCCACTTTTGACGAATTGTCATAATTCCGATTAAAATATCTGCAACTGGTCGTGTAAAAGTAAAAGGTAATAAAGCATTCCGGACGGGACCGTCGAAAAGAATGTAATTCATAAATTTAATTTAATGTGTTAAAATTTGATTTGGTTACCGAGACCAAAGTTACAAATATTTATTTTTTAGATTAATCATGTTTATATGTAAATAGCCGCAAATTTTCAATTTTCGTACATTTAGATTACGATTATTTTCCAAATCCTATTAGATTTTGATTTCGTATACCAAAACATAGCCAGCTGTTTCAACCACTGGAACGCAATATATTCACAACGTACTCGTGGTTACTAAAACCACAGCTATTTTAAAATAGAAATTTCTTAACCTATAAATTAATTTGTAAAAAAAAAGCCTTCCAATTTTGGAAGGCTTTTATATATTTTAAACAGCTATTATTTTTTAGCGTGTTTTGCATATTTAGTTTTGAATTTATCAATACGTCCTGCAGTATCAATAAGTTTAGATTTACCAGTATAAAAAGGGTGAGATGTTCTAGAAATCTCCATTTTTACAACTGGATACTCAACTCCGTCAACTTCAATTGTTTCTTTTGTATCTGCAGTAGATTTAGTGATAAAAACGTCATCATTTGACATGTCTTTAAATGCAACTAATCTGTAATTTTCTGGGTGAATTCCTTTTTTCATCTTTCTTTTTATTTATTGTTTAGAACATTTTTATTTTGAAGCTTTTCCATGGTTAGAAAAAGGTATAAACAAACAATGCTCTTTTTTATTTAAAATTTTAATTAATTTTGAGTGTGCAAATTTACAATTCTTTTTTAATAAACAAATACTTAGCTTACTTTTTTTTAGTTAAATTCAAAAAGCTTTTTTTCTCATCGATGTATATTGGGAATTGCTATATTTGTGGATTAATTTTAAAACATATAGAAATATGATTAATGAAGTTATAAAAAAGAATGGTATTGCGTATGGTGTAATGATTGGAATTGCATCTGCATTGGTTACTGCAACTATCTATGCTATTGATTTAAACTTGTTTACTGCATGGTGGATGGGATTAATAGGCATCGCAATCAGCATTACAATCAGCATCATTTTACTTTCTAAAACTAAGAAAGAATTAAACGGTGTTTTTCCTTTTAAAGATGCTTTTACCACTTATTTTATAGCAGCAGTAATTGGTATTTTAATTTCTACTTCTTTTAATATTATCTTATTTAACGTTATTGACCCGGGTGCAAAAGACACTTTAAGCGACATAATGGTAAAATATACTGCAAACATGATGCAGAAATTTGGCGCTCCGGCTTCATCAATCAACGAAGCTATTGCTAAAATGAAACTAACAAATCCTTATTCGACTCTTGAATTATTAAAAGGATCAGTTTTTGCTATGGTAATCAGCGCAATTTTCGGATTAATTTTCGCAGCATTTTTTAAAAGCAAAACTACTCAAGAATAAAAATTATAAATGAATCTATCTATACTTATACCGCTTCTAAACGAGGAGGAATCGCTTAAAGAACTCTATTCATGGATTATTAAAGTGATGCAGTCTAATAATTACTCTTATGAAATCATTTTTGTAGATGATGGAAGTACAGATGATTCTTGGAATATTATTGAAGGTTTCTCTAACGAAAACCCAAATGTAAAGGGAATTCGTTTCATGAAAAATTTCGGAAAATCGCAGGCTTTACACGCAGGTTTTGCAAAAGCAAAAGGTGATGTTATTATTACTATGGATGCTGATTTGCAAGACAGTCCGGATGAAATTCCTGAATTGTACGAAATGATTACACAACAGAAATTCGATTTAGTTTCTGGCTGGAAAAAGAAACGTTACGATTCTGTAGTGGCTAAAAACATTCCTTCAAAATTATTTAACTGGGCAGCCAGAAAAACTTCTGGTGTTGAGCTTAACGATTTTAACTGCGGATTAAAAGCTTATAAAAATACTGTAGTTAAAAACATTGAAGTTTCGGGCGAGATGCACCGCTACATTCCGGTTTTGGCAAAAAATGCCGGTTTTGGAAAAATTGGTGAAAAAGTAGTAATTCATCAGGCACGTAAATACGGCGAAACCAAATTTGGAATGGAACGCTTTATTAACGGATTCCTTGATTTAATTACGATTTGGTTTTTATCAAGATTCGGAAAAAGACCAATGCACTTATTTGGCGCTATTGGTTCTATCATGTTTATTATTGGTTTTTTATCTGCCGGATATATTGGAGTTTCAAAATTATACCACATGTATAATGGAATGAAATACAGCCTGGTAACTAATAACCCTTGGTTTTTTATAGCTTTAACAACAATGATCCTGGGAACTCAGCTGTTTTTAGCCGGATTTTTAGGAGAAATTATCTTAAGAACCAAAAACAACGAAGAACGTTATAAAGTATCACGAGAGGTTAATTTTTAAAAACATTTTCTCCAATACTTTATCAAGGAGAGACAAAAAAAATTAAAATGATAGCAGGAAATAACTTCCAAAATTTCTCTATCTTTAATTAAAATATTAAAAAGAAATTTAAAATGAATATTGCACCTAATATATTAAACGCAGTAAACGAATGGCTTACGCCGACATTTGACCAGGAAACGCAGACAGCTGTAAAAGAATTAATGACTACTTCTCCAAAAGATCTTGAAGAAAGTTTCTACAAAAATCTGGAATTTGGAACCGGAGGTATGCGCGGTGTTATGGGCGTAGGAAACAACAGAATCAACAAATACACACTTGGAAAAAACACTCAGGGATTATCTGATTATCTGCATCAGGTTTTCCCAAACGAACCTTTAAAAGTTGTTATTGCTTACGACTGTCGTCATAACAGTAATACTTTAGCTAAAGTTGTTGCTGATGTTTTCTCTGCAAACGGAATTCAGGTTTATTTGTTTTCAGATTTAAGACCAACTCCTGAATTGTCTTTTGCACTTAAATATTTAGGATGTCAATGCGGTATTGTTCTTACTGCATCACACAATCCGCCAGAATATAACGGATACAAAGTGTACTGGCAGGACGGCGGACAAATCGTTCCTCCACAAGACAAAGAAATTGTCAATGTAATTGAAAGCTTAGGCTATGACAAAATCAAATTCAATGCAAACGAAAGCTTAATTCAGTACATCGATACAGAACTTGATAAAGCATTTATAAAATCATCTATAGAAAACGCAAGTTTTAATACTCCGGCTGAAGCCAAAGACAATCTTCACATTGTTTTTACTTCACTGCACGGAACTTCTATAAAATCAATCCCGGATGTTTTATCACAGGCAGGCTACAAAAATGTACATATTGTACCAGAACAGGCCGTTCCAGACGGAGATTTCCCAACTGTAAAATCTCCAAATCCGGAAGAACCTGAAGCCTTAACAATGGCTTTAGCTTTAGCCGATAAAACAAACTCTGATATCGTGGTTGGAACAGATCCTGACTGTGACCGTTTAGGTGTTGCTGTTAGAAATAACGACGGTAAAATGATTTTGCTTAACGGAAACCAGACTATGGTTTTAATGACTTCTTTCCTTTTAAAACAATGGAAAAAAGCTGGAAAAATCAATGGGAAACAATTCGTTGGATCAACAATCGTTTCGACTCCAATGATGATGGAACTGGCAACAAGTTATGGAGTTGAATGCAAAGTAGGCTTAACAGGATTTAAATGGATTGCTAAAATGATCAAAGATTTTCCTGAACTTGAATTTATCGGCGGCGGTGAAGAAAGTTTCGGATTCATGGTTGGCGATGCTGTTAGAGACAAAGATGCTGTTGCCGCTACCCTATTGATCTGCGAAGTTGCCGCTCAGGCAAAAGCAGCAGGAAGCTCTGTTTACAAAGAACTTTTACAACTTTACGTAGAAAATGGTTTCTACAAAGAATTTTTAGTTTCATTGACTAAAAAAGGAATGGAAGGTTTAGAAGAAATCAACCAGATGATGGTTAATCTACGCCAGAACCCATTAAAAGAAATCAACGGACAGCGTGTTATTATGGTTGAAGATTACCAATCATCAACTGCATTGAATTTATTGACAAACGAAGAATCTTCGATGGATATTCCAAAATCAAACGTATTGATTTATTATACCGAAGACGGTTCTAAAATTTGTGCAAGACCAAGCGGAACTGAACCAAAAATTAAATTCTATATCAGCGTTAATGCCGAATTAGAATCAGTTTTAGATTTTGATGATGCTGAAAAATTCTTAGACGAAAAAATCCAGAACATTATTGCAGATATGCAGTTAAACTAAACTGTATTTTGATATATCCTAATTGTTTTTAAGACAATTAAAGCTAAAACCCGGATTTACATTTTATATATGTAAATCCGGGTTTTTTTATTAAAAAGTTCCACAATCCGTATAAGTGTTATTCAACAGCTTGTATGCGTTTATTATTTTTTGCAGTTTCCATTCCCCATTCAGCAATAGAGTTCAGTAAAGGAATAAGCGTCTTTCCAAATTCTGTTAATTCATACTCCACTCTTAATGGCGGTTTACTCGTATAAACTGTGCGGGTAACCAGACCGTCTTCTTCCATTTCTTTTAACTGCAGACTCAATGTTCGTTCTGTAATAACCTTGCATTCTTTTCTCAATTCACTATATCGCTTTTTTTGAATTAAGTGAATTAAAATAACTGCCTTCCATTTTCCTCCAATATATTTCATTGTCAGACTGGTACTGCAAGGATACTGCTTATCATCTATACTATACATCTGTTACTATCATTTTTAACCGTTATTGCAAAGGTAATTCACTATACTTAGTTTTGCAACAATAAAAAGTATAGTTTAATTTAAATTTACAAATATGAGTTTTTTAGATCTTGCAAAAGTTAGATATTCAACAAAAAAGTACGACAATACCAAACAGGTTTCAAACGAACAAATCGAAGAATTGAAACAAATTCTGCGTTTAAGTCCATCTTCCATTAACAGCCAGCCGTGGAAATTTACTTTTATTACAAATCAGACTTTAAAAAAAGAACTGGCTTCACAATCTTATGTAAACGAACAGTCAATAAATGATGTTAATCTTTTAGTTGTATTCAGCGTAATGGAAAATATAGAACATTTTGAAAACCGAAATCTTTCTGTACTCCCAGAAGCGTGGATAAAAGGGTTTTATGAACCATTAATAAAATCGAATGGAGATGAAGCTGTAAAATCATGGTTAGAAAATCAGGTTTATATTTCTCTGGGCTTCTTTCTAAGCGCTTGTATCAGTATGGGTCTCGATGCGACTCCAATGGAAGGAATCGACCGTACGGCTTATAAAAACATTTTAAAACAAGACGGATATTCACCCTTATTTGCCGTAACAGTAGGTTATGCCGATGCTGCAAATGACTGGGCTCATCCAGCAGTTTTACCAAAATCGAGATTTGAAATGAAAGAAATTATAGAATCTTTTTAAACTGCATTATTTTCTTTCTATAAAATTTAAAAAAATCGGATATCGAAAAGTTGTCCGGTTTTTTTGTTTTCAAAACCCACCTTTATTTTTTAGAATGTTTTTATATACTGCCTAATATTAACTTAATAAAGTGTTTTCCTTATTTTTACTTTTAAAGAAACTTTTTTTATAAAAAAAAGCAAAAAGAAATTGAAAACAATCCAATTGGATTAAATTTGTGCAGTAAAATTTAAATGACAATTACGTTAATACACATTAAATAGTCATTACCCAAAAAACAATATCAAAAAAAATAAATGAGTAATTTCAAAAAAATAGTTCCTTTTATATATCCGTATAAAAAATACGCATTCTTAAATATCTTTTTTAATGTTTTGTATGCTCTTTTCAGCACACTTTCGTTTGTTGCTTTAATACCAATGCTTCAGGTTTTATTTGACCAGACAAAAGAAAGAAAAGTAAAACCTGTATACGAAGGCATTTTAAAACTTCAGCAGTACGGAGAAGACTATTTGAGTTATTACATAACAACAACAAAAGGCACTCATGATCCTGGCTACATTTTATCTATAATGGTAGCGATTATAATTTCGATCTTTTTATTAAAAAACCTAGCCGATTATTTAGCCATGTTTTTTATCACTTTTTTACGAAATGGTGTTTTAAAAGATATGAGAAATGCTTTGTATAAAAGAACATTAGAACTTCCGCTGGCTTTTTATTCTGAAAAAAGAAAAGGAGATGTTATTTCTAGAATTTCTGCAGACGTAAATGAGGTTCAGAATTCCTTTTTAGCAATTTTGGAGCTTATTGTTAAAGAACCGCTGACCATTATTTTCACCATAACGACAATGCTTATTATCAGCACGAAGCTGACAATATTTGTATTTATTTTCATTCCAATTTCCGGCTATATTATTTCATTAATTGGAAAACAATTAAAAAAACAATCTACAAAAGCACAAGAAGAACAAGGTACTTTTTTATCTACTATCGAAGAAACCGTGGGAGGATTAAAAGTGGTAAAAGGATACAATGCTGAAGGCTATTTTAATACTGTTTTTCAAAACTCTACTGAACGTTTTTTTAGTTTATCAAACAAAATAGGAAACCGTCAAAACTTAGCTTCTCCAGCAAGTGAGTTTATGGGAATTACCGTAATCGCTATTCTATTATGGTATGGAGGACAAATGGTTTTGATTGACAAAACACTAAGCGGTCCTTCGTTTATTGCTTACATGGGGTTAGCTTATAATATTTTAACTCCTGCAAAAGCCATTTCTAAAGCTTCATACGGAGTAAAAAGAGGAAATGCCGCTGCTGAACGTGTTCTTGAAATATTAGAACAGGAAAACACAATTACATCAAAAGAAAATGCAATCGAAAAAACATCTTTTGATTCTATTATAGATGTGCAGCATGTTAATTTTAAATACGAAGAAGAAACTGTTTTAAAAGATTTTTCGCTTCAAATTAAAAAAGGACAGACTGTTGCACTTGTGGGTCAATCTGGAAGCGGAAAAAGTACAATTGCCAATTTACTGACTCGTTTTTATGATGTAAACGAAGGTTCAATTTCTATTGACGGAATCAATATTAAAGACATGAACCTGCAATCGCTTCGCAGCTTAATGGGATTGGTAACACAAGACAGTATTTTATTTAATGACACCATTAAAGCAAATATTTCTTTAGGAAAATTAGATGCAACTGATGATGAAATTATCGAAGCTTTAAAAATTGCCAACGCATATGAGTTTGTAAAAGAACTGCCGCTGGGAATCTACACTAACATTGGAGACAGCGGAAACAAACTTTCGGGCGGACAAAAACAACGTTTATCTATTGCCCGTGCCGTATTGAAAAATCCGCCGATAATGATTCTGGACGAAGCAACATCAGCATTAGATACAGAAAGTGAAAAATTTGTTCAGGTTGCGCTCGAAAACATGATGCAGAACAGAACATCGATCGTGATTGCCCACCGACTTTCAACGATTCAAAAGGCAGACGTTATTGTTGTAATGCAAAAAGGAAAAATTGTAGAACAGGGAACTCACGAAGAACTGATTGCACACAACGGAACTTACAACAAATTAGTAACGATGCAGTCTCTAGAGTCATAAGATTCAAACATACATATAAAATAATCTGCACAGATTAAGGAAATATTAAAACTTAGTTTAATTTCTTTAATCTGTGTTTTATTTTATAACTTTAGGATAGTTAAAGATTGAAATTTAATTCTTTCAGAAAAATGTATCTTAACAACCCCAACATAAAACTTCCGGACGATCCTGATACTATTGTTTGGAAATATCTTGACTTATCTAAATTTTTAGATCTACTGCTTTCTAAAAAACTTTTCATGTCTCGTTCTGATAAATTTGAAGATCAATACGAAGGGACTTTCAGCGAACCTACATACGAGGAGATTAAAAAACTGGCTGTAGACAATCCTGAATTTTTAAATTACTACAAAACACATCGCGAAAAAGTAGCCATTAGCAGCTGGCATATTAACGAATATGAATCTTTTGCCATGTGGCAGATTTTCACAAAAAACAACGAAGGTTTAGCCATTCAGTCTACTATTGGAAGACTGCAGAAAGCAGTAAGACCGGAAAACAATTTTGACCAGTATATTGGCGAAGTCAATTACATCGATTATAAAAAAGAATATATTCCGTTTGATGATTTGTTCTTCCCCTTTTTATTTAAAAGAAAAAGTTTTCAATACGAACGCGAAGTCCGTATTCTTACTGATACTTCAAAAAGCGAAATCAAACTAAACGATGGATTAAAAATCAATGTTGATATTAATCAGTTAATCGAAAAAATCTACATTCACCCAAAATCCGAAAACTGGTACAAAAAACTGGTAATCGAATTGGTAGAACGTCTGGATTTTGGTTTTGAAATCGAAAAATCAGATCTGGAAAGTGATATATTAATATAAAGGTTCTGAGGTTCTGAGGTGCTAAGTTTTTCAATCTTTGTGCATAAAAATAAAACCTGCTGAAATATAATTTTCAGCAGGTTTTTATATTATAATATTCAAGGAAATCCTATTGTCAAAAGCTAAAAAAAAACTTAGCACCTCAGAACCTCAGCATCTTAGCACCTTTAAATAGGTTTATAACTTTTCACTTCCCATTTTTTAGAAGCTAAGTCAATATAATTGTAGTGCAGGACATCATTTTTATCGAATTGACCATTTTGGTTGGTATCTTCAATTGTTCTAAAATACAAGCGGTTTTTAGACTCAATTAAGTTCCAGTCAACCAATTCTTCAAGATCAGCTGAAACTTTTGTAAAATTTTCTCCGCTGATATTACTTAAATACAAAGTTTTAATATCACTGGTATCAATTTTACCATCTTTATTAGTATCAGAATCTGT
Source organism: Flavobacterium sp. 22659 (assembly GCF_052044235.1). Taxonomy (NCBI): domain Bacteria; kingdom Pseudomonadati; phylum Bacteroidota; class Flavobacteriia; order Flavobacteriales; family Flavobacteriaceae; genus Flavobacterium; species Flavobacterium sp. 22659. The sequence goes on from NZ_JBQEMU010000001.1 coordinate 90,425, forward strand.
TAAGGTGTAAACCATTACTTTATTCTGAGTTTTATCTGCAACTGTTTTTAAATAAGTAGCAGTTAAAATCAAAATAGGTTTATCAGAAAGAGCATGAATAGAATCTGAATCAACTTTTTGAAACTTCAGATTTTGAAGATAACCTGTAATTTCATATTCGCCTAAATTAGAAATTGTAAAACTCACATCGTTTACACTAGAAGATCCAAAACGTGCTTTTGAGCCTCTTTCAAAAACCCTTAAATCTCCAACAGGATGAATTAAATAATCAGTACCTTCCATTTGAATTGGCAGATCTGCAATTTCAATTTGAGTGGTATCTGCTTTTGTAACACTTACTTTGTTTGACACATCGTAACTTACTTTTGGCTTTTGAACTTCTTCGCGGCAGCTAATTAACGTTCCTATAATTGCTAAGGCTATATATTTAGAGTACTTTTTCATCGACAAATTATATTCAATTATCAAATATACTATTTTTGATTGTAATTTTGGTTTTTATTGAATTTTACTATGACAAATTAAAAGTTACAATCTCGCATTCAGTTTTATATTAAAAACCCTCGAAGTCATATAATTTGGAATCGCATACTGGTTTTTAGAATACACATCGCGCACCCAGGTATTGGTTATGGCATTTTGATTATTGAAAAGATTAAAAATTTCTACACCAAGCGATAATTCTTTAAAGTTTTTCAGCCAGCTCGTTTTAGAACTCTGTGTACTGGCATCAACAAAAACTTTAGCAAAACCAATATCAGCTCTTCTATAATCATTTAACCTGTTTTGATACAAATACGGATCAGAATAGGCCGGAGCTCCGCCTGGCAGTCCTGTATTGTAAACCAAATTCAAATACAATTTTACACTCGGAATATTCGGCATATAATCCTGAAACAACATTGCAAATTTCAATCGCTGATCAGTCGGTCTGGCAATATATCCTTTGTTTTCGTAGTTTTCTTCGGTTTTTAAATACCCAAAACTAACCCATGATTCTGTTCCCGGAACAAATTCGCCATTTAATCTAAAATCCAAACCTTGTGCGTAAGCTTTTGCATTATTATTGGCAACATATCGAATGCGGACATTATCTATCGAATACACATTTACGTCTGAAAGCGATTTATAATACACTTCTGTAACCCATTTAAATGGGCGGTTCCACATTTTAAAATTATAATCGTTGCTCAAAACTACATGAACTGCTTCCTGAGCTTTTACATTTGGATTTACAACACCGTCCAGATCACGAAGTTCTCTATAAAACGGCGGCTGATGGTACAATCCTCCAGAAATCCTGAAAACCATATCCATATCCCAATCTGGTTTTATGGCAAATTGCGCTCTCGGACTTACTACAACTTGATTTTTCCCTTCTTCTAAAGCACCCGAAACTTTCCAGCTCTGAAAACGTGCTCCAAGATGGTACCAGATTTGGCTTGACCCCAATTGAGATTGTTTATTCCACTGTGCATATCCAGAAAACCTATTAATGGTATTGAAGTTTGTCGCACGAATATCCTGATAAGGCAAAAGCGGACCTGTATATGGCGTATACGGCTGATTGTTTTCCGGAAGAATAACTAACGGTGGATTAATAGAAAATCCAGCCGAATCAATCATCTCCCACTCTACAATTCTGTCACGAATAGACTCTCTGGTATATTTCAATCCAAATTCAAGCTGGCTTTCCTGCCATTCTTTAGTCCCCTTAAGTTCGACATTCGCAATTAAAGCATCTAAATCGTTTCGCGCGTGATTTAGCTGAGAACCAATTCCGCGGGTAAAATCTATTGACGATGCATTATTTGGGTTTTCAGAATCAATATTCCCTAAACGATATTGTGCCAAAATATCAAAATGTTCTTGTTCTGTTGTATGAAATAAAGAACCTATAAGTTTTAAAGTCAGCGAAGGCGAAACTTTATATGTTGTTTTTAAAGCACCAAAATAAGTATCATATTGGTCTTTTTCCTGACCTTCATAATAAACCGCAAGCGCCATTGGCTGATCAATAGTTCCAAATTTTGTTTCGCGCGTTAATGGCTGATACAAATATTTATTCTGCGAAATATTCCCTAAAAAGCTCATCTGCCATTTTTCAGAAATATCATAATTTATATTCGTTTGGATATCGGCAAAAGTGGGCGTATAATTCGTTTGTGTATCCTGACTGTTTACAAGCAGACTATTATTGCGGTAACGAACTCCGGTAACGGCTGACCATTTTTTATTTTTTGAAACTAAATCAACAGAAGCACTTCCACCTAAAAAACTCGCTTCCAGCGAAGCTCCAAACTGTGTTGGTTTTCTATACGTGATATCTAAAACAGATGAAAGTTTATCTCCAAATTTGGCCTGAAATCCTCCAGCCGAGAAATCTACATTTTGAACCAGATCTGTATTGGTAAAACTCAAACCTTCCTGTTGCCCTGAACGAATTAAAAACGGACGATAGACTTCGACTTCATTTACATAAACTAAATTTTCATCGTAATTACCGCCTCGAACTGCATATTGCGTACTCAATTCATTGTTTGAATTTACGCCCGGAAGTGTTTTTAGAATATTTTCTATACCGGCATTTGCGCCAGGAATCTTTTTAATTGTCGCAGTTTCTACAGTTGTAATTCCCTGAACCCGTTTTCTGTTTTTGGACGAAACAAAAACTTCACCCATTTGTTCCTGCGAATTATTCATTACAGGATTAAAAACAAAAACTTCATTTGGTTTTAAGCTTACTGTAAGGCTGATCATTTTTAAGGAAATATGTGTAAAAATAATCGAAGCTTTTTTATTTGAAATTACTTCAATATCAAAAAAACCATTTACATCAGATTGTGTATTATTTTTTCCCGAAGTTATATTGACATTCGAAACCGGATGATTTTCATTATCTAAAATAATACCTTTTACATGAGCGTTTTGAGCAAATGAAATACAAGTAAAGCACAAGAAAAGTAAAGCGAATATTAACTTGTTTTTATTCAAAGATTTGGGATTTATTTTTGACTTCTAAAAAAATGAGTTTCAAAGATAGTAGAATTTCCTACATTATCAACCACTTCAATTTTTAAAAAGTTTTCACCCTCTGTTAAATATTGATCATCAAAAGTATGTGTAATCTTTCTGTTTTTATTTTCATACTCAAATAAAACCCAGCTTCCGTTTAAATATCCGTTATAAGACTTTATTCCAGAGAGAGAGTCGCCAATTGTAAATTCAATTTTTTTCTGATCACTGATCCATTTTCCCTCTACTGGTTTTGTAATTTTTATAACAGGCGGAATAGTATCCAGTACTAATCCATACGCACCTAATATTTTTGCTTTGGCTGTAAAAACATCTCCTTTTCTAACAGTTCCGTTATAACTCGTTCCTTTTCCAATATAAAGTTTATCTCTCGAAGATTCCGGATACAGCGTATCTTTTATCGTAATTGTAAAATTAGAATGCACCGGAACAGTATCATCATGAATATAAACTTTGTTGTTTCGAACATCAAAATTCATATTAAAATCTTCATAGAAAGTCCCCGCCGGAAAGAAAACTGACATATTGCCTTTTTCGAAATTTGTATCTCTATTGTATTTTACAAAATATTTAGACGTCGAAGGTTCTGCCTGCACAAGCGGTGTTGCTGTATCGTATTCAATTGGAACGGTAATTGAATTTTGGTTTCCAAAATAATCAGAAACTTCAATTTTATACGACGAAGCCAGATTGGGCTCAGCTGAAACAATTCCTCTAAGTGAATCTGTTTTAATAATACTTAATGCAAAAGGCGTTTTCATAAAAAGCTTTTGAACACGCTGGCTTGTCTTTTTATATCTCGGATAATCGATAAATGCATTGATATAACGCATTTCATCAAATGAATAGGTGTTAAACTGATAATTGTAATTCTGATTTCCGTTTAAAAAAGTCGAAACATTAAAAACTCCGTTTTTATTAAAAGATACATCATCAGTATCAACAGCATTAATCCCAAAACCAATTTTTCCGTTTGTTTTTACTTTTCCGGCTAAATAAGTTCCGTCTTTTTGAAGTGTCATATTAACGAGCAAAGGCTGTTTTGACTGATTAACCGTTGCATTATCTAACGGATAAACATATAAACTTGATAAAGTTGGTTTTTTGGTGTCTTTTATATTTTTGTCAAAGCCAAAGAAAATTGGGTTGATTACAAATTCTGTTTTAGAATCACGAATTTCAAAATGAAGATGAGGCCCTTCTGAAGATCCTGTATTTCCTGAAAGCCCTATTAACTGCCCTTTTGTAACCGGAAGTTCATCTGGTTTTGGAAACATTTCGATTTCATACGCTTTTTCTTTGTAATGGGTTTTCTTTACGTAATCCAAAATTGGTCCAACAGGTGCCTGCAAATGTCCGTACACAGAAGTATAGCCATTTGGATGCGTAATATAAATGCATTTTCCGTTTCCAAAAGTCGAAATTTTGATTCTTGACACATAACCATCAGCAACCGCGTACACATTTAGTCCTTCTCTTTGGTTTGTTTTTAAGTCAAACCCGGCATGAAAATGATTTGGTCTTAACTCGCCAAAATTACCGGAAAGCTGCATTGGAATATCAAGCGGCGGACGGAAATAGTCTTTAGGATATTGGGTTTGAGCGAATATAAAATTACAAATCAAAAGGGTAAGTACAGAAAATCTCATAAGCAACATTTTTGCTAAGATAAGCAAAAAAAAAAGCAATTAAAGCAAGAAAAAAACTACAAATATACAATTCATTGAATTACATCTATTTATCTATTTTAATGTAAAAAATTCGATAAAAAATTGCATTAATAAAAAGGAATATTAACTTTGTAGGATTAAGTAATGAATAGGATGTATAATGAGTGTAATTGCAGAAATAATTGATACTCTTGAATATAAAGTCGAAAAGCTTTTTGAAAAATCAAAAGGCCTGGAGAAAAATAATCAGGAATTACGATTAGAACTAGCCAAAGCTGCGCAAATTATCCAGAAACAATCTGAGGAAATGGAAGCTTTGAAAAAGCAATATGAAACACTTAAGATAGCCAATTCGTTACTTGGCAGCGACAATAACAAGAGAGAGACAAAGCTTAAAATAAATTCATTAATTCGCGAAATTGATTACTGTATAGCGCAACTATCAGATTAACAACATGGACGGAAAGCTTAGAATTAAAATATCAATTGCAGACCGTGTTTACCCACTTACGGTTGAACCCGCTCAGGAAGAAGGCCTTAGAAGCGCCTCAAAAAAAATTGATACCATGATTAAGCAATTCGAAGAAAGCTACGCAGTACGCGATAAACAAGATGTTCTTGCTATGTGTGCATTACAATTTGCATCGCAGGTAGAACAAAAACAAATCGATAACGCAATCGATGGAGAAGAAACTATCGAAAGAATTAAAAGATTAAATTCGCTTTTAGATCAATATCTCGAAAATTAAACGTTCTTTACAGAAACTAAGATACTGCCTACATTAGTTCACAATTGGTAAACTCAACACTAACAATTTAGAATGAGCAAATCGTCGCTACTATAGTATGCCCAGCTTTGACCGGGAAACTTGAACAGTGAGTTAGCTCAAAACTTGTCTTTACGAGTTTATTCAAGCAATTAATGTAGGCTTTTTTTATATATAAACCCTAACAAACATGGACATCATAACGATCATTATTGGTATTGTAGGTATTGCGGCAGGTTTTGCAATAGCTAAAATTATCGAGAAAAGTAATATTTCAAACCTAATCAAAAACGCTAAAAAAGAAGCAGCTTCCATTTTAAAAGATGCTAATTTAGAAGCCGAAAACATAAAAAAAGATAAAATACTTCAGGCAAAAGAGCGTTTTATCGAGTTAAAATCTGAACACGAACAAGTTATTTTAGCACGCGATAAAAAAGTGGCCGAAGTAGAAAAAAGAGTTCGTGACAAAGAATCTCAGGTTTCTAACGAACTTTCGAAAGCTAAAAAAGTCAATGACGAGTTTGAAGCTAAAACTGCTGAATACAACAACAAAATTGAAGTTCTGGATAAAAAACAAGCCGAAGTAGACAAATTACACAAAAGTCAATTACAGCAGCTTGAGGTTATTTCCGGACTTTCTGCAGAAGAAGCAAAAGAACAATTAGTTGAAGGTTTAAAAGCTGAGGCTAAAACCAAAGCTATGTCTCATATTCAGGAAACTATTGAAGAGGCAAAACTTACTGCACAGCAGGAAGCTAAAAAAATCATCATTAATACCATTCAAAGAGTTGGAACCGAAGAAGCGGTTGAAAACTGCGTTTCTGTTTTCAACATTGAATCTGACGATGTAAAAGGACGTATTATTGGTCGTGAAGGTCGTAACATTAGAGCTCTTGAAGCGGCAACCGGAGTTGAAATCATTGTTGATGATACACCAGAAGCTATTATCCTTTCTTGTTTTGATCCGGTTCGTAGAGAAATTGCACGTTTGTCTTTACACAAATTAGTAACTGACGGACGTATTCACCCTGCAAGAATTGAAGAAGTTGTTGCTAAAACAGCAAAACAAATCGACGACGAAATTATAGAAGTTGGAAAACGTACTGTAATCGATTTAGGAATTCACGGTTTACACCCTGAATTAATTAAAGTGGTTGGTAGAATGAAATACCGTTCTTCTTACGGACAAAACTTATTACAGCACTCTAGAGAAGTTTCTAAACTTTGCGGTATCATGGCAGCCGAATTAGGCTTAAATGTAAAACTGGCAAAAAGAGCAGGTTTACTTCACGATATTGGAAAAGTGCCGGACACAGAAAGTGATTTACCACACGCATTATTAGGTATGCAGTGGGCTGAGAAATACGGCGAAAAAGACGAGGTTTGCAACGCAATTGGAGCTCACCACGACGAAATCGAAATGAAATCATTATTATCACCAATCGTTCAGGTTTGTGATGCTATTTCAGGAGCAAGACCAGGCGCAAGACGTCAGGTTCTGGATTCATACATTCAGCGTTTAAAAGACCTTGAAGATGTAGCTTACGGATTCAGCGGTGTTAAAAATGCTTACGCAATCCAGGCTGGTAGAGAATTACGTGTAATTGTAGAAAGTGAAAAAGTTTCTGATGACAATGCAGCAAACTTATCATTTGAGATTTCACAAAAAATTCAAACTGAAATGACTTACCCAGGTCAGGTAAAAGTTACTGTAATTAGAGAAACAAGAGCAGTTAATATTGCAAAATAATTACGCTCTCGATATTATATAAAAAAAAGGCTGTCAACACGACAGCCTTTTTTATTGCTTTTATATTTAAAGATCATTAAAAACGATTTTAAAGCTTGTTCCTACTCCAACCTCACTTTCTACTGAAACGGTTCCTTTCATCGCCTCTATTTGGTTTCTGGTAATATACAAACCAATTCCCCTCGCTTCCTGATGCTTGTGAAATGTTTTATACATGCCAAATAACAAATCACCGTATACTTTTAAATCGATTCCTAAACCATTATCTGTAATTTTCAATGATTTATAGCCCTCTGGTTCAATTCCAAAATCAAAAACAATAACAGGTTCACGGTCTGGATGTGCATATTTTATCGCATTTGTTGTAAAATTCAGTAAAACACTCTCCAGATAAGCCGGATTAAAATTAATCGTTAAATACTGCGGTACATTATTTACAATCGTAACTTTCTTTTGATTGTCATAACCTTTTATAGTCGAAATTGTTTTTTCAATGTATTCGTGAAGCTTTAAAGGCTCAACGGCAATATTAATGTTACTTTGTGTTTTTACAATCTGGGTTAAATTAGAAATGGTTTCATTTAAATCATTCGAAACTGTACGAAGATGCTCTAACATTTCTGTAACCGTTTCTTTATCACCATCAGCATCAATAAAATCTAAAATTGATTTTATATTTCCTGCCTGTGTGTTTAAATTATGCGAAACAATATGCGAAAAATTCAACAGTCTGCTGTTTTGATCGCTGTACAGTTTCATTGTTTTTAAAAGTTCTAATTCTTTTTCCTTTTGAGCCGAAACATCTGTGTGGGTTCCAATTACACGTAATGGTTTTCCGTTTTGATCACGTTTAATGACTTTCCCTCTATCCAAAATCCATTTATAATTACCGCTTGAAGTCATTACGCGATGGTAATTTTCATAATATGGAATTTTATTATCGAAGTGTTCCCTGATATCTGAATAATATTTTGGCAGATCATCCGGATGTACGATTTTATCCCAGCGTTCAGGATCATCAAAAATATCCGTCGATTCTAGTTCTAAAATTTTAAGTGAAAGTGAAGAGTAAAAAACGTTATTGGTTACCATATCCCAGTCCCAGATTCCGGCAGTTGATGCTTCAAGAGCAAACTGAAAACGTTCTTCAGAAATACGAAGTTTTTCTTCTTTATCTTTTAATTCCGTAATATCCGAAATGTGTCCAAAAAAACTCACTCTGTTATCAGGAGACAATTCTGTTTTTGCAGAAACCTTAAACCAGCGAAGACCTTTTTTAGGCAGAACAGCCCTAAATTCAATCTGCCATGGTTCAATTTCTTTTCTTGCTTTTACTAATGACTGAAAAAAAAGTTCGCGGTCCTGTTCTAAGATTCTTTCGTAAATAGTGAGTTTTATATCGTCAGTAAATTCATTTACAGAAAGTTCAAAAATTTCATCTGCTGACTTACTAACCAATGGGAAAGTGTAGTTATTATCACTGTCAATAATAAACTGAAAAATCAAATCCGGCATTTCAGCAAATAACTTTCTGTAAAAATTATTTATCTCTAAGCAATCCTCATTACTATATAAATCAAAAACCATATATCGCTATTTAAGTAAATAATACTATACTAAAACCGAGCCACTGAATACTCAAAAATCAATGTAATTTATTTGCTTTAACGTAGAATTTTAATACAAGGTATTAATTTTTGATTTAAATATTAACAACCTTTCAAAAAAATTATCTGCGCGGATGGTAGGAATGCATTACTTCTTTTAAGAAACTCCTGTCTAAGTGAACATAGATTTCAGTAGTGGTAATCGATTCATGACCCAGCATGAGCTGAATCGATCTTAAATCTGCACCGTTTTCTAACAAATGAGTAGCAAAAGAATGACGCAAAGTGTGAGGGCTTATACTTTTATTTAAATTTATTTTTACTGCCAGATCTTTTATAATTGTAAAAATCATAGCACGGGTAAGCTGATTTCCTCTTCGGTTTAAAAATAAAGTGTCTTCACAGCCTTTTTTTATATTAAGATGAACTCTTACTTCGTTTTGATAGATTTGAATATATTTTTGAGTTAATTTTCCAATTGGAACAAAACGTTCTTTGTTTCCTTTTCCGGTAATTTTTATAAAACCTTCATCAAAATAAAGATCAGATATTTTAAGCGAAACCAATTCAGAAACCCGAAGTCCGCATCCGTAAAGGCTTTCCAGAATGGCACGATTACGTTCTCCCTCATTACTGCTTAAATCAATTGCATCAATTAGAGCATCAATTTCTTTTACAGCTAAAGTATCAGGAAGCTTTCTTCCGGTTTTAGGGCTTTCTATTAATTCCAGCGGACTGTCATTTCGATAATCTTCAAAAACCAAATAGCTGAAAAAACTTTTTAATCCTGAAATAATTCGCGCCTGAGACCTTGGATTAACTTTTTTAGAAACGGCATATATAAATTGCTGAATAGTTTCATCTGTAATTTTTAAAGGCGAAACTTCAATTTGATTCGTTTCTAAAAAAAGACATAATCTCTCGATATCAAAGCTGTAATTTTCAATTGTATTTTTAGACAAACCTCTCTCTATCCTTAAATACGACTGATAATCTTTTATATAATTATTCCATTTCATATTTACAAAGTAAAACAATTTTGGTCATAAAAAAACCTTCCTAAATTAGGAAGGTTCTAAAATATTAAAAGAGATCTTATTAGAACTTATAAGCAAAAGATAAAGCTAAAACGCTGTTTTTTGCACTGTCATAATAATCGCCTTCATTTTCGATATCTGCATTATCTGCAAGAGGAGATAAACCAATTGTATAACGTAAGTTAACAGAAACATTATCTGTAAAATGATAACCAGCTCCTAAATTGAAACCAAAATCTACAGTTTTAAAACCATCTTTAACGTCTTCACCGTTAGATTTTGCAGATAATAAGATTCCAAGTTGTGGACCAGCTTCTACACTAAATTTTTCTACTATGTAATATTTAGCTAAAACTGGGATATTCAAGTAATTTGTTTTAACATCAAAATCTCCTAAAAATGCACCACCATCAAATTTGGTTCCTTGAGTAGAGAACAAAAGTTCTGGCTGGATAGCTAATTTTTCAATGATTTTAATTTCGGCAAAACCTCCAACATGGAAACCTACCAAAGCTTTGGTATCACTAACATCTCCACCTGCCCAATTTGAAAGGTTAAGACCTCCTTTTACACCAAATCTTGTTTGTTGAGCGTTAGCAAAACTAAATGTCATTACTGCAATCGCAGCTAAAATAATTTTCTTCATTACAATTTGTTTTGGGTTATTAATTTTCAAATATAAAAATATTCTTCATAATTCTACATTAGGAATTTAACAAATAAAATGGTAATAAGCCCTTAAATTGTTAAGTTAAAATTAATTGATTTTAAAAACACTGTACTCTCGCAAATAAAAAAAGCCTTCCTCAAATTGAGAAAGGCCTTTAAAAAAACTAACTAAATATCTTATTAGAATTTGTAAACTACTCCAAAAGCTACATCTCTTAAGTCAGTTCCGAAGTTAAAACTGTTCGTTTTGTCTGCTCCGTGACCTCCGTTGTTGTTTACATTGTAACCTAAACCAAGCCAAGTAGCTTCGATAGCGAAATGGTTAGATAAGAAATAGCTTAAACCTAAACCAAGATTTGCACCAACTTCGTTTGATTTAAAATCTCCAGGTTTTACTTTACTATTAGTAAAATCAACACCTGCCTGACCATAAACAGAGAACTGTGAAGCAGGAGTAAAATAATATCTACCAAATGCTCCAACTGTAAAATCATTAGTTTTGATATCTCCAACTTTTGTTGATCCAAAACCTAATTTCGCTCCAACTGCAATATTCTCAGACACAAAATATCCAACCTTTGGCTCAATTATAAATCCGCTTGTTTTTGCATCTCCTTCTTTAGTTGAGTTAACACTTAAAGCTCCAGAAATAAACGCATCACCTTTAGCAAAACCTCCTGTTTGTGCATTAGCAAATGCAAATCCTAATACTGCAATAGCAGTTAAAATAACTTTTTTCATGATTTAAATTTTAATTACAGAAATCAAAACTAAGATTATACCTATTAAAAAAAGTCCTGTAAACGGTAATAGAGTATTAAAATAAGACAGAATTATATTACAAATAATATATTGACTTTCAGTAGATTAAGCAATAAACACAAAGAAAAAACTTAAAAAACGACAAAAAAAGTGCGAATTTTAATAATTATATAAAGCCACATATAAAACAATAAAATCAAAATAATGTAGTTTTGAATTGTAGAATAACATTTAAAACACCAAACACTAAAACATTTTTTATGAAGAAAATACTTCTAGCAGCTGTATTGTTCATTGCAACAACAACTGCAATCCAGGCACAATTTATACAAATCGGGGTTAAAGCAGGGGTTAACTTTGCTAACCAAACTGGAGGTTCTGACTTCAATGGGATTTCAGTTGATAAAGAAGGTATTACAAGTTACCATGCAGGTCTTGTGGCGGAACTAAAATTATTAGAAAAATTCTCAATTCAGCCAGAGCTTTTGTACACTACACAAGGAGCAGAATACAAAAGTGCTGTACAGGATTTTAAAAATGAAATGGGGTATATCGCTATTCCTGTAATGGCAAAAATCTACATGACTAAATCTCTTAGTTTAGAACTTGGCCCGCAAGCTTCATTTCTTGTAAGTAATAAAAAGGAATTTGATGCTGCAGATCCAAAAACATTTGACTTCTCTCTTAACGCAGGTTTAGGATTAAAAGTAGTTGGAGGTCTTTTTGTTCAGGCTCGTTATGGTATAGGTTTAACAGAAGTTTCAAAAGAAGCTGACTTTAAAAACTCTGTATTCCAACTTTCGGCAGGATATATGTTCTAAAAGAATATCACATACTTTTATAAAAACCGTTCTATTAATTAGAGCGGTTTTTTTATTTTTACACAACTCAATAACAATTGCAAAAATCAACAGCAATATCAATATTTCAATAAATAATTTTTAAATATGAAAATCTGCATTATCAACGGGCCAAATTTGAATCTTTTAGGAAAACGTGAACCAGAAGTTTACGGAAGTCAGACTTTTGAAGATTATTTTGAAACGTTGAAACAAAAATTCCCAAACGTTGAGCTTTCTTATTACCAAAGTAATATTGAGGGTGAATTGATTGGTAAAATTCAGGAAGTAGGTTTTTCATTTGACGGAATTATTCTTAACGCTGGCGCTTATACTCACACTTCTATAGGTTTGGGCGATGCTATGAAAGCCATTACAACTCCTGTAATAGAAGTTCATATTTCAAACACGTACGCACGCGAAAGCTTTAGACATCAATCTTATTTATCAGGAAATGCTAAAGGTGTAATTTTAGGTTTTGGATTAAAAAGCTACGAATTGGCAATTCAATCTTTTTTGTAATATAACATCCCTAAACGAAGTCAAAGATTTGAAAAGAAACCCAGCTTTGACTTCGTTGAGTCTTTTAAAAGATGCATTTAAAGATAGATTACAATTTAACAAATTATTAATAAGCTCATTTTGAAGTTGTTTTATTTTTGTGAGAGAAACCACTTTCATGAAAAACATTACTATACTTGCCTTTTTAATATTTTCAATTTCTAATTTTGCCCAAATCAAAGGAACTGTAACCGATGAAAAAGGAAATCCGCTGCCTTTTGTTTCTATTTTTGAAGAAGGCACCTACAGAGGAACTACTTCAAATGAACAAGGACAATACCAGCTGCAGGTAAAAGAAATTGGAAAAAATAAAATCGTTTTTCAATATCTTGGATTTAAAACCCAGAAATTAACTGTTTCGTCTGATTCTAAAATTTTGACTTTAGATGTAAAAATGCAGGAAGAAAGTTTTGCATTGAATGAAGTTGTGATAGACCCAAAAAATAATCCTGCAAATGCAATCATCAAAAACGCCATTGCAAACCGAAAGGAAAACTCCGAAAAAACAGCCCGATTTACAGCCGATTTTTATTCAAAAGGTATTTTAAAAGTAAAAGATCTGCCTAAAAAAATATTAGGCCAAAAAGTAGATCTTGGACCAGATTTATCATCCAATTTAGATTCAACCGGAACTGGAATTTTATATTTATCTGAAACCATCTCTAAAATTTCCTATCAAAAACCAGATAAGTTAAAAGAAACGATAATTGCATCAAAAATCTCTGGAAACAATAAAGGCTTTAGCTACAACACTGCAGCTTTATCTACATACGATTTCTATGACAACACCTTAGAGTTTGACATTAACCTCATCTCTCCTATTGCTAATAATGCTTTCAGTTATTACAAATACAAACTGGAAGGCAGTTTTTATGACGATAATAAAAACCAGATTTATAAAATTAAAGTAATCCCAAAACGCGATAAAGAGCCTGTTTTTGAGGGATACATCTATATTGTTGATGACAGTTTTGCTATTTACGCTGTAGATGTAGACATTAAAGGATATAGAGTAAAAAATGAATTTACTGAAAGCATGACTTTAAAACAAAGCTTTAGTTACAATTCAAAAAACAAAATCTGGTCAAAAAACGCACAAACTCTTTCTTTTAATGCAGGTGGTTTTGGAGTAAAATTTTCTGGTCAGTTTAATTACGTTTATTCCAATTATGAATTTCCGGATTCATTTGCTAAGAAAACTTTTGGAAACGAAATTGTTGCTTTTGATTTGAATGCAAATAAAAAAGATGACTCGTACTGGAATGAAATACGTCCTATTCCTTTAACACTTGAAGAAAGCGCTGATTATACTAAAAAAGACAGTCTGCAGACCATTAGAAAATCAAAAAAATATACCGATTCTATCGATGCTAAAAACAATAAATTCAAAGTTTTGAATATTCTGGGAGGTTATGATTATAAAAACACTTTTAAAAAATACTCATTTGCATTTGATGGTTTATTAAGCCCGACATCTTTGAGTTTTAATACCGTTCAGGGATTTAATCTTGGGACCGGTTTTTCATTTAAAAAATGGAATGAAGAAACCGGAAAAAGCACTTCAATAAGCACCGATTTTAATTATGGCTTTTCGGATGAGCGTTTACGTATTACTGGTCAGTTCACCCACCGATTTAATACAATTAACTATGCCACAATTTCGGCCTCTGGTGGAACAAAAACAGCTCAGTATAATAGTGCTGAACCTATCAGCAAATTAGTCAATTCTGTAAGTTCTTTATTTTTCAAAGACAATTACATGAAATTATACAATCTGGAATTTGCTCAGGTTAATTACACGCAGGATATTGCAAATGGTATTAATCTAAATGCTAAATTAGCTTACGAACAGCGAAAACCACTTTTTAATACTACTGATTATTCTTTTTTTAAAAGAGATGATATTTATTCATCAAATAATCCGCTGGCGCCGTATGATTTTAGTACTCCCGCATTCAGCCAGCATCATTTAATGAAGGCCAATCTGAATTTCAGATTTAATTTTGGAAACAAATACATTTCAAGACCAGACGGAAGATATAATTTTAAAGATGAAAAATATCCAACAGTTTATCTCGCTTTTGAAAAAGCTTTTGCTGCAAGTGAGAAAAACTATGAATTTGAACGTATTGGAACCGCTGTTCAATATGATTTAAAACTAAATAATAAAGGTATTTTAGGAATGAATTTTAAAGCTGGTAAATTCTTTAATGCCGAAAATATTTCTTTTATCGATTACAGGCATTTTAACGGAAATCAAACTCACATAGGCACAAGCGATCGTTATTTGAATGTTTTCAATTTAATGCCGTACTACGCAAACAGCACAAACGACAGCTATTTTGAAATGCATTTGGAACACAATGACATGGGATTTATAATGAATAAGATTCCGCTTTTAAATCTTTTAAAATCAACTATGAATCTGGGCTTTCATTCGCTGGCAATTCCGGATCGTAAACCTTATACTGAATTTACGGTAGGTTTAGACAATTTAGGTTTCGGAAAATTTAAATTGTTCAGAGTCGATTATGTACATTCTTACCAAGGCGGTATGCAGCAGAATGGTGTTGTGTTTGGATTGAAGATTTTGAATGTGTTGAATTAAGATACAGAGTTACAAAGGGACAGAGTTACAAAGGTATATACTTTCAGAAGTTCTCGACTTCGCTCGAACTGACAAACATATCCAAAAAAAATCCGTTTACTCTTTTAAAGAATAAACGGATTTTTTTATGCTAAAGTTAAAACAAAACCTTTGTCCCTCTGTACCTTTATCCCTTTGCCACTCAACAATGATAATCATCCGGTTCAATATGTATCAAAACATTTCCTAACTGCGGAATTTGTTCTTTTAAAGTATCCTGCAGTTTATGTGACAAATCATGTCCTTCTTTTACCGAAATTTTAGCCGAAACTATGGCATGAAGATCAACATGGTAACGCATTCCTGCTTTTCTGATAAAACATTTTTCTGTTCCAAGAATTCCTGGAACCTTTAAGGATACGACGCGAATTTCTTCAACTAAATCATCGTTTAGGTTTTCATCCATGATTTCACCAAGTGCAGGCCTGAAAATTTTGTAGCTGTTATACAAGATAAAAAATGCTGCAAAAAGTGCCGCCCAGTCATCTGCAGATTCGTAACCTTTTCCCATAAACAAAGCAATCGAAATTCCAACAAATGCCGCAACAGAAGTTATGGCATCGCTGCGATGATGCCATGCATCGGCCGCTAAAGAAGAACTGTTTGTTTGTTTGCTTCGTTTCATTACAACACGAAACGAATATTCTTTCCAGATGATAATTGCGCCTAAAACATACAACGTCCATGATTTTGGTAAATCGTGAGAAGTACTGATATTGGCGATACTTTCGTAACCAATAATAGTTGCCGAAGTAATTAAAAACCCAACCACCAAAAAAGTAATTAAAGGTTCTGCACGACCATGACCATACGGATGGTTTTCATCTGCGGGTTTATTAGAATATTTAATTCCGAATAAAACCAAAAAAGACGAAAATATATCTGTAGTCGATTCGATCGCGTCTGCAATCAAGGCGTATGAATTGCCAAAAAAACCTGCGAGACCTTTTATAAGGGCCAAGCAGGTATTTCCTATTATACTAAAAATAGTAGCTTTTACAGCTTTTTGTTCGTTTGTCATTTAGACTATTTTTTTCGCCACGAATTCACAAATTAGTTTAATTCGTGAATTCGCGGGTAACTTTTTTTAAGCTCTCACGATTTTTGCACCGATTGCTCTCAAACGCTCGTCGATACGTTCGTATCCGCGATCAATCTGCTCAATATTTTGAATTGTGCTTGTTCCTTTTGCAGAAAGCGCCGCAATCAATAATGAAATTCCTGCACGAATATCAGGAGAAGACATTGTAGTTGCTTTTAATTGAGATTCGAAATTATGTCCCATAACCACAGCTCTATGCGGATCACATAACATAATTTTTGCTCCCATATCAATTAATTTATCCACGAAGAACAAACGGCTTTCGAACATTTTTTGGTGAATTAAAACATCACCTTTTGCCTGTGTTGCCACAACTAAAACAATACTTAACAAGTCAGGAGTAAATCCCGGCCATGGTGCATCGGCAATTGTTAAGATTGATCCGTCGATATCTGTTTTTACTTCATATCCGTCTTTGTGAGCAGGAATATAAATATCGTCGTTACGTTTTTCGATTGTAATACCTAATTTTCTAAATGTATTTGGAATCAAACCTAGGTTTTCCCAGCTTACATTTTTGATCGTAATTTCGCTTTTTGTCATAGCCGCAAGACCAATCCAAGAACCAATTTCGATCATATCCGGTAAAATTGTATGCTCACATCCTCCAAGGCTTTCAACACCTTCAATAGTCAACAAGTTAGAACCAACTCCAGTGATTTTTGCTCCCATTGAGTTCAGCATTTTACACAGTTGTTGTAAGTAAGGTTCGCAGGCTGCATTGTAAACAGTAGTTGTTCCATTTGCTAAAACCGCAGCCATTACAATATTTGCAGTTCCTGTTACAGAAGCTTCATCAAGAAGCATATCTGTTCCTTTAAGTCCTTCTTTTGGAGATTCTACTCCATAAAAGTGATCTTCTCTATTGTATCTGAATTTTGCACCAAGATTAATAAATCCTTCAAAATGCGTATCTAATCTACGACGTCCAATTTTGTCTCCTCCTGGTTTTGGAATATATCCTTTTCCAAAACGAGCCAAAAGCGGTCCAACAATCATAATAGAACCACGAAGCGCTCCGCCTTCTTTCTTGAAAGCTTCAGTTTCTAAGTATCCAACGTTTACTTCATCTGCCTGAAAAGTAATTGATCCCGGCTCATTACGTTGAATTTTAACCCCTAAATTACCCAACAAAGTGATTAATTTATTGATGTCTATAATATCAGGAATGTTATTAATTTTCACTTTCTCTCCTGTCAGCAGCACGGCACATAAAATTTGTAATGCCTCATTCTTTGCTCCTTGTGGAGTGATTTCTCCTTTTAGAGGTGTCCCTCCTTCGATTTTAAAAATTCCCATAGATCTTTGTTAAGGTTCTTTTAAAGTTTCTAAGGTTCTGAGATCCTAAGATTCTAAGTAAAAAAACTTAGCGTCTTAGAAACTTAGCAGCTTAGCAGCTTTTTCTATTTTTGTTTTTGTTTATTTTTTAAGCATCTAAGTAAAAAATCTTAGCAGTTTAGAAGCTCAGCCTCTTAGTATCTTTTTTACTTTTGATTGTTTTTTTGAAAAGTCTTTTTTTGACCTCCTTTATTATTTTTATTGTTTTGAATTTTAGTCTGTCCGCCCACAGCTGTTTTGTTTGAAACACGTTTGTTTGTACGCATTAAATCTGTCGTATTTAAAAGCTCTTCTGTGCTGTGCAGCAAGTTGATTTTTCCTCCAGACAATTCGTATAAATGTTCAAAAATCACATCATCTTTTACAGTGTCTTTGTTCCAGCTCAGGAAAGATTTTTTCATATGATTGGCAATAACCATTACCAATGCATTTTTCATTTCGCCTTCTTCCCATTTATTGGCAACATCAATCATGTATTTGATATTGTTACCATAAAACCTGTATTTTGGAAAATTCTGCGGATATTGCAGAGTTTCTGGTTTTAACTGCAAAACATCTCTTGACGGGATTGGATATGGAGATTCAACATTTAATTTGAAATCAGACATGATAAAAAGCTGATCCCATAATTTATGCTGAAAATCCGGCACGTCACGCAAATGCGGATTTAAGCTTCCCATAACCTGAATGATGTATTTCGCTGCTTTGTTGCGCGTTTCATCATCTTCGATTGCAGTAGCCTGATCGATTAGTTTTTGTAAATGACGACCATACTCCGGAATAATCAAACGCTGTCTTTCAGAATTATATTCTAAATTAAAAACAACGTCGTTTGCGACTTCTTTTTTATATTTTTCGATCATAAGTTATAATGAAACTATACCTTCAATTGTAGATACTTCTTTGTATTTAGCAATCACCTCGTCTGAGCTGTGCATGGTAACATCTATAGAAACACTGGTAAATTTACCGGTTTTAGATTTTGTTGTTTTAATAACCGCTCCCATTCTGTCAAAAGCTTTTTCAACACGCTCCACATTATCGGCTACAGAAGGCACAATAAATTTGTACAAGTATTCTGCCGGCCAAGTATTTGCGTTATCAAGTTCAACTTTTAATCTTTCGTAAAATTCGGCTGTATTTTTTTCGTTATCGTTCTCCATTCGTAATTAAAAATAAACGCAAATATACGGTTTTGATTTTAGACTTTTAAGTTTAGATTTTAGATTTTTTTCGAGCCTAAAACTTTGTTTTAAAGGAGCAAAGTTATAAAGGCACAAAGGTGCAGAGAAAAAAGCAATAGAAGATTATTTCATTGTAAAATTTCATCTTATATTTGAGAAAACATTACTTAAAATATTTCTCAAAAAGTTTGCTTAGAAGCAACTATACAACGTACTGTTTGTCATTTCGACGAAGGAGAAATCTTCGCGAGTAACTCCTCACAGAATTTCACCAATCTTTGTAGAGCTTCTCTCGAAGATTTCTCCTTCGTCGAAATGACAATATTGCGCAAAAAACTTTGCGTCTTAACGACTTTGCGAAATTAAAACCACATTACAATGAAAAAACTCCTTTTACTTTTTATCACACTTATAATCAACAATATTCAGGCGCAGGAAGTTAAAACCCTTACTTATTTTCAAAACGACACTTTAAAACTAGATTTAGATTTATATCTGCCAAAGAAAAAAGCCGGAGAAAAAATCCCGTTGATTATGTTTGCTTTTGGAGGTGGATTTTCTGGAGGAGAGCGCACCAGCGAAAAAGAGTTTGGAAAATTTATGGCACAAAACGGTTATGCTGTTGCGAGTATATCATACAGTTTGTACATGAAAGGAAAAGATTTTGGGTGCAAAGGAACTTTAACCGAAAAAATAAAAGCAATCCAAATTGGTGTGAGCGATATGTGGCAGGCAACTTCTTATTTAATTGAAAATGCGGATAAATTCAATCTTGACACTTCAAAAATCTTTATTTCAGGAATTAGCGCCGGTGCCGAAATTGGTTTTCATGCCTCGTTCTGGGATTATAAACTCATGAATTTATATAAAAGTAATTTACCGGAAAACTTTAAATATACTGGTTTCATTGGAGGTTCGGGAGCAATTCAGGACATTAATTTAATTACTAAAGAAAAAGCAATTCCGATGTTATTAGCACACGGAAGCAATGACGATACGGTTCCTTACAGCGCAGGTTCGCACCGCTCCTGTCCAACAAATGCTTCGGGATGGCTGATTTTGTTTGGCTCTTATGCCGTTTACAATCACATGCAGGATTTACATAAAGACATCGAACTGATTACGTTCTGCGGAGGCGGACATGAATTCTCAGGTTATCTTTTTCATGAAGGACAGCAATATGTTCTGGATTTTGTAAATAATGTTTTAAAAGGAAAGAAGTTTGAATCGCATTTGATTATGCCTTCTAAAAAAGGAAAAGGTTCTGGGAAGTATTTGTTTTGTGAATAGTTTGTTTGACTAAAGTTAAGATATGCAAATCATTTAAAAGTCATCACAATTCAAATAAAAATTGCTCCAGCGGAGCAAAATATTTATAGCAAATTCAATTTCCCAATATCAAAAAGCTCCAGCGGAGCGACATATAAATTATTCAAAATGTGTCGCTCCGCTGGAGCTTACATCTATACGTGTATAATTTTCTATAAATATATCGTCCCACTGGGACTTTATTCTTTGTCAAATTTATTTTAACAATTCAAACAAAACTACTCCAGCGGAGTAAAATATTTATAGCAGATACAATTTTACACCTATCAAAAAGCTCCAACGGAGCGACATATAAATTATTCAAAATGTGTCGCTCCGCTGGAGCAGTTTTTTATAATGTATATTTTTCTATAAATATGTCGTCCCACTGGGATTTTCTTTTTTTTTAAATTAAATTTTTAAAAAGAACTCCAAAAATAAAAACACTGCCTCTCTTCCAGCCCTGATGGAAGCGGAAATCCTTTTGCTTTTTCCTTTAAAAAGCAAAAGATTGCAGCGTACAGCAGGAACCAATTTTTACTAAAAATGCAAAATCTTTCGCTCTTGATAAATATTCTTTTTAATTATGAATAAGTTTAGGTAAATTTGCGCTTTATTTTTAGAATAGTGCAAAAAGAAATCATAGTCCTACTTGGCGGTCCTGGTACAGGAAAATCTACACTTATAAACGAATTAGTAGCTCGAGGCTATTGCTGCTACCCAGAAATTTCCAGAGAAGTTACTCTTGAAGCCCAAAAAAGAGGCATCGAGCAATTGTTCTTAGAACAGCCTTTATTGTTTAGCGAAATGCTGCTAGAAGGCCGTATTCAACAGTTTAAAAATGCGAAAGAAGAACCTGATAACGTAGTTTTTATTGACCGCGGCATTCCAGATGTTGTCGCTTACATGGATTATATTGGCGATGAATATCCAGAACATTTCATAAAAGCTTGTGAGGACTATAAATATTCTAAAACTTTCATTTTACCGCCGTGGGAAGAAATTTATCAAAGCGACACAGAACGTTATGAAAATTTCGAACAGGCATTAGAAATCCAAAAACATCTAATCGAGACCTATAAAAAATATGGTTACGATCTAATTGAGGTTCCTAAAGATACGGTTGAAAACAGAATTCTTTATATCTTAGACAAAATTTAGCAGCCGGGTTTAAAGTTGCAAAACTAGAATCTGATTTCTAAATTTTTAACTTTAATACATTGGCCATGCAGGACGCACAGGAAATTCTTTTAAAATACTGGAAACACTCCAGTTTTAGACCGCTCCAAAAAGAAATTATCGATTCGGTTTTAGAAGGTCAGGACACTTTTGCACTGCTGCCAACCGGAGGCGGAAAATCAATTTGTTTTCAGGTTCCGGCTATGATGCGTGAAGGAATCTGCTTGGTGATTTCACCTTTGATCGCTTTAATGAAAGATCAGGTGGCGAATCTGCAAAAAAGAGATATTAAAGCGATTGCACTTACAGGCGGCATTCATACAGAAGAAATTATTGATCTGCTGGATAACTGCCAATTCGGAAATTATAAATTCCTTTATCTTTCTCCGGAACGTTTACAATCGGACTGGATTTTAGAAAGAATCAAAAATCTTCCTATAAATTTAATTGCCATTGATGAAGCACATTGTGTTTCGCAATGGGGGCATGATTTTAGACCTGCTTATTTAAAAATTTCCGAACTTAAAAAATACTTCCCTAAAATTCCGTTTTTGGCTTTGACCGCAACAGCGACTCCTAGAGTTGTTGAAGACATCAAAACTGAACTCGGATTAAAAGACACCAGACTTTTTCAACAGTCTTTTGAAAGGAAGAATATTGCATACATGGTTTTTGAAGTTGAAGACAAATTATATCGCGTCGAGCAGATTTTAAAGAAAAATCCACAACCGTCTATTATATATGTACGAAACAGAAAATCATGCCTTAATATGTCAACTCAATTACAATCGTTAGGTTTTAGAGCAACGTATTATCACGGCGGACTTTCGGCTCAGGAAAAAGACAAAAACATGCAGTTGTGGATGTCGGAGCAGGCACAAGTTATTGTAGCCACCAATGCGTTTGGAATGGGAATCGACAAAGACAATGTAAAAACGGTTATTCATACTCAATTACCTGAAAATTTAGAAAACTACTATCAGGAATCTGGACGAGCGGGACGAAATGGCGAAAAGGCTTTCTCGGTTTTATTATTCAATAATTCTGATGCAACTCAAACAGAACAACAGTTTATAAATGTTTTGCCAGACAAGAAGTTCTTAAAAACCATATTTATTAAACTTTGTAATTATTTTCAAATAGCTTATGGTGAAGGTTTAGACGATTCATATTCGTTTAAAATGAATCATTTTTGCAATAAATATGACTTCCCTACTTTAAAAACTTATAATGCTCTGCAGTTTTTAAATCAGCAAGGCATTATTACCATGTCTCAGGAATTTTCAGAAAAGGTTACAATGCAGTTTTTAATCGAATCTAAGGAAGTGATTCGATACATGAGCCTGAACCCGAATGATGAAGAAATTATTCTGGCAATTTTAAGAACTTATCCTGGGATTCATGAAATGAAAACACCGCTTAATCTCTCACTTATTGCAAAAAAATCAAATCATTCTGAAGAACAAGTTACAGCACTTTTAGAAAAATTAAAAGAGAAAGAGATCATTGAGTATAAATCTAAAAATAACGACGCGACTATTTTATTTAATGAAGTCCGCGAAGATGATTTGACAATAAACAGGGTTTCTAAATATCTGGAAAAACAAAATAAACTGAAACGCGACCAGCTTTCTTCTGTACTATATTATATAAAAGAAGACAAAACTTGTAAAAACCGACTGGTTTTGGATTATTTTGGAGAAGAAACTAAGGTCAATTGCGGAGTTTGTTCTTACTGCATTACTCAAAAAGGAAAAATCACAGAAGCTGATTCTATTGCTGATAAAATTCTTCACTTATTAAAAGCAACTGCATTAACTTCGCGCGAAATTCAAAATCAAATTAAATTAGACGCAAAAGATGTTCTTTTGGTGTTGCAGGAATTATTAGAAAACAATCACATCGTTATATTAGCGAACAATAAATACACTTTAAAATCATAATGGAAAAATTACGAATTATTTTTATGGGAACTCCAGAATTTGCTGTCGGCATTTTGGATACCATCATTAAAAACAATTACGATGTTGTGGGCGTTATTACAGCAGCAGATAAACCAGCCGGGCGCGGACAAAAAATAAAATATTCAGCTGTTAAAGAATATGCTTTAGCAAATAACCTTACTTTACTGCAGCCAACAAATTTAAAAGATGAAAGTTTTTTAGCAGAATTAAAAGCACTGAATGCAAATTTACAAATTGTTGTTGCTTTTAGAATGCTGCCAAAAGTAGTTTGGGAAATGCCAAGTTTAGGAACTTTTAATCTTCATGCTTCTTTGCTGCCAAATTACCGCGGTGCTGCACCTATTAACTGGGCAATTATTAATGGCGAAACCAAAACCGGCGTTACGACATTTTTTATTGATGATAAAATTGACACCGGAGCAATGATTCTTAATTCAGAAATTGCAATTGAACCAGCGGAAAATGCAGGTCAACTACACGACCGATTAATGAACCTAGGAAGCACAACTGTAATCGATACTTTAAAAGTAATTGAAAACGGAAATGTTATTACAACAATTCAGGAAGATAACGAGGATATCAAAACAGCTTATAAACTAAATAAAGAAAACTGCAAAATCGACTGGACGAAATCTGGAGACGAAATCAACAATCTTATTCGCGGCTTAAGTCCTTATCCTGCAGCGTGGTGCTTTTTGAAAGATAAAAATGAAGAATTGAACATCAAAATATATGAAGCCAAACTGCTTGAAGAAGCCCATTCTTATGAAGCCGGGAAATTAATAAGCGGTAAAAAAGAAATTAAAATTGCAATAAAAAACGGCTTCATACAGTTATTAAGTTTACAATTACCAGGAAAAAAGAGAATGCAGGTGGCAGAATTGTTAAACGGGATAACTTTTTCTAATGAGGCAAAGGTCTATTAACGTCAGTAAAACAGGGGTTTGTACCTGTTTTTGATCGACAAACAACATGCTTTATGAACAAAAAAAGCAAGTTATCAACAATTATTGCTAAAATTAAAGAAAACACTTGCACGCAACGGATTTCCTACTAAATTTGTGTATTAACAATTTTTTTTAACCAACAATTAATAACTAATTATTATGAACAAATCAGAATTAATCGATGCTATCGCTGCTGATGCAGGAATTACAAAAGCTGCGGCAAAATTAGCTTTAGAGTCATTTTTAGGAAATGTAGGAACTACTTTGAAAAAAGGCGGAAGAATTTCATTAGTAGGTTTCGGATCTTGGTCAGTATCTGCGAGAGCTGCTAGAGACGGTAGAAATCCTCAAACAGGAAAAACTATCAAAATTGCTGCAAAAAATGTAGTAAAATTCAAAGCTGGAGCTGAATTAGAAGGTGCAGTGAACTAAGTAAGAAAGTTCTCTAAACTAAATAATATAATTAAAACCCTCCTTGTGGAGGGTTTTTTTATGCGGTTTAACGATTTTTTTTGTGATTTTAATTTTTTTATGATTAAATTTAATAAAAATTGTAGCCGTATGATTTCAGAAAAATTAAAAAAAGGACACCTGCTTATTGCCGAGCCTTCAATAATTGGAGATTTATCTTTTAACAGATCGGTAATTTTATTAGCAGACCATAACAAGGAAGGATCAATAGGTTTTATCATTAATAAACCTTTAAAATATACTATTAATGATTTAATACCGGAGATTGATGCCAACTTCAAGATATATAACGGAGGCCCGGTTGAACAAGACAATCTGTACTTCATTCATAATATCCCGGATTTAATCCCGAATAGTGTCGAGATTTCAAACGGAATTTATTGGGGCGGAGATTTCGAATCAACCAAAGACTTAATAAACGACGGATCGATCAATAAGAACAATATTCGTTTTTTCTTAGGTTATACCGGTTGGGACGAAAACCAGCTTGAAAATGAAATGCAAGGCAACTCCTGGATTATAGCTGATAATAATTATAAAAATAAAATTATCGGAAAATCTACTACCCATTTTTGGAAAGAGCAGATTATTGAGCTAGGCGGAGATTATCTTATTTGGTCTAACGCACCTGAAAATCCATATCTGAATTAATTTTCAGTTATGGATTCATTTAGCTTCTGCACTAATAAATGAGCCAGATTGCTTGTAAACTCTTTTTTTCGATATTTAGTTATCGGTTGTATTCCCATGATTACATTGGTCAGAAATAATTCGTCGGCTTTTTGAAGATCGAACGGCGAAATTATTTCTTCAACTACTTCTATGCCTTCTACTTTCTTAGCTAAGGCTAAAATCTGCTTGCGCATAATTCCGTTTAAACAGCCTTCAGAAATTGGCGGCGTAATTAGCTTTTTTCCAGCCAGCATGAATAAATTACCCTGAAGACCTTCGACCACATTTTTTGCATCATTAATTAAAAGACAATTAGCAAGTCCGTTTTCGTAAGCAAAAATACTTCCGGTTACATTTATCATCTTATTAGTCGTTTTAATCGACGATAAAAGCTGTTTTGTTACATAGAAGTCTTTATACAAATCCACTTCGTACTGACCTGTATTTAAAGCATATACTGTACTTTCCAGCTGCGATGCATGAATTAAATATGAAATTTCATTGGTTTTTGGAAGATACAAACCTCCATCATTTCTAAAAACCGTGATACGGGCTCTTGCAGATGCTGAAATTCCTTTTTGCTGTACAAGATTTAAAATCTGTTCTTCAAAATGTTCCATTGTAAAATTCATTGGAATTTCCATTCTCACAACACGCATTGAAGCCATAAGCCTGAAATAATGGTCTTCAAGAAATAGAATTTTATTATTGATTATTTTAACTGTTTCAAAAACGCCGTCTCCAAATAAAAATGCGCGATTTTGAGTTAATAAATTTTCTTCCTCTACAATGTTTCCGTTAAAATTGATCATAAAAAAACCCTGAATTTTGTTCAGGGCAAATATAAGGCATAAAATAGACTTTTACTAAACAGATCCTATAAGATGTTTTAGGTCTGAGATTTGATTCTCCCACAATTGTTTAGCCTCTCCTATTTCTTCTTTTTCAGCAAAATCAACTACCATCAAAGAGACATCTTTAGTTAATTCATCAACTAAAATATGCAGTTCAAAAAAGTATTCAGTATCCTTACTGCTCTCATCAACCCATTTAAACTTTACTTTTTCTCCACTTTTTTTAGAAGCAAGACGCGCTTTTTCCTGCGAATCATTCCAAATGAAAGTAAAAAATTCTCCTCTTGAGTTAACATTGTCAGCAAACCATTCTGATAAACCTGACGGAGTTGATATATATTGATACAATAATTGCGGCGAAGAATTGATCGGAAACTCTATTTCGTAACGTATTTTTGGATCCATGTGCTACTTTAAATTTTTTGGAAATATAAGAATATATGTTCAAAAACAACACATTTTTAAAAATATTTTTTTTTCTTCAAAATATGCTTGCGAGCTTTAATATTATTTCTATCTTTGCACCCGCAATCAGGAATTCATGATAGCAGTCCAGGCGAGGTAGCTCAGTTGGTTAGAGCGCAGGATTCATAACCCTGAGGTCACGGGTTCAACTCCCGTCCTCGCTACCAGGTAAAAAAAACATCACTTTAAAAAGTGATGTTTTTTTATTTAAAATACTTTGTAATTATTTTTAAATTTGTTGTTTACATTTTATATAACTACTTTTAAAATAATGTTTTACTAACTGTAATTTGCAGTCATATATGGATATAGTTAAATTTAAAATCACATCTAAAACGATAAAAGTAGAAGTACGCAATTCGAATAATTATGTTTTTAATTTTAATACTGCATTAGATATTGCAAAAGAAGACAAAGATGTTTTATTAAAACTTTATAATGCTCTGGATCTTCTTTTTAAGAAAGAAGCACCTGCTGAAACAAAAAATTACATTTCTCCTAACCAAACTAATATTCTTGATCAGATTTCTGATATTGATAATTTAAAAGCCGGAGAATAAGCACCATATAAACATAAATAGAAAGCCCTTAAATTATTTAAGGGCTTTTCTTTTTTAATCGCTTTTTGAAACAAGATAAATTGTTGTTGCAAAAATATTTCCCTGTAGTCAAAAAACTTTAGTAAATTTATCTGTACCCTTAAAAAAATCATTTTCTGTATCTGTACCCTAATTAACAGCAGTGGTAATTTTGCTAAAAAAAAGATGGAATCTAAAGCATTACTACAGGAAAAAATAACTTTTAGAGAAGTGTACATATTTGACATGGAGATTTTACAAAACATTTTCAGTCAAAACAATTGTGTAAAAGCCGAAGGTAAAATGCTTTTTGGAATTCCTTTTCTACTCGCTGAGAAAGATAACAAGATCAATTCGTTTGCAACTTTATTATTGAACTCAAGCAATGAAATCGTTTATAAAATTTACGATGACGGAAGTCTAACAGATAAAGACAAAACACTATTTGAGGAATACATTTCAATTTTTATGAAGAAAAAAAGAAGTGCCAATTTCAATAATGCACAACAGCTGAAACACAGCACTGATCACTTTGTACATTTTTTAAATTTTTAAACGCTCATAAAAAGCAAAATGAAAAATCGCGAAACATTATATTTAAAAATTGCCAAAATAATTGAAGATCAAATTCACAATGAAACTCTCGTTCTTGGCAGCAAACTGCCTTCTGTACGAAGTGCGCAGAAATTATATAATGTTAGTTTAAACACAATAAAACAGGCATATTTAGAACTAGAAAGCCGTTCACTTATAGAATCGCGTCCCAAAACGGGTTATTATGTCAGCAAAAGTTCACAGCGCACCACTGCACTTCCAACAATTGCCAGCATAGACAATCATGAAACAGAAAATACACCTGAGGAGCTTATAGATAAAGTTTTCGGCACTATTAATAAATCTGATGTAACACAGTTTGCACTGGGATTACCAGGAAAAAATTTCCTTCCTGTTGCCAAACTTAACAAAGGCATTATCAATGCTGTCCGCAACAGAGGTGATGCCGGCACAGTTTATGAACCTGTTCAGGGATCTGAAGAGCTTCGACGCGCCATTGCCAAATGGGCGTTGGTTATGGAAGGAAAAATTACCGAAGATGATCTTGTAATTACTTCCGGCGCCATGCATGCCATGTACAATGCGCTTATGGCTGTAACTTCTCCGGGAGACAGCGTTGCTGTAGAAAGTCCGGCTTATTTTGGAATACTGCAGGCAATTAAGGCTCTAGGTTTAAAAGCGGTTGAAATTCCAACCCATCCTTTATATGGATTAGATCTCGATGCTTTAAAAAAAGTACTGCCTGAAATAAAAGCCTGCTGTTTTGTTACCAATTTCAACAACCCAATGGGCTTTCAAATGCCTGACGAAAACAAACAGGAACTGGTAAAATTGATTACACAATACAACGTTCCATTAATTGAAGACGACATTTATGGTAATCTTTATTTTGGCTCAGAACGTCCTAAACCTTGCAAATTTTATGACGAAGCCGGTTTAGTTTTATGGATTGGATCTGTATCTAAAACTCTTGCACCCGGATATCGGGTTGGATGGATTGCACCGGGAAAATTTAAAGATAAAATCATTCGTCAAAAACTGGTTCAAACGGTTTGTAATTCTTCTTTATATTCTGATGTCATTGCAGATTTCTTAGAACATGGGCGTTATGATCATCATCTTAGAACATTTAGAAACAAGCTTTATAATAATTATCTCCAGATTAACCGTGCTGTAGAAACCTATTTTCCGGATAACACTAAAATAGCACAGCCAAAAGGCGGTTTTATGTTATGGCTGGAATTAGATGAAAGAATTTCTACAACAGAATTATACAACACTGCCTTGGCCCAAAAAATCGTTTTTGCACCGGGAAGAATTTTTTCGCAGTACAATCAATATAACAACTGCATGAGATTAACGTATGTTTTAGAATGGAATGACCGCGTAGACTCTGATTTAAAAAAATTAGGCAGTATAATAAAAAACAGTATTTAAAATTATGAATAACAAAGACCAAGTTGAAATAGCAGCTTATAATTCAAAGTATCAAAAAAGTTTTAAGGATTTAAACATAGAATGGATTTCAAATTATTTTGAAGTCGAACCCAATGATATCAAAGCTCTGGATCATGCAGAAGAAAATATTATAAACAAAGGCGGTGAAATTTTTTCGGCAGTTTTAAATGATGAAGTTTTAGGTGTCTGTGCTTTAATTAAAAGTGATGGAAAAAATTACGATTATGAATTAGCAAAAATGGCCGTAAGTCCAAAGGCACAAGGAAAAGGCGTTGGATTATTATTGGCAGAATCGGCAATAAAATGGGCTTCAGAAAAAGGTGCTTCAAAAATTTATCTGGAAAGCAATACGAAATTAACGCCTGCTATTAAATTATATGAAAAACTAGGTTTTAAAAGAATTACGGGCATTTCTTCGGCTTATAACAGAGTCGATATTCAAATGCTGCTTACTTTAAATTCTTAAATAAAACTGAAATTTCTTTTTAAACCGCATTCTTAAAAACCTTAAATATCAATTTAAGGTTTTTTAATTTCAATAAGATTGTAACTTTTTTTATTAACTGCGACAAACTTTAAAATTAAATTACGGTTCTTTGTAACTTATTACATTCAGGATTTTAGATAGTCGGTTTCTAAGTACAATAATATTGAACTCATTGAGTTTTGACTAGATAAAACTAGTCGCGATATTTTCGTTATGGACAATAAAAAATTAATACTAAGTTTAAAAAAAGGTAATGAAGCAGCTTTTAAAGAGGTGTATTTCAATTACTACGATAAACTGGTAAATATTGCCAAACGATTTAATCTCACGGTTCTTACTCCTGAAGACTTTGTTCAGGAAAGTCTTTTAAGACTTTATAACAAAAGAGAACTTCTTAACGAAGATGTTTTACTTGACAAGCAGTTATTTACAATTTGCAAAAACATCATCATCAATCATGTCAACAGAGAAAGCAAAATAATTCAGCTTGATCCGCATAAAGCTGATATTGCCGAAGAAGAAACTGACTTGGGAGTTTTTGAGGATAGAAAAGAAAAATTATACAATTTCATCAATCAGCTTCCTGAGCAGCAGCAAAAAATATTTACTTTACACAAACTGGAAAACCTTAGCTATAAGGAGATTGCAGAGCTCACAGACCTTTCTGAGAAGACTATTGCCAATCATATTTATCTCGCCAGTAAATTTATTCGAAAAAAAATCGAAAACCATTAGGAACTTTTTTGATCTCGTTTGTTATATATAAAAACGAGAACAAAAAAATGCATATCGAAGCGTACAAAACCAATGTTAGAACAAAAAAAGATGCAAGTCTGCTTGTAGTTCTTTTACAATTTGTTATTTCAGATTGTATCATAAATTTTGATTTCAAAAATCGCGAAAGAATACTTAGAATCGAAACTAACAGAGAAATTAAGGATGTGGTTTATGGTGTTTTTAATAAACAAGGATTTTATTGTAAAAAACTTTAACCCCCAAAGTCATGGATAAAGAAAAATTAGACGAAGAGTTTGAAAAGTTATGGAATGAAACACCAGCTTCGCATTCAGATAAAATAAAAGAAGCTTCGTGGGGAAAATTCCATTCAAAAACTTTTACTCCAAAGAAAAAGAAATTTAAACCTTGGCGCTATTATGCTGCCGCGGCGGTTTTACTTTTTGTTCTTGTAGGAACAGGAATTTATTTTACCAATGATTCAGCAGCAGGAGCAATTGTACTTTCTGAAAATGTGATTGAAAATACTACTTTAAAAATAAAACATGTTGTGCTGCCAGACAGCTCAAAAGTAGAACTAAGTCCAAATTCTAAAATTTCATACGGAAACAACTTTGCATTAAACAGAAAAATTGAAATTGTAGGTGAAGCTTATTTTCAGGTAAAAAAAGACAAACAGCATCCGTTTCAGGTTTTTTGCAACGAAACAACCACAACCGTTTTAGGAACTTGTTTTACTGTAAAAGGATTTCAAAAAAAGGAAGTAACTGTTGAATTGTTTGAAGGAAGTGTGCAGATGAATGTAAAAGGCCAGGATCAAAATTGGGTTTTAAAACCGGGACAGAAATTTACTTACGGAAATCAAACCGCATCAGTAGCAGAATTCAGCCGATTTATAGATTTTGATAATGAAAAGCTAACTGTTGTAAGTACTTACATCGAAGAAAATTACGGATATAAAGTGACACTGCCTAAAGAATATAAAGACCAGAAAATCACGATTAGAATAAACAGAAAAGAAGATTTAAAAATAATTGTACAATTAATATCAGAAATGTATAACCTAAACTTTGAAATAAATGAAGATCTAAAACAGATTACTTTTCAATAAGAAAAGAAAAAGGATGTAAGCCGCGAAACTACACATCCTCCTTTATAGTCAGGAATAACAGGAAGTTATTCCATTTAATAATTCAAAAATACAAAATTTCATGAAGCATATAATTTCAGCATGCTTTTTTTTATTCAGTTTATGTATGTCTGCTCAGACCGTTACAATAACTGTAGATCAAAATGTAACTTTAAAAGAATTTTTTAAGCAGATAGAAAATCAAACCGATTTTAAATTTGCTTTTACAGATCAGATAGATACAAATCAAAAGTATTTTACAAAGAAAAGCACTTATAAGCAAGTCGAAATCGAGAAACTTATCTCTGAATTAAACAAAACTGCCTCTGTACAATTTTCTATTGTTGGCAATAATATTTTTGTGAAACAAAAGTCACAATCAGCTAAAACTGTCAAAAAAAAAAGTAAGCTGACAGGCCAGATTTTTGATGATACCAAACAGCCCGTTATTGGCGCCAATGTTTATATTAAAGAATTAGAAGTTGGCGCTGTAACGGATGTAAACGGAAAATTCAGTATTGAAATCCCAAACGGAAACTATACAGTTGCAGTCAGCTATGTTGGATTTAAAAATCACGAAAAACGCATTACAATTTCTGATGACACTAAAATCAATTTCAATATAGACTCTGATAGTCAGGAATTAGAACAGGTTATTGTAACTGGTAATAAAGCTGTTGATATTAAAACCACTCAAATGAGTGTAAACAGACTTTCGATGCAGGAAATAAAAAGAATTCCTGCAGCAATGGGCGAACCAGATCCTTTAAAATCGATACTTACTCTGCCGGGAGTTACCAATGCAGGAGAAGCTTCATCAGGTTTTAATGTTCGAGGCGGTGCTGCCGATCAGAATTTAATTCTTTTAGACGGCGCTCCGGTTTATAACGATTCGCACATGTTTGGTTTTTTCTCTGTTTTTAATGCTGATATCGTAAATGGTTTAGATTTATATAAAGGAGGAATTCCTTCTAAATTTGGCGGACGTGTTTCTTCTGTTTTAGATGTAACACAGCAAACGGGAGATTTTGAAAATTACAAAGTAAACGGGGGAATTGGCGTAATATCAAGTCGTCTTTTGGTTCAGGGACCTTTACAAAAAGACAAAGGGTCTTTTATTGTATCTGGACGTACTTCTTATGCACATTTATTTTTAAAACTGGCAGACAATAAAAACTCAGCTATGTTTTATGATTTCAACGCTAAATTAAATTACCGTTTTAATGCTAATAATACATTGACTTTTTCTGGTTATTTAGGAAATGATATATTCGACATCAACGATCGTTTCTCAAGTAAATACGGAAATACAATGGGAATTTTAAGCTGGAAACACAAATTCTCTGATCGCTTAAATCATAATCTTTCTGTTTTTTACAGCGATTATAAATTCAATTTGGGACTTTCAATGGAAAACTTTGAATGGGACAGCAACATTCAAAATTACGGTCTTAAATACGGATGGAATTATCAAAAATCAGAAAAATTCAAGATCAATTACGGAATTGACGGATTGTATTATAATTTCAATCCAGGTACTGTACAGCCAACAAGTATTGATTCTCAGTTTAATTACAAGCAGCTTGATAAAAAATATGCTTTAGAAACTTCTGCTTATCTGGATTTTGAAAATCAAATTACTGAAAAATTGAATTTCCGTTACGGGCTTCGTTACAGCATGTTTTATCGTTTAGGTTCTGAAGCAATCAGTACTTATGAAAATGGACAAAGTGTTGTATACAATCCGTTATACAAAATTTACGAAGAAGGAACTCCAACAGGAACAACATATTACGGCAAAGGAAAAAAAATCAGCAGTTTTGATAATTTCGAACCAAGAGCAGCACTTTCGTATGCTTTTAACGACAACACTTCTGTAAAAGCAAGTTACAACAGAATGGCGCAGTATATTCATATTTTATCAAATACTCAATCGCCGCTGCCAATGAGTATCTGGACTCCAAGCGGACCGTTTACCAAACCTCAGCTTTTAGATCAGTATGCTGTAGGATATTTTAAAAACTTTAAAGACAACGATTATTCTTTTGAAGGTGAGCTGTTTTACAAAAAAGTTCAAAACCGTATTGACTATATTGACGGAGCCGATATTTTGGCAAACAATAATATCGAACAAGTTATCTTAAATGGTAAAGCCAGATCGTATGGTATGGAATTGTTATTTAGAAAAAATACTGGAATTTTTACGGGTTGGATTTCGTACACTCTATCAAGAGCAGAACAAAAAACTCCGGGAAGAACTGCCGAAGAACCGGGAATTGCAAACGGAGACTGGTATTTATCTGGATATGACAAAATGCACAATTTAAGCGTTGTAGGAAGTTATGAGTTTAGTCCAAAATGGTCTTTCAACGGTAATTTTACGCTGCAGTCAGGACAGCCTGTAACGTATGCAAATGGGTATTATGAATTTGGGGGAATTCATGTGCCAAATTATTCTTTGAGAAACGAAAACAGGCTGCCTCTTTTCCATCACCTCGATGTGGCTGCAACTTATACGCCAAGACCAGATAAAAAGAAAGGATGGCAAAGCTATTGGGTATTCAGCATTTACAATATTTACAACAGAAAAAATGCTGCTTCTATGAGTTTTACGACTAATGAAGACACTGGAGCAAATGAAACAAGAAGGTTATCAATCTTCGGAATTGTACCTGGAGTTTCTTATAATTTTAAATTTTAATGCTATGAATAAATTAAAAAAATATACTAAAATGAATAAAATACTGGCATTAATGAGTCTTCTGTTTGTTGTATTTTTTACTTCGTGTGAAGATGTTGTAACTCTGGATTTAGAAACCGGAGAAACAAGATTAGTAGTCGACGCCGAAATTATCTGGAAAAAAGGAACCAGCGGCAACGAACAAACCATAAAAATCAGTAAAACAGCTTCATACTACAGCGGTTCAACACCAAAAGTTTCTGGTGCGCAGGTAAGAGTTGAAAACACCAGCGGCGACGTTTTTACTTTTAATGAAACTGAGCCGGGCGTATATGTGTGCACTAATTTTGTACCCGTAATCGACATGGATTATAAGTTGTTTATTGAAGCTGAAGGAAAAAGTTTTACAGCAGTTGAAAAACTGACTTCTGTAACGTCAATAACCAAAGTTGAGCAGGCTGTAGTTCCAGATTTTGGAGGAAAAGACATTATTGAACTTACTTTTTATTATACAGATCCTGCAGATCAAGTCAATTTTTATTTAACAGATTATAAAAGCGATTTCTTAATATATCCGGAATACGAAATTACAAATGATGAGTTTTATAATGGAAACGAAATAAGCACCCGTTATTCTCACGAAGATGATATTAAAACCGGAAGTGTTGTAAAAATTACGCACCGAGGCGTTTCTAAGAACTTTTTCAATTATATGAAACTAATTTTAGAAGCTTCAAGCGCAAATCCGTTTCTTGTGCCTCCCGGAAATATTAGAGGAAACATTGTAAACACAACCGATGCCAGCAATTTTGCATTAGGTTATTTTAGACTTTGCGAAGCAGATGCAGTTGATTATGTGGTAAAATAAAAACCAATTTTCGACAATAAAAGACAAATCCCTTAAATATCGCATTTAAGGGATTTGTCTTTTATAACTGATTTGTCAAAGCTAAAATTAGGCATCTGCACTTGTAATGTTATAAAAATAATTAGGCAGTACAAGTAAATCAAGTATAGGGCTATATTCTTTTTTAATTTTCATAATTTCTTCATCTTCAATGCAAATCTGGCGAAACATGATCTTTTTTTGTGTATGATCAAATTTATCGCCGAATTTCGAAAGCATTTTTTGGATCAACGGTTCTTCATTAAATGGTTTGGTAATTCCAGCACGGACTGCTAACATTTTCCATGCTTCATTTCTAATTTCTGCTGGCAGATTTGTATTAAAATCATCTGTAAGAATATAAGCCAACGCTCCCCAATGCCAATGCTGGCTTTGCTCTTTCATTTTCTCCCAGACACTTTTTCTGATTTCAGGATCTATACACTCCCCTATCACATCACGCAAATCATAAAAATTCCATTCTTCTTTTTCAATATTTTTCCAGGCAGTTTTTACAATTTCAATATCTATACAACATTTAGTAATCCCCAATAGGTCCTCTTTTTTGTGATCACCTTTTTCAAAAATCCCCCAAGCTTCCTTAACCACTTCTATAACAGTACAAAAACTTATAACAAATCTCAAATTACTGCTTGTTGGGTTATTACGTTTAAGAATTTCCCACGTATTGTTTATGATTTCATGATTTGTACAAAGGCGTAAAATTTCGAGTAGATTTTCATTTACTATTGTTCTTTCTAATAGAACTTCTGCTGCTTTGTTTACCATTTGAATATCTGAACACCCTAGTAAAATATTATGCAATTCATTGTCTGATGGCTCTTTTTGTAATAATACTTTTGCAGCTTTATTTCTTATTCCCTCATTATTAAGACTAATAGGATTACGTATAACATTTTCCAAATCTTTATTTGTTAGATTTTGTTTTTCTAACATTTCCCAAGCATTATTTCCAATTTTAGGATCATTACACATCACAATAATGTCTTTTAGTTCGTCAATATCTGGATTTTTTGTAAGCAAAAACCTGGATATATCATTTCTAATTTCATAATTGCCGCACCATCTAAGTGCATCTGCCAATTCTTCATTTCTTGGATTATTTTTTATCAAAACTTCAAAAGCTCTTTTTTTCACTTCAATAATTGGACATTTTTCTATAATTACTATCAAATTATAGTTTGTTAGATCTTTTTCTAACAGAATCTCAAAAGCATTATTTGTAATTTCAAAGTTCCAACTGTAATTGATAATGCAAACAAGTTCATTAGTTGAAGGATTCTGTCCAGATAAAATGGCAGCGACCTTACTCCTAATTCTAAGATCATCGCATTTTTCTAAAATAATCACCAATTCATTATTACTCAAACTATGTTTTACTAAAAACTCCCACGTTTCTATCTTATGTATGTCACTATCATTAACCAAAATATCTTTTAATTCTTCTTTAGTTTTATTATTTAATTTTTCTGTACTCATAATCCTCATTTTAGGAAATGCAAAAATACAAGAATAAACAAAAAAAATAAGTTTTTTCTTATTTTAAATATAAAATCATGAACCTCTCAACAAAATAACTTTGGACTTTTCAACAAAATAAATTCTTGATAATCTGTAGAACTTTGCATTATAAAAATACAGCAAATGATACATTCACATCAAAAAGTATTGGTTACCGGCGGAACTGGTTTTGTGGCAATTCACAGTATTTTGCAATTACTAAATCGCGGTTATCAGGTTCGAACAACCGTAAGATCTTTAAATAGCAGAGATAAAATATTTGAAATGCTGAAAAATGGCGGTATAACAGATTTTAGCCAATTAGAATTTATTGAAACCGATTTAACTTCCGATAAAAACTGGAACGAAGCCATGATAGGCTGTCAATATGTATTACACATTGCTTCGCCTATATTTTTGAGACTTCCAAAAAATGAAGACGAAATGATACGCCCTGCTGTCGACGGTACACTTAGAGTTTTAAAAGCTGCAAGAGACTGTGGCGTAAAACGTGTTGTTATGACTTCAAATTTTGGCGCTGTTGGTTACAGCCACAAAGACAAAAATTCTCTTATTACCGAAGAAAGCTGGACAGACCCAAACGAAAAAGGACTTTCGACCTACAATAAATCAAAAGTACTGGCCGAAAAAGCAGCCTGGGATTTTATTGAAAAAGAAGGAGGCGCTCTTGAACTTTCTGTAATTAACCCAATGGGAATTTTTGGACCATCTTTAAACGAAGATTTATCAAGCGGTTTTGAGTTACTTAAAAAATTATTAGACGGCTCGATGAAAGCAATTCCAGATATTAGATTAGGAATTGTCGATGTAAGAGATGTTGCCGAACTGCACATTCTTGCAATGGAAAAACCACAAGCAAAAGGCGAGCGTTTTTTAGCTTTATCCGGAGGAACAATGTCTTTAATGGAAATTGTAAAACTGCTGAAAGAAAAAATGCCGTATGTAACAACAAAGGCACCTGCAAAATCTTTACCTACCTTTATAATACGCTTATCATCAATATTTAACGATCAGGCAAAAGCAATTTTACCATTGGTTGGAATTAATCGAAATGCCAGCAATAAAAAAGCAAAAACAATATTAGGCTGGGTACCGCGCACCAATGAAGAAGCTGTAACAGCTAGTGTAATAAGTCTCATAAAATGGAAAAATCTTAATATTTAAAGAAATGAAAGTAATCCTGACAGGCGCTACCGGAATGGTTGGCGAAGGTGTTTTAATAGAATGCCTAAATAATAAAAATATAGAATTAGTATTGTATGTGGGAAGAAAAACCAGCGGAAGATCGCATCCTAAATTAACCGAATATCTGGTTTCTGATTTTCTTTCGCTGCAAAGCAATGACAGCAGACTTGCTGGTTATGATGCCTGTTTTTATTGTGCAGGAATAAGCAGTGTGGGTATGGACGAAACAGAATATACCCATATTACATACGACACAACGATTCATTTTGCAAAAGCCGTATTAAATCAAAACCCAAATCTTGTTTTCAATTTCGTTTCGGGATTTCACACAGACAGTTCTGAAAAAGGAAAAGTTATGTGGGCTCGCGTAAAAGGAAAAACTGAAAATGCTTTACAAAGAATGCCTTTTAGAGCGCAATACAGTTTTCGTCCGGGGTTAATGAAACCAGACAAAGAACAAATACATCTTAAAGGTTTTAATAAATACATCAAATTCCTCTACCCTGTTTTGGGATTGTTTTATACCGGATGCGAGATTAGAGAAATAGGACGTGCTATGATTTCTACAGCACAGTTTGGGTATTCTAAAAAAATTCTGGAACCAATTGATATTAAAAAAGCCGCGAACTAAAAATGAAAAACAGAATTTTTAAAATCCTAAAACGAATGTTTATAGTTATTGCCGTCCTTTTGCTTATTCTTGCTTTCAGCACTTGGCTCTATATGCAAAAAGCAGTTTTTGGAAGTTTACCTTCTGAAGAAAGCATGGTCAGAATTGAAAAATCAGTTCATTATAAAAATGGTGAATTTCAAAATAATACTTACACGCCTACATTTGCTCCCGGTTACACTTTTTGGGGCGTAATAAGAAGTCAGCTTTTTGATAAAACAGTTCCAACTGAACCTGCTGGCAAAATTCCGTCTGTAAAAAGAGATTTAAAACACCTGCCTGCCAATCAAAATCTTTTAGTTTGGTTTGGGCATTCTTCCTCCTTTTTGCAGATTGACGGAAAGAAAATTTTAATCGATCCGGTTTTCAGCAGCAATGCATCGCCGCTGCCAAACAGCGTAAAAGTTTTTGCAGGAACAAATTCGTATCAGGTAAAGGATTTACCAGACATTGATTATCTGCTGATTTCTCACGATCATTACGATCATCTGGATTATCCAACCGTTTTGGCATTAAAAGAAAAAGTAAAAACCGTAATCTGCGGTCTGGGTGTTGGCGCACATTTTGAACGCTGGGGATATCCTAAAAATAAAATCATCGAAAAAGACTGGAACGATTCTGTTACCGTTGAGCAGGATTACACCATTCATACACTTCCGGCAAGACATAAATCAGGACGCAGTTTAAAACAGAACCAATCTTTATGGGTTTCTTTTTTAATTCATTCGCCTAAAACAAAAATATTCTACAGCGGCGACGGCGGTTACGACACACACTTTGCCGAAATTGGAAAAAAGTTTGGTCCAATTGATATTGCGATTATGGAAAACGGACAATACAACAAAGCCTGGCATTATATCCACATGCTTCCTGAAGAAACTTTACAAGCTGCAAAAGACTTAAACGCCAAAAGTATGATTCCTGTTCATAATTCAAAATTCGCACTTGCCAAACATACCTGGAACGAACCGCTTAATGAAATCAGCCGTTTAAATAAAAAACATCAAATTCCGTTAATTACGCCCGTTATTGGAGAAATCGTTATTTTTGAGAATCATAAAGTTTTTCCTGAATGGTGGAAAAATAATACTGACAAACCAATTTAATGCCTCATGAAATATACAGAAATTAAAAGTTGTTATATAGGTCCCGAAATATCGCCGGAACATTTTATTGCAGAACATTTCTTTTTGTATCTGGCAAAAGGCACTATTGAAGGTTATGACGGTATTAGTAAATACAGTTTAAAGCCTGGCGAGTATTGCATTGCCCGAAAAAATCATCTTGCACGATACCACAAACAAAAACAGGATAACGAATTTGAAAAAGTCGTGGTTATTTTCGATACCCTTTTTTTAAAAGCTTTTGCTGAAAAACATAAAATTAAAGCTCAAAAAAGCGAAACCGAAGCCGCATTTGTACAGTTAAAGAAAACCCATCTGGTTCCAAATTTTATTCTTTCTTTAATGCCATATTATAATGAAGGAGGCGAAATCGACGAAACATTTTCAAGCATAAAACGCGAAGAACTTTTATTGATTTTGCTAAAAGAAAATCCTGAACTAACAAATATTTTATTTGATTTCGCACCGCCGGAAAAGATCGATTTAGAAGCATACATGAATCGCAATTACAAATTTAATATCAGTATGGAACGTTTTGCGTATTTAACCGGAAGAAGTATTTCGGCTTTTAAACGTGATTTTGCTGCTATTTTTTCAGACACTCCAAGCCGATGGCTTATTCAGCGAAGACTCAAAGAAGGCTATTTTTTATTAGAAAAGAAAGGCAGAAAACCTTCGGATATTTATCTTGATCTGGGTTTTGAAGATCTCTCCCATTTTTCTTTTGCTTTTAAAAAGAAATACGGAATTTCACCTTCTGATATTTTAAAATTAAACGTGAACAAATGAAAAAAGTAGTTTTAAATCTTGCGGTTACATTAGACGGATTTATTGAAGGTCCAAACGGAGAAGTTGATTGGTGCATAATGGATGAAGACATGAATTTTCCTGCCTTTATTGAAAGCGTTGACACTATATTTTATGGAAGAATAAGCTACGATGCATGGGGAAATTATCAGGCAGATGAAAATGCTGATTTAGCAGAAAAAGAAATGTGGAATGGAATTCACTCTAAAAATAAATTTGTTTTTTCGAGCCAAAACAGAAATGACGAAAATGCTGTTTTTATCACTGCAGATCTAATTACCAAAGTAAACGAAATAAAAAATCAGCAGGGCAAAGATATCTGGCTGTACGGAGGTGCCAGTCTTATCAAAACCTTTATAAATTTAAACCTTATTGATGTTTACAAAATCTCTGTTCATCCCATTGTTTTAGGTTCCGGAAAACCTTTATTTGAAAACTTATCAAAACGTATTGGACTGAAACTAATGGCTACACGAGTTTTTAAATCAGGAGTTGTAGAGCTGACTTATCAGCCGGAATAAAACCGAAAATAAAAATAGTTGTATCTTAGCAGAAGTTTAAATTAAAGTACCATGTCAATAACAACAGAAGCAGAATTAATTGGAATGAAAAAGGCGAGCGAAGCAGTAGCTTATGCTTTAAGAGAAATGAGAAATTTTGCAAAACCCGGCATATCGACAAAAGAACTGGATGAATACGGCGGAAAAATACTAAACGATTTAGGAGCAAAATCTGCGCCTTATGTAACGTATGGTTTTCCGGGATGGACCTGCATCAGCGTAAATAAAGAATTTTGCCACGGCATCCCTTCAGAAAAAAGAATTTTAAAAGAAGGCGATTTAATCAATATCGATGTTTCGGCAGAATTAAACGGTTTCTTTTCAGATAACGGAGGTTCGTTTGTTATTGGTGAAGATGTAAACCAGCATCAAAAATTAATTGAAGCATCAAAAGAAATTCTGCATAAAGCCATTCACAATATAAAAGGAGGCGTTCGCATTTCTGATATTGGTTTTATAATGGAAACCGAAGCTAAGAAAAGAGGCTACAAAGTAATCAAGAATTTAACTGGCCACGGAATTGGAAGAGGTCTGCATGAAGAACCACACGAAATAGCCAATTACAGAGATCGTTTTAACCTGACAAGGTTTAAGAAAAACTCAGTTGTTGCTATCGAAACTTTTATTTCTACCACTTCTACAATTGCCGAAACCCTAAAAGACGGCTGGACAATGGTTGGAAACAAAGGCGGTTTTATGGCACAGCACGAACATACAATCATAGTTACAGAAGGAAAACCAATCATCTTGACAGAAATGAACGGAATCTGGAATTAAAAAAATTACATACAAATACAAAAAAACTCCATTATTGCTAATGGAGTTTTTTTATGTCTTTGAAAATTCAAAAATAAGATTTAATCTAATTTCTATATGATTTGTAAACTTCTTTATTGTTTTTCAAAATAAAGATAATTCGTATTACTGCTTACATCTCGCAATCGAATTTGCGAATTATTAAACTCAAACAATTTCCAGCTCTTGTTTAATTTGCTGAGTAACTCTGAACTGAAAGTCAGCTTTAATTCCCTAACATTATTTTGTACGGTGCTTTCCCATTGTCCTGTTTCTGAAATTCCCGCTTTAGCAGCTGTAACAGAATTATCACTTTTAAACACAAATGAATAACCGCCGTAAGACAAAGTTTTATCAGAATCAGCAAAATAATACGGGATCTGCCAGGAACCTTTTGTAATTACTTCGTTTAAATTTAGTGTTACAATATTATTTTCTGGGCAGTAATCGATCGCATATTTTATAGCATTTTCGAAATCTAAATTACTATTAACCGCTTTCGTCTGTCCGTGGTAATCAACTATCGAAATTGGATATTTTAAAGAAATGTACTGACTAGCGTTGAGGTTTTTTATAAAATTGAAAAATGCCTGATCGCTTATTATAGTTTGAGAACTTCCTATTTGATTAGCGCTGTTGTAAATATTGATAGTGATTGGATAATTAATATTGAGTCCGTTAATTTTAGAAAGAAGATCAGGATATTGATTCCAGTAATCGATTAAAGTATCAAAATCAGCTTCATTCGGGATTAGTTTTTCAATATAATTATAGTAAACCATCGTAACCGGAAAATCTATTTTTACAATATCATCATCGTAATTACTTGCATTAATATTGTCAATTACTTTTTGATAATCGGCTGCACTGTTTATGGCAATGTGCGTGTTGTTAACCGTAACCGTGTAAGGAAATTTTATAGTACAATAAGTAGACCCGTCGATTATATTATCCTGCACGGTCTGCACCATGGCAACCCTTTGCAGATAAGACGTAAGAGGCGAAGCATTTGTAATGGTTCCCTGCGCCGTATTGTCCTGATCGTCTGATTCGTTCTGACAGGAAAACAAGAGCAGGAAAACGACTGCTATTGATAAATATTTTTGAAAAGAAAGCATATTTATATTTTTACAAAGGTAATAAAATTAAAAAACGGTTTTAATAAATCCGGCATCAACGGCTTCTGTTTCATATTTTTAATTCTCTATAATTACAGAAAATAACATCTGATGTTTCTATAAAACAATCAGCACCGCGTTTACCCTACTTAAACTAAAAACAAATACTTTTGCATCGTACCAATCACAAATATAAATGCCAACTAAGAACCAATCAGATACTTGTGACGAAATAATCTTTTCGTCCTTTTTTAAAAGCCATGCAAAAGCGCTTCGAAATTTTCTTCTTTACAAGTTTGGCAATATCGAACAGGCAGAAGATCTAACACAAGAAGCATTTGTAAAACTTTGGCAGAATTGTGCTTCGGTGCCGCTCGAAAAAGCAAAATCATATATCTATACCATTGCAAACAACAGCAGTCTTAACCAGATTGCGCATCAGAAAGTGGTTTTGAAGTACGAAAAAAACTTCACCGGTTTAGACAAAACCAATGAAAGCCCGGAATATATTCTGGAAGAAAAACAGTTTCAGGCAAAACTTTTAAAAGCCATC
Organism: Flavobacterium sp. 22659; assembly: GCF_052044235.1. NCBI lineage: Bacteria > Pseudomonadati > Bacteroidota > Flavobacteriia > Flavobacteriales > Flavobacteriaceae > Flavobacterium > Flavobacterium sp. 22659. The sequence continues at coordinate 134,116 of NZ_JBQEMU010000001.1, forward strand.
GAAAACTTAAACGAAAAACAACGCACCGCTTTTTTGATGCACCGAATTGACGGAAAAAAATACAGTGAAATTGCTGCGGAGTTAAATATCAGCGTAAAGGCGGTAGAAAAGCGCATTCATCTTGCGTTGTTAAGCTTACGTAAAGAAATTGATTTATAAAAAGTAGGGTAAAATAAGTTCTAATTGTTTTAATTATAATAGTACGATAAAATGAAAAAAAATCGCTTATTGGCAAAATGGCTCAACGATGATTTATCTCCGGATGAATTGGCAGCATTTGAGGCAAGTCCGGATTTTGAAAAATATCAAAAAATCAAGAATTATACAGCTCATTTAGAGGTTGGTGATCTTGATGAAAACGCTATGCTGTCGAATATTTTGAGTCAGAAAAAAACAGCTCCAAAAGTTGTACCGCTATACAAAAAATGGGCTTTTAGAGCCGCTGCAATATTTGTTCTCGCATTGGCAGTAACTTTTGTAATGCAGTTTTTTGTGCCTGAGACTGAAACAGCCGATTTTGGAAAAAGAACCACTTTTTCATTACCGGATAATTCAGAAGTAGTATTGAATTCAGGTTCTGAAATACAGTATAAAAAATGGAACTGGGACAACAGCAGGCATTTAGAATTAAAAGGCGAAGCTTATTTTAGAGTAGCCAAAGGCCGAAAATTTGAAGTAGAAACCCGTCTTGGAAAAGTAACGGTTTTAGGAACCCAGTTTAATGTAAAAACCAGAAAAAACAGGTTTGATGTAGTGTGTTATGAAGGACGTGTAAAAGTAAATTATAACAATACCCAAATTTTATTAACCCACGGACAAAGCGTAAGTTTTGAAAACGGAAAACAAGTTAACCTGACTGTAAATACATCTAAACCGGAATGGATTGACAATCAAATAGGTTTTTATAAAGAAAATATCAGAAGTCTTCTGGATGAAGTTGAAAGACAATATAACATTAAGATCGAATTAAATACAAAAGATACAACATCATTATTTACAGGGAAATTACCCGCTAAAGATTTAAATACAGCTTTGCAGATTATTAGTACAACATATCATTTAGAGGCGAAACAAGTCTCGAAAAATAAAATAATATTTGACGAAAAATAAATGTTGCTCCCCAAACAATTTCATTTTTTGTTTTTTCTCTTTTTCATTGCCCTGAATTGTTTTGCTCAGGGCAAAGGAAAAGTCTTGCCTTTTAAAAAAATAATAATTGATATTGAAAAACAGCATCATGTAAGTTTCAATTATACTGAAGACAACATTTTGGGAGTAAAATTAATTCCGCCAAAAAAATCATTTTCATTAGAAAAAAAACTGGAATATCTGAGTGAAAAGACGCATTTATCATTTGAGAATATTGGAAATACATTCATCAATATTTATAAAAAAGATAATGCTTCTCAAATAATCTGCGGATACGTTTTTTCTGCATTGGATAAAAAACCAATTGAAAATGCCAATATTAGTGTATCAAATCATACTCAGGTTTCGACCAATTCAAATGGTTATTTTGAATGTAACGAAGAAAAAGAAGCAGTAGTTTCTATAAGCCATGTTGGGTATGTAACCCAAAAAATAGCGGCGATAAATTTCAACTCAAAAAACTGCCCGCAGATAGTATTACAACCCGAAATTACAGAACTTAAAGAAATTAAGACAAATGCTATTCTGGCATCAGGAATTTCTAAAAACAAAAATGGTTCTTTTGAAATTAAGCCCAAGAAATTTGGTATTCTGCCCGGACTTATCGAACCAGATGCTTTGCAGACTATGCAGCAAATTCCGGGTGTAAACAGTATCGACGAAAGTGTGTCGAGCATTAATGTGCGCGGCGGTACGCATGACCAGAATTTATTTTTATGGAATGGAATAAGAATGTTTCAAACGGGACATTTTTTTGGTTTAATATCTGCTTTCAATCCTAATCTGGCCCATACCATTTCAATTTACAAAAACGGAAGTTCTGCTTTTTACGGAGAAAGTGTATCGAGTGTTGTAGCCATTTCTTCTACTCCAGAAACGGCAGAAAAAAATTCTTTCAGCGCCGGACTCAATATGATTAATGCTGATGTTTACGGAAAATACAATCTTTCGAAAAAGAGTTATATTGAAGTTGCTGCACGCAAATCTATTACTGATTTTATTGAAACTCCTACGTACAAAGAGTATTTTAACAAAGTGTTTCAAAACACGACAATTACCGATTTTTCGAACAATCAGAATGTCGATTATCAAAGTGATAAAAAATTTGATTTTTATGATGCCACCTTTAAGTATGTTCAAAAAATAGGAAACAAAGATCAGATAATACTAGATCTTATTACGATTAAAGATAATCTGGAAGTTTTTCAAAGCGCGACTATTTACAACATAAACCGATCTGAAAACAGTATTTTGCGCCAGCAGAATTATGGCGGTAATTTGTCATGGAAACGAGATTGGAACAATTTCAACACTACTAAAATTAACGTTTACAATTCGGCTTATGAACTTCTGGGCAATCAGACCAACAGCGAAGGCCAAAGGGTTATTCAGGAAAATTCGGTAAACAATAACGGAATCAATTTAGAAAACAATCATATTCTCAGTTCTAAATTTACTTTTAGCGATGGTTATCAGTTTAATGAAATTGGTATTACAAATTTAGAGCAGGTAACAAATCCTGATTTTTATCGAAAAGTAAAAGATGTACTGCGAACACATGCTTTGATTTTAGAAGGAAAATACAATGACACAATTTCCCGAACCTATTTTAAAGCCGGAACCCGAATTAATTATATCGAAAAATTTGAGAAATTTATTCTGGAACCACGGGTACAGTTTGGTTACGGCATTAATAAAAACCTGAATTTAGAATTACTCGGAGAATTAAAAAGTCAGAACTCCCAGCAGATTATTGACCTGCAGAAAGATTATTTCGGAATAGAAAAAAGACGCTGGATTATCTCCAATAATGGCTCAATTCCTATTCAGAGAAGCAGACAGCTGTCTCTAAATTTATCATACATAAAAAATGACTGGCTGTTTGATATTGAAAATTTCTATAAAAAAGTAACCGGAATTACGACTTCAAGCCAGGGGTTTCAAAACCAGCTGGAGTTTGTTAAAACAACCGGCGATTATGAAGTCTGGGGAGCCGAAATCCTGCTGCAAAAAAAGATGAATCATTTTTTAACCTGGTTAAGCTATACTTACAATCATAATAATTACCATTTTATTAATTACGAATACCCTGTTTTTCCTAACAATTTTGAGGTAATGCATACAGCATCGTGGGCAGGCATTTATGAGAAAAACAATTTTAAAATTGCTTTGGGAACAAAATGGACTTCGGGCAGGCCGAAAACTTCTCCTGACAATTCTCAAATCGATCCGTCAAATCCCACATTGGTTTACAATAAACCTAATAATACCAATCTGCATATTTTTTCCCAAGTCAATTTTTCATCCACTTATAAATGGGAAACTGACAACGGAATCCAATACAAATTGGGGATTTCTATTTTAAATATCCTCAACAGAAAAAATGAAATCAGCGAATATTACAGGATAAGTTCGCTTACAAATTCTATAGAAGAAGTCGAAACTTTTTCTTTGCAAAGAACTCCAAATCTGAGTTTTAGAGTTTCATTTTAATTCTATTCAGGCAAGCTTTTTTCATCGCCCGAACTCCTTTTATATTTTTTTTCTTAAAATTTTTAATTTTTTGGTAGGGTTATCTGCACCAAGGCTGTTTTACTATTGAACCTTATCAAAAGAATTAAAATGACCGCAGCAGATTTTACAAAACACCGCAGGGACAGCTTTTACATGACACTTCGTAGCGCTGCGAAATGCTCATCAGTAAAGAACAATTCTTTGATGAATCATTTTTTAAACAAACGCTTTATAAATTCTGTAAAGCCTATTTACCCATTTCAATTTAACTAAAATTAAAGACGATGAAATTAAAACAACTTAAATTCGCTGCAGCACTTGCTGTTACAACATTTTTTTTAAGCTGCAGCAGTGACAATTCTGGTGACAATACTAATCCTGATCCAACTCCGGAAACTAAGAAAGAAGTTACGCTTGCAACAAGTACTACATTGGGTTCTTATCTTGTAGACAAAGACGGAAGATCTTTATATTTTTTCTCAACAGATGCAAAAGGACAATCTTCTTGTACAGGCGGATGCGAGGCAGTATGGCCCGTGTTTAATGTAGATAATTTAACAGCAGATAAATTAGGCACAGGATTAACATTATCTGATTTTGGAACTATTACTACTGCATCTTCAAAAAAACAGCTTACTTACAAAGGATGGCCTTTATATTACTATGCACCAAGTTCTGCAAACGACGGATACGGCAACGTAACCAATACACCGGAAGCTGCTGGTAAAACAGATGGAGACGGAATTGGCGGTGTTTGGTTTATTGCAAAACCAGATTACTCTATTATGATCGTAAGAAGTCAGCTTGTTGGTCATGACGGTAAAAATTACAAATCTGATTATACTGTCGGCGACGGACAGACTACTTATTTTACAGATGCCAAAGGTTTAACATTGTATACTTTTAAAAATGATAATTTCAAGAAAAATAACTTCTCTAAAGAAGATTTTTCAAACAATGCAGTCTGGCCAATATATGAAACAGACAAAATCGTAGTGCCTTCTATTCTTGATAAATCAAAATTCTCTGTTATTACCGTATTTGGTAAATCACAATTGGTTTACAACGGCTGGCCTTTGTATTACTTTGGACAGGATGCAAGTGTAAGAGGCGCTAATAAAGGAATTAGTTTCCCTGCTCCTGCTGTATGGCCGGTTCCGGTAAAAGATATTCCGCTGGCGATTTAAAAATTAAAACCTGTTTATTTCAAATTAGTCCGTTTTCACCGGGCTGATTTGAAATTATTAATAAGAAATTCTGGCACACTGCTGTAAAATTTAAATCCCAAATTGACATGAACAAAAGAAAAATCACGATTTTGATAGTACTGCTGGTAATAAGTTTTGGCCCTTACTATATCTACCAAAACATTCTTTACAAAGATGCCAGAGACATCGATAATGAAAAATCAATGCTTACTATTTCTGCCCAAAACTTAGAAAGTCAATATGCGCAAAATTCTTCGCAGGCAGATTCAAAATACTTAAATAAAACAATTGAAATTGAAGGAACAGCCACAGAAGTTACTGATTCTTCAATGGTAATTGACGGAAAGGTATTTTGTAAAATGAATAAAAAATCAAACCAAAATTTAATTAAAAAACAAGTCAATATAAAAGGAAGATGTATTGGTTATGATGATTTATTTGGAGTCGTAAAATTGGATCAATGCAGTACACAACAAAATTAAATATGAAAAAAATATTCTTAATAGCCAGCTTTTTAATCTGCTTATGTGCCAATGCTCAGGAAGATTTACTGTCAAGTCTGGACTCAACCCAGGTTGTAGATAAAAATGCGACGGCCACTTTTAAAGGCCTGCAGATTATAACACTTCAGTCAACAAAAATGGCAGCCAAAAAAGAACTGTATATTGTTATATCGCACCGATTTGGTTCTGTAAAAGGCGGTATTTCTGAGTTTTTTGGTTTTGATGATGCCACGACGAAAATTGGAGGAATTTATGGTGTAACCGACTGGCTTTCTGTAAGTGCATCACGCCATACACTTTTAAAAATTTATGAAACATCGCTTAAATATCGACTGGCAAGACAAAACGACAAATTTCCGTTTGACATTGTGGGTTATAATACAATCGATATTAACAGCGGATTGAAAAAAGACGATTATCCTAAAATTGAGTTTTCTGACCGATTAACGTATGTAAATCAGCTTTTAATTTCAAGAAAATTCTCTGATAAATTATCTCTTGAACTTGTGCCGTCTTATATTCATAAAAATCTATACAATCAGGATACTGAAAGCGACAATCAGTTTACGTTAAGTGCCGGAGGAAGATTAAAATTAACCAAAAGACTTTCTCTAAATCTGGAATACGGAGAAAATTTTAATAAACCGGATTTTTACAATAATCCGCTTTCTGTTGGATTGGATATAGAAACCGGCGGTCATATTTTTCAATTAATTTTTACCAATTCGCAATCTATGACCGAGAGCGGTTATTTAACAAATGCCACGGGCGACTGGGGAAAAGGCGATTTTTTCTTTGGGTTTAATTTATATAGAGTTTTTTAAAAGTATAGAATATGAAAAAATATATCTTTTTATCTGGCATATTGTTGTCTTTATACGGCTGTGAATCTAACACGTACGAAAGTCTGGAAGAACCAGAGGTAATAGTTGGAAAAGTAACCTATAACGCAAACGCAAAAGCCATTATCGATGCAAACTGCATCGCGTGCCATGCTTCTGGCGGAACATTGAAACCGTTGGAAACTTATGCACAGGTTAGAGACGCAATGTTAAACACTGATTTATTAGACCGAATTCAGCGTCAAAACGGAACTCCGGGACAAATGCCAAGAGCAGGAAGAATGTCTCAGGATAAAATAAATACCATTTTGCAATGGAATGCGGATGGATTATTAGAAAATTAAATCGACAGGAAATGAAAAAACATATTATACTGTTGTTTTTGTTTGCCGGACTATTTCAAGTTTCGGCACAAAAATATGCAACAAAAACAGGGAATTTAAAGTTTGAAGCTTCCACAGATTCTTTTGAAGAAGTGGCGGCAGAAAACAAAAACACTTCAGCCATTTTAGACTCAGGAACGGGAGACGTTGCTGTTTTAGCACTCATGAAAGGATTTCGGTTTAAAGTGGCTTTAATGGAAGAGCATTTTAATGAAAATTATGTCGAATCGGATAAATTTCCTAAAGCCTCATTTAAAGGAAAAATTGAAGATTTTGATGTATCAAAACTTTCAGCGTCATCAAAACCAGTTAAGATTTCGGGAGATTTGACTTTGCACGGAAAAACAAAAAAGATTACCGTTAATTCTAAAATCCAAAAATCAGATGACAAGATTACAATTACCGGAAGTTTTGAAGTAAAAGCAGAAGATTTTGATATTGAAATTCCAAAACTGGTCAGCAAAAAAATCGCTGAAAAGATAAAAGTGAGTTTCAATCTTCCGCTTACAAAAATGTAGTTTTTTTAGTTTATGGTTAATTATTTAAAAGTGCTGCATTTTTAAATACAGCACTTTTAATTTATCTAAGCTTTATTTCCCAACAGTTTGCTGAATCTGAGCAGGATATCTATCACCCTGAATTGTAGTTTGAGCAAAAGCATCGTCAATTTTTTTAACATCTTCTGCCGATAAATTAATTGAAGCACCGCCAATATTTTCTGTTAATCGGTTTGATTTTGTGGTTCCCGGAATTGGTGCAATCCAAGGTTTTTGTGCCAAAAGCCATCCTAAAGCAATTTGTGCAGGAGTCGCTTGTTTTTGAGAAGCAATAGCAGATAATAAATCAACTAATTTTTGATTGGCAGATCTGTTTTCTTCGCTAAATCTTGGAAGAGAATTTCTAAAATCTGTACTTTCAAATTTTGTGTTTTGGGTAATAGCGCCTGTTAAAAATCCTCTGCCAAGCGGACTAAACGGAACAAAACCAATTCCTAATTCTTCTAACACAGGCAAAACTTCTAATTCTGGTTCTCTCCACCAAATAGAATATTCACTTTGCAAAGCCGATACTGGTAAAACAGCATTTGCTTTTCTAATAGTTTCGGCACCAGCTTCAGACATACCAAAATATTTTACTTTTCCTTCCTGTATAAGATCTTTAACCGTTCCGGCAACATCTTCGATTGGAATATTTTGGTCTACTCTATGCTGATAAAATAAATCAATAACATCCGTTTTTAAACGTCTTAGAGATTCTTCGGCAACAGCCCTGATATTTTCCGGACGACTGTCTTGTCCGTTAAATGCCTGTCCGCCTTTAAAACCAAATTTAGTCGCGATTACAACATCTTTTCTAAACGGGCTCACCGCCTCTCCTACCAACTCTTCGTTGGCAATGCCGTATGCTTCGGCAGTATCAAAAAAATTAATTCCCTGTTCGTATGCTTCTCTGATTATTTTTATTCCGTGTTGTTTATCTACTGCTGTACCGTAAGCGAAACTCAATCCCATACAGCCCAATCCTAATGCAGAAACTTCTAATCCTTGTGTTCCTAATATTCTCTTTTCCATAATTTTATTTATATAAAAGTTTATTGTTATTTTTAACAGTACAAATTTCTTGTAATAAAACCAGCTGTATATAATACATATTACTGCTGTTATTACCATTTTTACTGATTTGAATAATCATGCTAAGTTATTAATAATCTGAATAGTATATTTGTGTATCTAAATTTCACAAGCACATCATGGACCAACTAAAACTTGAACACGTTACACAATACAATCAGTTAAAAGGTGTTGGAACACAGCATCCTTTAATAAGTATTTTTGATAATTCTAACAGTAATCCGTTACCCAATAATACCCGTCTGCATTTTGGTTTTTATGCTATATTTTTAAAAGCCGGAAATTGCGGCGAATTAAAATACGGCCGTAATAATTATGACTACGATGATGGCACAATGGTTTTTGTTGCTCCCGGACAGGTTCTGGAAGTAAGCAATACCGATAATTATAAATCTACAGGTTTAACACTGCTTTTTCATCCTGATTTTATAAAAGGAACTGCCTTGTTTAAAAATATAAATCAATATTCGTTCTTTTCTTATGACTCGCACGAAGCGCTTCATTTGTCTTTAAAAGAACAGGAAATTATAAAAGATTTATTCAATAAATTAGAATACGAGTTAAGCCAGTCTATTGACAAACACAGCAAAAACATTATCAGCAATACTATAGAACTGCTTTTAAATCACTGTGTACGTTTTTATGACAGACAATTCATTACCCGCGAAAACATCAATTCTGATATTTTATCAAAATTTGAAAACTGCTTAAATGACTATTTCCAATCTCAAAATGCACAAGATTCCGGACTTCCTTCTGTTGGATATTTTGCAGATCTTTTACATCTTTCACCTAATTATTTTGGAGATTTAATAAAAAAAGAAACTGGGAAATCGGCTCAGGAACACATTCAGTTAAAATTAATCAATCTGGCAAAAGAACGAATTTTTGATGCCGAAAAATCAGTCAGCCAGATTGCTTTTGAATTAGGATTTAAATATCCGCAGCATTTTAACCGCATGTTTAAAAAGAATACCGGTTATACACCAATCGAATATAGAAACCTAAACTAAAAAAATGCTGGATAACTTCCCCTTCTACCTTGGTCTGTTAATTGTTATTTTACTGCTCATTATGCTGGCCAATAAAATAAAAGTAGCTTATCCTGTACTTCTGGTACTTGCAGGATTGTTAATCAGTTTTATTCCGGGTGTACCTTCAATCAACATCGAACCAGAGCTCATCTTCTTTATTTTTCTTCCGCCATTATTATATGAAGCTGCCTGGACAATTTCATGGAAAGAATTGTGGCGCTGGAGACGCATTATAACGAGTTTTGCTTTTATCGTTGTTTTTGTTTCAGCACTTTCCGTTGCATTGGTTGCAAATTATTTTATTCCCGGCTTTTCATTGGCATTAGGTTTTGTTTTAGGAGGAATTGTTTCTCCTCCAGATGCTGTAAGTGCGGGTGCAATTTTAAAATTTGTCAAAGTACCCAAAACCATGTCGTCGATTTTAGAAGGCGAGAGTTTATTAAATGATGCCTCTTCCCTTATTATTTTCAGATTTGCCATGATTGCCGTTGCAACAGAACAATTTATATTTTATAAAGCGGCATTAAGTTTCAGCTGGATGGTTTTTGGCGGCGCTGGTATTGGTTTATTAATAGGATGGCTGTTTATGAAAGCACATAAATATCTGCCTACCGATGCCAACAGCGATATTGTTTTATCATTGCTGACGCCTTATATTATTTATCTCGCAGCCGAAGAAGTTCATAGTTCCGGAGTACTGGCTGTAGTAAGCTGCGGTTTACTTTTGTCTAATAACCGACACCGTTTTTTGAACAGCAGATCGCGTATACAAGGCGTAAATGTCTGGGAAAGTCTCTGTTTTATACTAAACGGATTGGTCTTTATGCTGATTGGATTAGATTTACCTCAAATTACTAAAGGACTGGAAGAAACCACGCTTTTAACAGCAATTGGTTATGGCGTTTTGATTACGGTTGTTTTAATTATAAGCAGGCTCTTATCTTCTTACGGTGCCGTAATTGTAACACTTATCGCCCGAAATTTTATTACTGTAGCAGACAATAGACATCCTGGATATAAAACGCCTTTTATATTAGGCTGGACGGGAATGCGCGGTGTTGTTTCATTAGCAGCAGCATTATCTATTCCCGTTTATCTGAACAATGGCAACGGATTTCCGCAGCGAAACCTCATCTTGTTTATCACCTTTATCGTTATTCTTTTAACTTTATTGATTCAGGGATTGACGCTTCCGTATTTTATTAAAAAAATCAAACTTCCCAATATCTACGATCCTGTTCCCCGCGAAGAAGCGCATCACCAGATACGACAAGAATTGGCTGAATTTGCGTTACATTACTTAAGAACCAATTATCAAGATCATGCCGAAAACAATACTTCATTACAGCATCTTATTCAAAAATGGGAACAGCATATTAAAGGAATTGATGATGAATCCATAAGTCAGGAACTCAAACATATTTATCGGGATTTATTAGACCAGCAGAGAAAATGGCTTTTAAATAGAAATAAAGAAGACAAAACTTTAGACGAAGCTATTATACGCAGACAAATGTATTACCTTGATATTGAAGAAGAAAAATTGCGATATCTTTAAAAAAACTACAGCGATAAGAGAGGAAAACTTTTGTATTAAGTTTATCTCTTTTATGCTGAGCAGGAATTGAAGAAACAAGTACTGGCGGAGAATTTAATAAAAAATTAAGCTTTTTCTTTAACAAAATTGTTAACTTGTTATAGAAATAGAAAAGATATCAGGATATCAAAGCCGATAAAAAAGGTTTAATTCTATTTTTTCTCAGCAAATTACAGGTCATAATACACCAAACCTAATTTGCATCAAATAATTATTTTATTGCAATTAAAAACCAAAACTATGCGTGTATCCGTTGTTCGAAAAAGTATAAAATTTACCCCAGATTCCAGAAGAGTTGTAGCCCGTTATTTCATGAATGGTTATGATAGAACCCAGCAGATGGTGCTTCGGATAATGACGCTGGATGAAAAACAAGTTTCAGAAACCTTAGAACAAACACTTCGGGAATTTGCCAGACGCCACAGAAATATTTCGGCGGTGTTTTTTAGACACTGCGAAAGAATAAGACCCATAATCGAAGCCATGCAGGTTGATTATGAAGCCATGACACTTAATCGAAAAATGCTAATTGGTTCATATTGCACAATGGAATATGCCATAGAATCAGCAGCTATTTTTAATCCTTCTATTGTAGAAGATTTTGATCAGTCTGGTTTAGAAGCGGGTGAAAAACGTGTAATAATTTCTTTCCGCGCCACTGGTGAAGGACATATTTCTTCTATTGTTTTTAGAAGAGGAATTCTGGACAGAGACAACAATCTTCAGATAATGAAAATTGGTCATCATATTGATAAGGCCGAAATTGAACATAAAACTTTATTCAATAAAGAGCGATTTCTCACCAAGCTCATTGAAATGCATACGCAGGACAAATACATTGATCAGATTATGCAGGATCTGCCGGAGGAATTTGAATTTGCAATTTTAAAAAACACATTAAAAACAGCTTTAAGTGATCCTGCAATTCGTCAGGAAAGAAGAACTGCTCTCGAAGAAATACTCTGGCTTGCCAACTCTTTTTATGATTTACAATTCAAACACGATTCTGATATTACAGAACGTGTCATTTTTCCAATATCAGATTCTGAAAGCCGTGGAATTGAAGATGCCCGTTTTGTGCGTTTTGTAGACGACGACGATTCTGTTCGCATTATGGCTACATACACGGCATATAATGGTCACGCGATATTGCCCAAATTAATCTCTACTGAGGATTTTTATTCTTTTAGAGTTATGCCTCTACATGGAGAAGGTGCTCAAAATAAAAACCTAGCTTTATTTCCGAGAAAAATAAAAGGAAAATATGCCATGCTTGCCCGAATTGACGGTGTAAACAATTACATTATGTATTCCAACAGAGTTACACAATGGAACACTCCTGTTTTATTGCAGCAGCCGCGTTACACCTGGGAACTCACACAAATAGGAAATTGCGGATCACCGCTCTGGACCGAAGAAGGCTGGCTTGTTATTACACATGGTGTAGGTACAATGCGACGTTATTGCATTGGTGCATCACTTTTTGATCTTGATGATCCGTCAAAAGAAATTGGAAGACTTAGCGAACCTTTACTTTCTCCATTGGAAGATGAACGAGAAGGTTATGTCCCAAATGTTGTGTATTCCTGCGGAGCCATTATTCACAACAATAGTCTAATCCTGCCTTATGCAGTTTCTGATTATTCTTCGACTTATGGTGTGGTTGATATGGTTGAATTATTGGATGCTTTGAAGAAAAGTAAATAAAGGATGTATCAAATTATTTTATGCGAAAAGGCAACAGGTATTATTCTGGAACTTGATGGAAAAACAAGATATTCGTATGATGGTATAAATGATTTTCCTCCAACTTTTTTTGCTTCTCTTGAAGAGGCAGAAGATAAGGCAGATGCTTTACTAAAAGAAAATAATACTATTGAGATTCAAATTTGTAATACTGATGGGTCTCGTGTAAAAATAATGGCTTAAAAACTGCTTTTCATTTTTAAACTTGAATCAGTCCCATAACAAGAGCCGTTCGTAAAGCTTCGGTTGTATTAGAAACCTGCATTTTCTGGATGATATTCTGTCTGTGGCGCCGAACGGTATAAACTGATATGTTTAGAAATCCGGCAATTTGACCGCTGTTGTTTCCTTTTGCAGCAAGTTTTAAAATTTCCAATTCTCTTTTCGAAAGTAACGTTTCGGAAAGAGATTTGTATTTTTCAGAAGCAATCGTTTCGCCTGTCTGCATGTTTACAATTCTGCCGTCGATTCCGGTACTGGTTTGTAAATTGCCAGAAGGCGAATACAAACACAATGCAAGCCAGATACTCCCGTTTGATGATTTTTTAAGATACATGGTGCGGTGATTAATGTAATTCACGTTTTGAGAATCAGAAGTTCTTAAACGACTGAAAGTGCTGAATTTTCTATATTCTTCTCCGGGTAAATTTTTAAGAAATTGTATATACTGAAGTTCCAAAGCATGACGTTCGGTTACATCATCAGAATTTATTTTATTAAAAATACAGTCTTCAAAAGCAGAATCGATTATTAAATCTTCTGAAGAAAGTCCAAAAAATTCTCCAAAATTGCCTGCATAAATATAACTGCAGTCTGCCTGAAAATCAGAAAGCACCGCTACACATTGTTCGATTTCGACATAAGAAACAACCGATTTTTTATATTCTTCTATGTCTAAAACTTCCCCATCCAGAAAGGTTTGCTGTAACAAAGTTGAAGTTAACTGATCTTCGATGGAAACTTTGGACATAGCGGCTTTATAAATTGGTTAATTTTACGTATTGCTGTTTTTGGAAAGCAGGACTAAATTTGAAAAACCTAAATTATCATTTTTATACTTCTAACAAAACATTTTATGAAAACTAAATTTATTACCTGCCTCGCTCTCTTTGGAATTATAATCTTTTCAAGCTGCAACAATTCTTCAAAAGAAAATAAAACTGAAGAAAAAACCACTGAAAAAATTTCAGATTCTGCTTTTGTTCGAGGTAATCCGTGCGATATAAAACTAGAGAAAATTCATTTTACAAAATCTATTAATGGTGCCGATACTCTGGCAAAAGTTGATGAGAAAAAGAATATCCAGTTTCATGTGGGCGAGAAAAAAGATTATTTTTCAGATCCAAATAACAAGCTTTCAAACAACACCGCTCCTATTCTTTTATCTAAAATAGACAACACAAAACCTTTTACAATTACGGCAAAAGTAAGTCCTGAATTTACTACAGGCGGTTTGTACAATGCAGGTGTTTTGTATTTGTATGTAAATGACAGCTTTTATCAGAAATTTTGTTTTGAGCAGGATGAAAGAGGAAATCACAGAATCGTGACGGTTCGTACAATTGGAACTTCAGACGATAACAATCATGATGTTGTAAAGGGAAAAACGGTTTATATGAAAATATCATCAGATACGCAGACGGTTGCCAGTTATTATTCTCTTGACAACAAAACCTGGCAGATGGTTCGTTTGTACAAAAACAATTATCCTGCAGAACTTTGGGGCGGTATAAGCGCACAGTGTCCGGTTGAAAAAGGAACTACGAGTTATTTTGAAGAGATTAGTTTAGAACAGAAAAGTGTAAAAGATTTTCGTTTGGGGATTTAAAATTTAAGATAATAAAAAGTTCTTTTACAAAGATTCGCAAAGATTATTCGCAAAGATTCACAAAAACAGAAATCGCCACAAATAAACTTTGCGAGTCTCAGCGATAATTTTTGTGTATCTCTGTGTAATAGTAAACTCTGGACTTATTTTAGATTTGGAATTTTCTCAGTTAAATTCTTCCAATATCGTTTTGGCATGTGCTGTAAATGCAGTTTGGTATTTTTTCTGGATTCAATATTTACACTGCTGAAATACTGTCTCCAAAGATTTTGAAAAAACTCTTCGTTGTCATCACATATTTCGGCTAAAAACTTCGATGAGGTTGATTCAGCATTAAATTGAAGCTGCACGGTTGAGGTATCTTCAAGATCATAGTAAATTCCGTATTTGCGTTTTGAGTCATATATCAGCCAGCGCTGATCGGCATAACGGTTTTTAAAATGCTTTTCTATTAAAGGCAGCACATCGCAATCTGGTTCTACTATCGCATAATACAAATTGTCTTTTGTGAGCTTAAACCGAACAAAAGCTTTCATACGATGGCTTTCTTTTCCGGTTAAATGTGCCGCTCTTTGAACATCCAAAACAAAAGTATTTGCCAGATCTTCTTCAATATTAACTGAACTGTCAAATACATATTTTACAAATTGAAATAAGGTTTCTTCTATTTTATCCAAATCAGATAAAAATGCTCTGTAAATATTAGCAAAACCTTCCGGAGAAAGACGCTGTTTTAATCCGTTTAAAACACGATTTGCTTTACTGATATCAGTTGTCACAAAATACGTCTCTGAAAAAAGTAAAGCATTCAAAACTTCATTTTTAGCAAAAACAACATCTGCGAGTTTTAATTCGTAAATTTCGAATACTGCCGTCAGCCAGCCTTCAAAAGTACTATCGTAAATTACTTGCGTCATTGGTTTAAAATAAAGCTAATTGATTTGAGAAATCATTTTTGTATTTACTTTTCTGCGAATTTAAAATGTGTTCTTTTATTTGAATTGAAGTTAGGTCTCTTTGTAACTGAAACGGCGCTGCAAAAGCCAGAAAGTATTTTGACCTGCTGTAAGAGATTCCTAATTTTTGTAAATCTTCTGGCTGCAGCTTTTTAAATTTTCGAGCTGCAACAATTTTTTTGGCACTCAAAACACCAATTCCGGGAATTCTGAGAATCAATTCTAAATCGGCAGTATTTATATCAACCGGAAATTGATTTAAGTTTCGCAAAGCCCAGCCCAATTTTGGGTCAATATCCAAATCAAGGTTCGGCTGGTCGAAACCTACCATTTCATTGACATGAAATCCGTAAAATCGAATTAACCAATCGGCCTGATACAATCTATTTTCGCGAATCATAGGCACGGGAGTTCCAATTGCAGGAAGTCTGTTGTCATAACTTATAGGCACATATCCCGAATAATAGACCCTTTTCATGTTCATTTGTTCGTAAAAATAATTGGCCATGCCCAAAATTTCCATATCATTTTCTTTTGTCGCGCCAATAACCATTTGAGTACTTTGACCCGCCGGAGCAAAAAGAGGCGCTTTGTAGTTTTGCTTTTTTTCTTCTTTATAACCTATAATTTCATTTTTCAGATATTCCATTGGTTTGATAACATCAATATGATTTTTATCCGGAGCCAATAATTTAAGACTTTGCTCGGTTGGCATTTCAACATTTACACTTAAACGATCGGCATACAATCCTGCTTCTTTCAACAATTCCGGACTCGCACCCGGAATTGCTTTTAAATGAATGTATCCGTTAAAGTTTTCTTCTAACCGCAGTTTCTTGACAATTCTAACCAAACGTTCCATTGTATAATCGGGATTATCAAAAATACCCGAACTCAGGAACAAACCTTCGATATAATTTCTTCGGTAAAAACCTATCGTTAAATCGACCACTTCCTGAACCGTAAAAGCAGCGCGTTTAATGTCGTTGCTTTTTCTGCTGACACAATAAGCACAATCAAAAATGCAATGATTGGTCAGCAATATTTTAAGAAGCGAAACACAGCGTCCATCTTCTGTATACGCATGGCAAATTCCGTTTCCGGAAGCATTTCCTAAACCTTTATCTTTATTTTTTCTGCTGCTGTTACTTGAAGAACACGAAACATCGTATTTTGCAGCATCGGCTAAAATTGCCAATTTCTCCATCACTCTTTCCTGTACCATTTGACCTTAAATTTAGTTTTAGAATAAAATTTGTTTCCTCAAAACTAAATATTTGATATTGAAAAGAACTGAATTCTGATGTTCTAAATTGTACCAAATTTTCTTAGTACAATTAGCAATAACAAAGCTTTTCTTAATAAATGAAGCCTTGTAAATAAATGAATTAGACTCAAAAAACAGGTAAAAATACGTAATGCCGAATTATTGAATCTTTATACATTGCATCATCATTTAAGGAGAAAAATTTTTATCCCCCCTAGATAAATTTTTCGGTCCTTTTTGATAAAATGGAGACTTGGATATTAGCGAGTATTAAAAACCAAAAGCTAAAGAGATGAATTTTGTAAAAGGACAAGATGTATTCTACACAACATTGAGTGGAAGATCTTATAGGGCGACAGTAATAGAGAGAAAAATAGATTTTAAAAAAGGACTTATCAAAAAATCTGCAATTAAGGAGATGACCTACCATTATTTGATAGAAGTCCATAAAGTTGGTATTAAAGAACAGATTCTTTGTACTGAAAATCAAATTAAGCTTTTGGAGAAAAAACAGCGCGCAAAAAAAGCGGCGTAATTACTGCTTTTAATAAATACTGCTGTTTTATTTATAACTAATTTTGGTGTTTCTTTATGTGGCATGTGACCAGCATTTGGAAATACACTTCTCTGCTTTTCCACTCACCAAAGTAATTGTTGTATTAAAATAATTTAAGTTCCGTCCTCATCGTTTTCTCTTTGAATAAATAAAAGCGGTGATTTAATTTCTGAGTAAATATTCCTATTTTCTAAATCTTTTCTAAACCAGGTTTTTGTTCGTGCTTTAAAAATAGTTTCTGTTTTTTATCTACGTGATATTAGAAGTCGTAGTAAAAGATCCTGAGGCTTTTTAATAATTTATCTAAAACTTTAATATACCAAATATCAAGCAAATGCTAAGCTCGTTTGAAATGAGTTGTATCAAGCAGTCTACTACTTTGCAATTTAAAATTATCATAATTTAGAAATATGTTAAAATTTACAAATATATTATATTTTATATATTTGAAAGAATAAACCTATATTTAAAATGAAAAATAATCATAAAAAACTGCGAAAAATATTTGAGAATTTATCCGAGTAACTGTAATTACTCGGAGATATCGTACACTCAAAATAAATATTAATTTTTAAACAAGATAAAATGACAAAGCATTTATTAAAAACTAAAATATTAATAGTTACCACTATAATTTTTATTCTCAACAACTTCCTGCGATAATAAAGAAGATGTTAAACAAAATAATACAATAACGTTTATAGATTAAATAATGAAGATGTTAATAGAGCAAGCAATATCATTAAAATAAAAGATACTGAAATACAAGCTAAAAGAATTAGTTTTACAAGTAAACCTTATATAGAGACAGCTCCGGAAGAGCCATATTTAGAATATGAAAGTCTGCTGGCAAGTCAGGATTTAACAATTGAAATTGATTCCAGAACTTCTCATATACTGGACCAAACTTATGAACAAAATATTCAGTATTTAAATGATTTAAATCTGTTTACAAGTACTGAACTAGCAACTGTAACAATATTTAAAGATGAGCTATTAAACACTAAAAATTTTGATACTTCAATAACAAATTTCGAAAATGCTATTTTATCTCTACCGATGACAAATAAAAAATTACAGCGCTTTTATAATTTTATTGATGGATTAAAAGTTATGAATGAATATGATCCAGATTTTTTCAAAGGAAATAGTTTTACATCTAAAAGTAATGGATTATTTGGAAGTTGTTTATCTGCATCTATAGGAGTTGGAATAGCATTTGTTGGACTTGCGACTATAGAAGTTGGATCTTTTGGTTTAGCAACAGGAGTAGCTGTTGCTGGATTTATATGGGCAAGCGCTGAATGGGGAGCCGCTTGTAAAGGAACAGGAAAAAAAAGATTATATCCGGCACATATAGACAAATCACAAGAAAAAACTTCACGAAATTTTCTTATATTAGACGAAAATGGAGATTTAATCGAATCTCCTATTTATATTAGCTATGTGCCAAAAATTAAATAAATTAATCTGTTAAGTTATAAAATTATGATTAAGATAAATTATAAAATTCAATTTTGCCTATTTGCTATCTGCCTTTTCTTCATTGGAATAGGAATCTATGAAACTTCAAATGAAGGAATAAAATCTGGAAAAGAACTATTCTGGCAAATTTCTCATTTTGTTCCTTTTGTAATGGGAGCCATTATTTTTGGCAGTAATTTGTATTCTGCCAGAATTCATAAATTTAAAAATTAAATAAGAACTATTTCTCTTGATAAAAAAGGCATTTTTAAATTTTAAAGATGCCTTTTTTCTTTATGATTTGTAAAAAAGACGTTAAAGTCCTGATCTCATAAGGCTTTTTCCATATAAAAAAATATATTTGTCTTAAACCCAGTTTTACCCAAAAACCGAAAAGACAGTAGCATGGATAATGAAAAATTTATTTTCTGCCTCGAAGGCGTTCAGGACGTAGATACCGTTACAACTACTGATGTGGTTAAAAATCTGGAAGAAATTGCTTTTAATCAGGGAATTTCGAGCATCTATAAAACCTGTGATACTATTGAGGGTTTAGAAGAAAGTTTAAATACTTTATTATATGATGATCATAATTTTAAGGATTATGAAATCATTTATCTGGTAATGCCGGGACAGGAAAACAACATCTGTCTTCATGATTATTATTACAGCATTGAAGAAATAGCCGAACTTTTTGAAGGGAAAATGAAAGGAAAAATTATTCATTTTGCCAATAAAAAAAGATTAGACCTTAACGACGAAGAAGCACAATATTTTCTTGATATTACTGGTGCCCGCGCCATTTCGGGATATGGTTCTACCTATAATAAAATTGCCAGCTGCAGTACAATCGATAAAGCGTTTTTCAGCTTATATCAGGAAAATGACGATTTGACTGAAGTTGTAGAAGATTTGTACCAAAAGCATTATGCTCTTTGTAAATTACTTGATTTTAGATTGTATTATTAAGTATGAAGACAAAGACAATTGAAAAAATAAAGACTTATAATGCCTCAGGATTTCGGGAGAAGTTCCTTGGAGAGGATAATCCTATTCATTTGCTTTTTAAATCAAATTCTGATCATTTTTTCTGTTTGGAGATTGAAGAAATAATGCAGATGCAACATCCGGTACCGCCTTGTAAACATTCCTGCCATACTTTAATTTTTATTTCTTCGGGCCAGCATGTCATGAAATTGGGGTATCAGGAATATACCACTATAGATAACGAAATAATTGTGGTTCCCGCTGGTCAGATTTTTTCTCTTGAAAATGTTAATAACATACATAAAGGCTATATCTGCCAGTTTCACCCTGATATTTTAATTAGAAAATACGGAAGCCGTGAAATGATTAATGAATTTGATTTCATGAAAATTTCAGGCAATCCAAAAATTACTCTGGCTCCAAAAGATGTTCCGCACATAACGGCTATTTTAAGCCGGCTTGAAAAAGAATATTCTGAAACTTCGACAGCAAACCTAAATATTGTGCAGTCGTATTTAATTACGCTGTTTTATGAAATGAATAAAAACTCGGTTAAGAGTTCAAAAAATATTTCTGCGGCAGAAGTTATTACCAATAAGTTCAAAGAGTTGATTCACCAAAATATTAAAACACATCATTTGGTTCATTATTATGCATCATTATTGAATGTTACGCCTAACCATTTGAATAAATCTGTTAGAACGGTTACAGGAAAATCAGCCACAAAATGGATTGATGAAACCATATTATTAGAAGCCAAATATTTACTCTTTCAAACCACACTTTCTGTAAGTGAAATCGCAGCACAAGTAGGTCATGAGGACCAATCGTACTTTAGCCGTTTTTTTAAGAAACATGAAGGAATTACACCAATTCAGTACAGAAAAATGATTGATAAGTCCTAATTATTGATTATTGAATCCTATTAAACAGCCATACATTTTTCAGAAATTTGCCTCTTCAAAAAATGCAAATTATGATTTATGTTTTTAAAACTTCCGTTAACAGCCAATCAAAATTTGAGTCGGCTTCTACACTGCTTCACGAATTATTACCTGATACTTTATGGAATTTTGATCTTGAGGACTGCGATAATATTTTAAGAATCGACAGCGAGCTTGATATTCCAAAACTAATTCTAAACAATGGCATTTTTGACTGCATTGAATTAGAATAAAACTTAAATACTTACAACATCTTCACAAATAAAATGGAAACTAAATTATACCAAAACCGAACTTTTGACACAGTAGATTACTCTGATCAGAGTTTATCGAATACAGAATTTGTAAACTGCGAGTTCATCAACTGCAATTTCTCTAAAAGTGATTTGAGTCATAATGATTTTTTAGATTCTACTTTTAAAAACTGCAATCTTTCGCTGGCTGTGCTTAAAAATACCGGATTAAAAAATATCAAGTTTATCGGCTGTAAATTAATGGGATTAGATTTTAGTGCAAGTAACAGTTTTTTGTTTTCGATGAGTTTTCAGGACTGTCTTTTAGACTATTCAACTTTCATTTATAAAAAACTAAAGAAAACCAATTTTATTGACTGTTCGCTTAAAGATGTCGATTTCTCAAATACCGATTTGTCTTTGGCAGTTTTCAAAAATTGTGATTTATCTAATGCTACTTTCGCGGAATGCATCCTGGAGAAAACCGATTTCAGGTCTTCGAGAAATTATGCTTTCGATCCTTCTGAAAATAAAATTAAAGGGACAAAAGTTTCTCATACAGCGCTTGCCGGATTATTAGAAAAATTTGATTTGGATATTGAATAAGCTTGAAAAGTATTCAGTCGCAGTTTTTAGTCTCAGGTTTCTTTTACTGTGAAGATTTCACAAAAAAGTACTTTATAAAAAAAGGGATGCAATTGCATCCCTTTTAAAAACTAAAAATATGAAAATGAAATTTATTTAATCCAACGTGGATCACCAATTTTATTATCTTTCAAAGTTTGATTTCCTAATGTGAAATCTCCTCCTACAGCATTTGCAAACTGCGGATCTAATGTTGTTGCCGCAGCATCTGGTCTGTTATTATTTGTAGTCGCTTTTAAATTTGGTGAATTAAAATTATTATTGTTTCCAAATCCTGGAGCACTTGTTGCAGCATTGTTAGTATAAATTGCCTGACCAACAACAAGCAATGTGTTACGTACCGCTAAAATATTTGTCGCAAAACGTACATATAAAATTCTGCTTGAAGCTATTAATGTTGGAGTATATATCGTACATCCATCAATTACCACATTACTTACTAAACTTCCTCCTGAACCAGCAGCTGCATCTAAACGAATGAAATCACGTGATCCACAATTATTAAATGTACTTCTTGTTAAAGTAACATTTTCAACATATGTAGTTCTGAAATCGATAAAATCAGCTGATCCGGCAGTATTTACATTTTTAACAATACTATTATCTATAGTGAATGATTTCAATCTGGCTGCTGCATTTCCGTACATAAGCTGAGAAGGGTAATCATGAACATAAGAACTGCTTATCAAGATATCTCCTAAAGGTGACGCTTGTGCTGTTAAAATTGAAATGACACCGCCCGTTAAACCAGATCCACTTAAATCCAGATCAACCAGAGACAGACTTACAGCTTCACTTGCATTAGCCGGATTATTAGCCAGAGTAAATTTCACTGTCAGTTTTGGTTTATTTTCTGGTCTTACACCTCTAAAAATAAGTGTTTTGTTTACAATGATCTCACCCGTTGTTGAATAAACACCCGGCATAAGTAATAATCTTGATCCTGATGGTGCCTGAGCAACTTTAGCAATTAAATCGTCTTGTGGATTTATTACAATACCTTTTGTAAGATCAACACCACTTGTAAAAGTTAGTATTCCTCTGGTTTTAGTCCCATTCTTTAAAGTAGCAGTATAATTTGTTTCTGGAGTTAAACCGTTAACAATTGCTGCTCCGGCAGCTTTTTCTTCTGCTGTTATAGTGTGGGTTATATTACCTGGCTGAACTAAAATCTCTGTTACGTTACTGTTAGGTGTCCATCGTACAGTAAGATACCCAGCTTCGATTTCTTCCGGTTTAATTGGAAAGAAAATCTGTTCAGATAATGTTGTAGCTGTGGTTACTGACCATTTTGAATCGTCTAAACCAGCTGCACTTACAGCTTTAACTCTAATAGAATAAGTTGTTTCTCCTTCTAAAGCTACTTGTATTGGCAGTTCTGCCGGAGTTACATTTACTGTTTTAAAAATAGTTTTAAATTCAGGATCGTCCGGGCTGAATTCTACTACATAATGATCTGCGTTTTCATCTGTTTTAACCGTCCAGTTTAATTCAACCGTAGTTTGGTTTCTCACTGTGGCTTTAAGCCCAATTGGAGAAAACTCTCTTGTATTTCCTACGCTGTCTAATAACTCTTCATTATAACTTTCGCAGCTTGAAACTCCAACTGCAAGAAGTAATACGGCTATTAGTCCTCTAAATATATATTTTGCTTTCATCATAATAACTTATAATTTATTATCAATTAAGATTTTAATAACCGAAATCATTTTTTAACTGTCCATTACTTCCATCGATAAACACTTGCCATATTGGCCAGTACTGTCTGTTATCCGGATTAACTCCTGGTTTGTATAGTGAGTTTATCTTAGCATCTGCTGCTGTACCTGTCCATGTCCAGACAATAGAAGAATATCCTGTTCCCGGATTTGTTGTTTCTCCTCTGTTTAATCCGTAGATATCTAAACTTACATTATCTGTTTTATACTTATAATATAGAGTTGCCGGTACATCAGCATAAGCACCTGAACGCGCTGCCAAATCTGTCATTTTTTGTTTAGCTTCGTCTAATTTTACTTTAAGAAGATTCCAACGAATTAAATTTTGTTTACGCTCCATTTCTCCGGTAAACTCATATTTATTCTCTTCAACAATAGCATTAAACATCGCTTCTTTGCTGCTTAAACCGTCTACATATGCCTCCACTTTAACAGCTTGTGCCGCTGCTGGGAATGATCTTCTTCTAACTTCTTTTAAATAAGGCATTGCTGCTCCCGGACCTTCTAATTCGTTTGCTGTTTCAGCAGCTATAAGAAGCACCTCAGCATAACGCATATACATTTTATTAACCCCATCATCATTATCTGAAGTAACTCTTCTTGTCATCCACTCATAGCGGTATTTACCGAAATACCATGTATCTAAAGTCCCCAGCTCTTGTTTAGCAATTGGATATGGACTTGCTGCTACAGCAGTACCCCATTTGTAAGGGACACAGGTAACATCTCTACGCAAATCTGTCTGATCGTAATCGTAAAAAACAAATGGTAAAGGTCCCGCTGCACCGCCTCGATTCGCTCCATTAGCCTGAAATTGATCAATTGCTGAAGTGTGTCTCACCGCAAACGTGAATAACATACGCCCACGTCCATCTGCAAAAGGAAGTTCCCAAAGAGACTCACCGCCGGCAGTAGTAATTTCCTGATTGTATTTTCTCCATAATCCTTCAAAAGTAGATTCTAAATGAGCTGAACCGCTCTCAATTACTTCGCGAGATTCTTTTAATGCTAATGCATACATAGCTGGAACTGAAAGTTCAGGATCATTACTTCTTCTTACGCCGTCAGGGTATTGCTGGTAACCACTTGCTGCCAAAGCCAAACGTGCTCTAAATGCTTTTACAAAAGCTTTATTTACATGTTCTACAGTACTAGTATAAGAAGTTTCGTTAGGCCATGCAACTAGTGTTGATGCTTCACCTAAGTCAGCAATTAATTGTTTGTAAATAATATCTCTGTTCGATTTAGGCAAATATAAAGTTGCTGTAGTGATAGGTTCAAAACGAGCAGGAA
Source organism: Flavobacterium sp. 22659 (assembly GCF_052044235.1). Lineage (NCBI taxonomy): Bacteria > Pseudomonadati > Bacteroidota > Flavobacteriia > Flavobacteriales > Flavobacteriaceae > Flavobacterium > Flavobacterium sp. 22659. The sequence continues at coordinate 158,614 of NZ_JBQEMU010000001.1, forward strand.
CATCACCCCATGCTTTAAGTAAATCAGCATAGTAAATAGCTCTTAGAGTTAATGCTTCTCCTAATAACTGTCCCATGTTTGTTCCCGGTGATGGTTTTCCATATTGACGTATACCTTGAATACAGATATTTGCACGCTCAATACCTAAATACATCATTGCATAAGCATTTGTAGTGGTATTCATTTCTGTATTACCCGGTCTGGCATCATAAACACACAAATCTGCCTTATCTCCAGCTGTCTGCGAAGTATTATACCATTCCACGTCTGTATTTAATCCATAATATGGTAAAAATCTTCCTCTGTAAGAGTTCGTTTCTGCAAATGGCACTTTTATTCCATCAACAGCTCCTTTTGCCAGTTCGGCATCAGAAAAAATCAAAGAAGGCTGTAATGTTGATGGTGCGTCTGTATCTAAATAGTCGTCTTCAAATTGCTGGCAAGAACTAAATAAACTTGAAATTATCAATCCTGCTATTATTAATTTATGTTTCATTTTGTGATAATTTAAAATTAGAAATTAAGATTCATCCCAAAAACCATTTGTCTGCTTCTTGGATAAGGACTTGAATCAACCCCTGGAGTAAGTGGGTTTTTTCTTTTTGTTGAAACTTCCGGATCAGAACCAGAATACTTAGTCCAAACAAAAACATTGCTAGCCGTCATGTAAAATCTTAATTTAGAAACTCCAAGCTTAGATGTAAACATTTCAGGTGCTGTGTACCCTAATGTTAACGTATTCAATCTTAAAAATGATGCATCTTCAACTGCCCAATCAGTAAATATAGCAGTTCTCATATATGGAGACCACATAGTTGTATTAGCATTAAGAGCCGCTAATGCATCAGGATCTGTTACTAACTGGCCTGAAACAGGATCCAAATTTGTCCATCTTTTTCCATCAGCCATTGTAGAATTTAAATTTTTATACTGTCCTGAAGCATTAGCTGTAGAGAATTCAATTTTATCAGCGTTGTATACTTCATTACCAATACTCCAGTTAAAAGCTGCCATTAAATCAAATCCATAGGCGTTTCCGTTAATAACGAAACCTCCGGTACTTTTAGGATTAATATTGCCAATAACTGTTTTATCTGTCAGATCCACTTTACCATCACCATTAACATCTTTCAATTTCATATCTCCAGGTTTAAGAGAACTTCCGTCTCCAACTAAAGTTGTAGCAGTAGCAACTACACCGCTTTTTAAAACATATTTTCCTCCAACATAATCAAAGTCAGAAACTTCATATCTTCCATCATTTTTATAACCATACATAGTTCCTAAAGAAGAACCTACTGATATTAGGTAATCATCTCCAATTTGTGAAGAAGCCCAGTTTGTAGCAGCTCCAAAGTTGTTCATAACACCTAGTGAGTTAATACGATTTTTATTTACTCCCATATTGAAAGAGAAATTCAATCCGTATTTAGCTTTTTCAATTGCCACAACATTTAAAGTAGCTTCAAAACCTGTGTTTTGAGTTTCTCCCATGTTACGGTATTGATAATCATATCCAGATCCTGGAACCGGGAAATTAATTAATAAGTCGCTTGTAACATTTTTATAGACATCAAAATTACCGCTCAAACGATTTTTAAAGAATCCAAAATCCAAACCAACGTTTTGTGTTACTGTAGTTTCCCATTTCAAATCTGGGTTAGGCATTGTTTTAGGAATAGCCCAAACACTAGTTACCCCATTAATCCATGCTGTTGGAATAGATTGAAAAATTTGAGTCTGCTGTCCTACAGGTATATTATTATTTCCTGCTTCACCATAACTTGCTCTTATTTTTAGAAGATCAATCCATGATTTACCTTTTAAGAAACTCTCTTCAGAGATTTTCCATCCTGCAGCAAATGCCGGGAAATATCCCCAACGGTTTTGTGGTAAAAATTTACTTGATCCGTCCGCACGGAATGTAGCTGATAAGATGTAACGATTTTTATAATCATAATTGGCACGTCCAAAAAATGACAATAATCTGTCGTCTGGGTTATAATAGTTATCAACTGCCTGCGGAGTTCCTTGTGATGTCAGCGATTTTGCCTGGCTGAAATCGAAGAAAGAAGGATATCCATGAATAGTAGAAGTCACTGTATTCACTTCATAATTAATACTTTCTTCACCAATCAATGCTGTTAAATGGTGGTTTTCTCCCATTATTTTTTTGAAATCGTAATTCAAAGTATTGGCATTTCTAAAACGTCTCTCTTTACCATCAGTAATAACCATTGCCGGTTTCCCTTGCAGTGTACTAGCCGGAGTATTAGCTACATAGTAAGTACTGCGTCCGTAAAAACGATAATCTAAACTGTTATAATTATCAAGACCTAAGTCTACTTTGAATTTTAAATTATCTACAATTTCCCATCCAAAACTTCCTAACATATTGAAGTTTTTACGGAACTGCTGACGGTTGTTATCGTAAATAGATCGTAAAGGATTTACCAATATATCTGTTCCGTCTCCAGAAACATCATCAGAAGTTAAACCAGATACCGGAATTGGCGCATAACCAACAATAGTACGCATACGTGAATCTGTAGCCGATTTTTCATTTTGTTCGTTTACTCCTCCACCATCAATCTCAGTATCAGAATAACGTACTGTAAAACCAACGTCAACTTTATTGCTTACTTTACTTTTTAAAGCCAAAGCAAGGTTATTTCTTTTATAATTTGAACCCAGCATGATTGCCTTTTCATCATAATGAGCATAATTAAAGTTATAATTAAGCTTATCTGTTCCGCCTCTAATTCCTAAATCACGGCTCTGCACCTCACCTCTGCGTCCAAAAATCTGTTTTTGCCAGTCATTTCCTTTTAAACCATTATACATATCATGATCCTGCCAATTTCCAAAATACTTAGTATAAGAAGTTGGATCTGAAGGTACTTTTGTTCCGGTTTGTGAAAGCATAGCATACTCGTACTGCCATTTAGTATAATCCTCAGGTGACAAAACATCTATTTCATTTGCCATGGTTTTCATACCATAAAACATATTGAAATTCACAGAAATTTTTCCGTCTTTTCCACTTTTTGTTGTAATCAAAATTACCCCATTTGCACCACGAGATCCGTATATTGCAGTAGAAGCGGCATCTTTTAAAACTGTCATTGTTTCAATATCAGATGAAGAAATATCATTCATACTATTGATAGGAAATCCATCAACAATAATTAAAGGTGAAGCATCCTGAGTTAATGATCCCCCTCCACGAACTCTAATTCGTATATCAGCATCTGGAGAACCCTCTGCTGATGTTACTTGTACACCGGCAATTCTACCTGTTAAAGCTTCAGCAACATTTGCTACCGGAACTTTTTTCAAATCATTACCTGAAATAGTAGACACAGCCCCTGTTAAATCACCTTTTTTTGCTGTACCATAACCAATTACAACTACTTCATTTAAGTTATTAGAATCTTCGATTAAAACTATATCTACTTTGGTTTTACCTTCTGCAGATACGTCTTTAGTTTTAAATCCTATAAAAGAAAAACTTAGAATCGCTTTCGGATTACTGAGTTTAATCTTATAGCGTCCGTCAAAATCTGTAGAAGTTCCGTTCTTTGTTCCTTTTTCCAAGACATTAACTCCTGGTAAAGAAAGCCCTGCTGCGTCTTTAACAGTTCCTTCCAATGTCACAGTCTGAGCCATAGCTCGACTGCTCATCAGTAAGCACAATAAAAAAACAACTGCAAAGCAACGATTTGCTCCTTTGTTTAATAAATCTTTAAAATTCATGGTTGATTGTTTAAGTTACTAATTGTTTAAAGTGGTTTTTTGTGGTTTAGTTTTTTGTGTATCAATTCTACTTTTTTAAAGAAAGTTTAAAACATCTCTATTTGAACAAAATCTGTGATTCAGCCTGATAAAATCACTAATAGACACCTATAATTTAACTTTTTTTTAAAGTTGTAATCGATTACACAAACATAGATATTTTTTTTATATAAAAAATTAAAATTCATAAAAAATTCATAAATAAAATTACAAATCAAAAATAAATATGCTTTTTTATACGACAAATGTAATTTTATCGATATATAAATATTAAATATATTATTATAAATAGATGTTTTGCTGCGATTTTTCAAAAAAAACAATCGATTACATGTTTAGATTTTAAGATTTTTTTAAGTGTATTTTTGACATTTAAAAACAGTTACGAAAACGATATTATTTTATATTCCCCTCGTTTTTTAACAAGTTTTTATTTTAAAAATCCGTTTTTGGCAAAGAAGTGTAGAATAATAAACCATCCTTTTATATTCATTTAGTCGTTAAACAACTCTAAAATAATTTTAGGCATAAAAAAACCCTTAGAATCATCTAAGGGTTGATTAACAAACTAAATTTAAATAAATCTTATGCGCTTTGAAGCTTTAAGCTGTTTTTGTGAGTTTTAATTAAGGTTAAGGTAATAAGCATTCCTATAACCGACATTCCAACACCTATAAGATTTGGTGAAGCGTAACTATATCCGGCACTCAAAGGTAATCCACCTAAGAAAGCCCCTAAAGCATTTCCTATATTAAAACTTCCCTGAAGTGAAGCCGAAGCAATCATCTCTGCTCCTTTTGCTGTTCGTATCATTAACATTTGAATTGGCGCAATAACAGAGAAAGAAATAGCTCCTGTTAAGAAAGTCAGAAACAAAGAAACATATTGATTTGAGGATAAGAAATACACTAATATTAAATCAACTGACATTATAAAAAGTAAAGCTAATGTTGTAGGCGCAGGCGAATATTTATCTGCCAGTTTACCGCCGGCGAAGTTTCCAACGACCATTCCGAGGCCTGCCAGAATTAAAATATACGATACATCACCTTCTGCAAATTTTGACACGTTAATTAATAACGGTGCAATATAACTGATCCATGCAAACAATCCGCCAAATCCAATTGCCGTGATTCCTATAATCTGCCACGCTTCTCTTCTTTTAAAAAACTCTAATTGTTTCTTCATATTTACTGACTCACCTTTATCTAAATGCGGCATCCACAATGAAATAAACAAAAAGGTAAGCAGGCCGACAACAGCTATTAAAACAAAGGTATAACGCCAGATAAAATTATGCCCAATATAAGTTCCAATAGGAACTCCAATTAAATTAGCCAATGTAAGACCCGAAAACATAATAGCAATTGCCTGAGCTTCTTTTCCTTTATCAGCTAAACGGCTTGCAACTACAGCTCCAACACCAAAAAAGGCACCATGCGGTAATCCGGACAAGAATCTGGAAGCAAATAAAATATTATATGTTGGTGCAATTATAGACAAAGCATTAAAAACTGCCAGCATTGCTGCCAAAATTAAAAGCATTTTTTTAGGCGGAAAATTTCTTCCAAGTATTACTAATAAAGGAGCTCCAATAACAACTCCCAGAGCATATGCAGAGATTAAATATCCAGCTACAGGAATGCTGACTTTCATATCTGAGGCAATATCAGGAAGAAGGCCCATCATTACAAATTCGGTAATACCGATTGTTAAACCTCCAAATGATAATGCAATAAGACTTTTTTTCATAAGATTAAGAGAGAAAGGGAATTAACTTTCTACGATGCAAATTTAAAACCCATACAGCAGAAATAAATTGTATATTTGCGATATAAATTTGTAAATATATGTTATGCCGAAATTAAATCAATTCAAAACACTTATGATTGATGAGTTTGAAGAAGAAAAATTTCATCTCCCGCCGCATTCTCATACTTATTATGAAATTATTTATATAAAGAAAGGAAGCGGTGTGCATCATATCAACAACAATCTGTTATCGTATAAAGCCGGTGATTTGTTTGTAATTTCACCAGATGATGAGCATTACTTTGATATTAAAAAAAGCACTCGTTTTATTTTCATCAAATTCACAGATAATTATTTCAACTCAAAACAAAACCTTACCTGCGACGAATTTCTGGTTCATACGCCGGAGAACTTTATGCGTGATAAAATCCTAAAAGAAACGGTTTTAAAATTTGGCGAACCATGCAAAACAATTCTTAGAAATACGGTTGAGAACATTACAAAATATGACCAATATATTGATGTAACGAATTCGCCAATTGTATTTTATCAGATTCTTTCGATTTTTGGTTTAATAAAAGAAACTATTCGATGCATGAACCTGCAGATGACTTCGACTCATATCGATAATGAACAAATTGCCAATTACATTCATCAGAATATTTATCAGCCAAAACTGGTACAAATAAAAGTAATTGCTGAACATTTTAATATTGCCCAGACGTATTTCAGTGCTTATTTCAAAAGAACTTTTTCAATAAGTTATCGCGATTATATCCATAATTTGAGGACAACATTAATAGAGAAAAGATTTCAAAATAATCAATTGCCTATTAAGCAGATTGCTTATGAATTTGGTTTTACAGACGAGAGCCATTTAACTAATTATTTTAAAAAGAAAAGAAATATGAAGCCGACTGATTTTAAAAGGCTTTAGTTATTGAAATCCTAAAAGAGCATTTCTCCTAAATATTTTTATCTAATTTTGTAAAACAAACAAATTTTTCTTTTGGCAAAAAAAGTCTACATAGCATTTCTGTTAGTAATGATTGGTTTCTTTTTGATTCCGGTTTCTGGTTATGCATGCAGCAATCCATCTCTAAAAAAATCTCATACAGAAGAAAATGCTGCAGAAAAAAAGAAAAACAACTGCTGCACAAAAAGCTGCTGTCAGGAAACGTCAAAATCGAAAAATAAAAAACACGACTGCGACGGAAAATGCAGTCATACCAATTGTACAACCTCATCTTTTCAATTGAGTATTCCGGTATCAAGCGATTTTAATTTTCAAAATAACTTTAATTTCTCTGTAAAAAAATCTATTACGTATTACAATGAAACCAATATTTCTGATGGTTTCACTACAATTTGGTTACCTCCAAAAATATAAAATAACATTCTTAACAGCCATAAATGGGTCTTGTTGGGAAACTTATTACACATTAAAATTCAATAAAAACAACCTAAAGAAAAAAGTTCTTTCTTTAAAAAAAACACATAAAAATGAAAAATTCAATAACAGCTGTTTTAGCAGCCATCGCAATACTATTTTCTGTAAACACTATTACAGCAAACGAAATAAAATCACAAATCAACACAGAAGATGTTATAGCTTCTGGTGAATTACAATCCGTTTTTGACAACTATTTTGCTGTAAAAGATGCCTTAATTAAAAGTGATGCCAAAACTACTTCGGCAAAAGCAGCAAGTTTACTAACTGCAATTAGTGCTGTAAAAATGGACAAATTAAAAAGTAACGAACATACTGTTTGGATGAAAGTAGTTAAAAAATTAACTGCCGATGCGAAAGCAATTTCGTCAAATACAGATCTTAAAAAGCAGCGTGAGTCTTTTAAATCATTATCTAAAAACACTTACGATTTAATAAAAGTTTCAAATCCGGATCAGCCAATTTACAAACAATACTGTCCAATGGCCGATGCTGACTGGTTAAGCAAAGAAAAAGCAGTTAAAAATCCGTATTATGGTTCTTCAATGCTAACCTGCGGAAACGTGGTAGAAACCATCAAATAAAAATATGACGCTTTACATCAAAAATATGGTGTGCGCCCGCTGTAAAATGGTCGTGAAGTCTGAGTTTGAAAAACTCGGACTTCCTACTATTTCTGTTGAACTTGGCGAAGTAGAATTAGAAAACGAAATAACCGAAGATCAAAAAGAAGCTTTACTTAAAAATCTTCAGGATTTAGGTTTCGATTTATTAGATGATAAAAAAAGTAAAACAATCGAGAAGATTAAAAACCTGATTGTTGATTTGGTTCATCATAAAAACAACGAACTAAAAATTAATTTATCTGATTATTTAGTCGAAAACCTCAATCAGGATTACAGCACATTAAGTAATTTATTTTCTGAGATTGAAAATACTACTATTGAAAAGTATTTTATAAGCCAGAAAATCGAGAAAGTAAAAGAACTTTTAATTTACAATGAGCTTTCATTAAGTGAAATTGCTGATCTTTTAAACTACAGCAACGTCGCACATTTAAGTAATCAGTTTAAGAAAATTACGGGCTTTACTCCTACTTCTTTCAAACAGCAGAAAGATAAAATGCGTATTCAGATCGAGAATTTGTAGTTTTTTGATTTTTAACCGCAAATAGCGCAAAGATTTACGCAAAGTTCGCAAAGATGTTTTGACAAAGCTTTGCGAACTTTGCTTTTTTATATAAAACCCAGCATAGCAAAAATCCTTGCGCCCTTTGCGGTTAAATAAAATTTTGTAAATCTTACAAATCATTCACAAAATTCTACAAACCAAACTCACATATACTTTAGAAATTTGCATTGTAAACAAAAAAGCAAAGCAATGGAACATCAATATATAATTTCAGGAATGTCGTGTAACGGATGCCGAACCAAAGTCGAAAAAACTTTAAATGAAATAGAAGGCATTCACGCAGAGGTAAACCTAAATCCGGGAGAAGCGACTATTACAATGGATAAACATGTCGCAACCGAAAAACTTCAGGAAGCTCTATCGGCTGCAGGAAACTATACTATTGAAATGAAAACAGCAGAAAATGCTGTAAAATCATGCTGTTCATCAAAAAAAGAACATTCTCACCACGATCACGCAAAAAAAGCTGCCATACCTCATAATGCAACAGGAGTTTTTTACTGCCCAATGCATTGTGAAGGCGATAAAACCTATAACAAGCCCGGAGATTGTCCGGTTTGCGGAATGGATTTAGTCCCTCAAATTGCAGCAGGAACACAATTTACCTGCCCAATGCATCCGGAAGTTATTTCTAATGAACCTGGCGACTGCCCAATCTGCGGAATGGATTTAGTACCAATACAGGCTTCTGAATCTGAAGACAACAAAACTTATACTGACTTATTAAAGAAAATGAAAATTGCGACATTGTTCACGCTTCCAATTTTCATTATTTCAATGTCAGAAATGATTCCGGATAATCCTCTTTTTAAAATCATGTCAATTGAAAAATGGAACTGGGTTCAGTTTATATTTTCAATTCCGGTTTTGTTTTATGCCGGATGGATATTTTTTGTACGCGCATGGAAATCTATTACAACATGGAATTTAAATATGTTTACCTTAATAGGAATTGGAACCAGCGTTGCATTTCTTTTTAGTATAGCCGGAATGTTTTTTCCTGATATTTTTCCGGCAGAATTCAAATCGCATCACGGAACGATTCATCTTTATTTTGAAGCTGCAACAGTAATTACAACTTTAGTCATATTAGGTCAGTTGCTAGAAGCGAGAGCACACGGGCAGACAAACGGCGCCATTAAAGAATTATTAAAACTGGCTCCAACTGAAGCCACTTTGGTAGAAAACGGAAATGACAAAGTAATTTCTATTCATAACATTAAAAAAGGAGATTTACTGCGAGTTAAACCCGGAGAAAAAATTCCGGTTGACGGAAAAATAACTTCTGGAGAAAGCAGTATCGATGAGGCCATGATTACCGGAGAACCTATTCCTATTGATAAAAAAACGGGCGATAATGTAATTGCAGGAACCATCAACGGAACAAAATCTTTTGTAATGACTGCCGAAAAAGTAGGTTCAGAAACGTTGCTTTCGCAGATTATCCAAATGGTAAACGATGCTAGCCGTTCCAGAGCACCAATTCAAAAACTGGCAGACCGGGTTGCTAAATATTTTGTGCCTACAGTTGTTGGTATCTCTATATTAACCTTTATTATATGGGCAAAATTTGGCCCGGAACCTTCTTATATATACGGATTAATAAATGCAATTGCCGTTTTAATTATTGCCTGCCCTTGTGCTTTAGGACTGGCAACACCAATGTCGGTTATGGTAGGCGTTGGAAAAGGCGCTCAGCACGGAATTCTGATAAAAAATGCCGAAGCACTCGAAAACATGAATAAAATCGATGTTTTAATCACTGATAAAACCGGAACAATTACAGAAGGGAAACCAACAGTTGAGAAAATTTATGCAATTGATAATAATGAAGATTTTCTGCTTCAAAATATTGCTTCTCTAAATCAGCATAGTGAACACCCTTTGGCGCAAGCCGTTGTAAATTTTGCTAAAGAAAAAAAACAATCTTTACTTGAAGTTCCCAATTTTGAAGCTGTTGCCGGAAAAGGAGTTTTAGGAACCGTGAATAATTCAAAAACAGCATTAGGAAATAAAAAACTGATGGATCAAATTGGCGCCTCTATTCCTGATGATTTAGAAACTAAGATTATTGCCGAGCAAAATTTGGGCAAAACCGTTTCTTATATTGCTGTAAACAATAAACCTGTCGGTTATGTATCTATAACAGATGCCGTTAAAGCAACCAGCGCAAAAGCTATTAAAGATTTAATGGATCAGGGAATCGAAGTTATAATGCTTACCGGAGACAATAAAAACACTGCAAAAGCAGTAGCAGATCATCTTCATTTAAGTTCATTTAAAGCGGATTGTCTTCCTGAAGACAAACTAAAAGAAATTGAACGTCTGCAGGCCGAAGGAAAAGTTGTGGCAATGGCAGGAGACGGAATCAATGATGCTCCGGCACTTGCAAAAGCCGATATTGGAATTGCAATGGGAACCGGAACTGATGTTGCTATTGAAAGTGCTAAAATCACGCTTGTAAAAGGTGATTTAAACGGAATTGTAAAAGCTCATAAATTAAGTTTCTCTGTTATGAAAAATATCAAACAGAATTTATTTTTTGCCTTTATATACAATGTTTTAGGAGTGCCAATTGCGGCTGGAATTTTATATCCTGTATTTGGGATTTTGCTTTCGCCAATGCTGGCTGCGCTGGCTATGAGTTTAAGTTCAGTTTCTGTAATTGCAAATGCTTTACGATTACGAAATTTAAATCTTTAAAAAATCAATATGAAACTACGTGCTATACTAATTGTTATTTTGATTGCTTTTAATGCAAAAGCACAAAAGGTAGTTCGTTATGATTTACATGTTCGGGATACGATTGTCAATTTTTCGGGAAAAGAAAAACGTGCTCTTACGGTAAACGGACAAATTCCGATGCCTACGCTGACTTTTACTGAAGGGGATATTGCCGAAATTTATGTACACAATGAACTAAAAAACGAAGATACTGCAATGCATTGGCATGGATTGTTTCTGCCTAATAAAGAAGACGGCGTTCCCTATCTTACGCAAATGCCTATTAAACCGGGAACAACACATAAATACACTTTCCCAATAATTCAAAACGGAACATATTGGTACCACAGCCATTCTGGTTTACAGGAACAAATTGGTTTGTACGGACTTTTTATTATCAACAAGAAAAAAGACGATCCAACTATTCGAAAAGGAATTGATGATCTGCCAACGATTCCGGTTATTCTAAGCGAATGGTCTGATTTAAAGCCAGAAAACATTCAGCGAATGCTGCACAATGCAAATGATTGGTTTGCAATAAAAAAGGGAACAACGCAAAGTTATTTTGAAGCTCTTAAACAAGGACAGTTCTCTACAAAAGTCACTAACGAATGGAAACGTATGAATGCCATGGATGTGAGTGATGTTTATTATGAGAAATTTTTAATTAACGGAAAAAATGAAGACCAGCTTTCGCAGTTTAAGGCAGGTGATAAAGTAAGACTGCGAATTGCAAACGGAGGAGCATCCAGTTATTTCTGGCTGACTTATGGCGGCGGAAAAATCACAGTTGTTGCCAGCGACGGAAATGATGTAGAACCTGTAGAAGTCGATCGTTTAATTATTGCAGTTTCTGAAACCTATGATGTTGTTGTAACAATTCCTGAGGACAAAAAATCCTTTGCATTTTTGGCCACAGCTGAAGACAGAACCGGATCTGCATCTTTATTTTTAGGAGGCGGAACAAAACAACCCGTTCATCATCTTCCAAAATTAAAATATTTTAGCGGTATGAAAATGATGAATGACATGATGAAAATGAACGGTGAAATGAATGACATGGGCATGAATATGTCGCTCAATAAAATGGATATGAATGCCGTAATGTATCCTGAAATGTCCGGAGAAAATGAAAATTCAAAACCGGCGATGGATCATTCAGGTCACAATATGGAAGAAATGAAAATGGAAAGTGACAGCACAGAAAATCCGGAAATTGTTACTTTAAATTACGGAATGCTTAAATCGCCTTATAAAACGAATCTCCCTAAAGATGCTCCTGTTAAAGAACTTCGCTTTGAATTATCAGGAAATATGAATCGTTATGTTTGGAGTTTAGATAATAAAGTGATTTCTGAAACTGATAAAATTTTAATCAAGAAAGGAGAAATTGTTCGTATAACTCTATATAACGGATCGATGATGCGCCACCCGATGCATTTGCATGGACATGATTTCAGAGTTTTAAACGAACACGGCGATTATTCTCCATTAAAAAATGTTCTGGATATTATGCCGATGGAAACTGATACTATCGAATTTGCAGCTAATGCCGATGGTGACTGGTTTTTTCATTGTCACATATTGTATCACATGATGGCAGGAATGGGACGTATTTTTAGTTATGAAAATTCAGCACCAAATCCGTTAATCCATCATCCTGAAATGGCTTACAAAATGCTAAAAATGGACGATCGTATGTTTCATTTCATGGCCGAAAATGATTTTGCTTCAAACGGAAACGACGGAGAAGCCATGTACAGCAACACGCGCTGGAGTATTGGCACTGAATGGAGATTGGGTTATAACGACAAACATGGTTATGAAACCGAAACGCATATTGGCCGTTATATTGGCAAAATGCAATGGTTTATGCCATTTATAGGTTTTGACTGGCGATACAGAAAAATGGGGATAGACGAACAGGAACAAAACCTTTTTGGTCAAAAAAACACAAAAGATAATCGTTCAGTTTTTAGCATCGGTGCTGAATACACACTGCCAATGCTCGTAAAAGCCCAGGTTGAAATGTATACAGATGGAAATGTGAGAATTCAGTTTGAACGAAAAGATATTCCGCTTTCGAGACGTTTACGAATGAATTTAATGTGGAATACGGATAAAGAATATATGGCCGGATTAAAATATATCGTTGCCCGTAACTTTGGAATCACAACACATTATGACAGTGATATGGGAATTGGATTTGGATTGAATTTGAATTATTAAAAAATTGTCCCATAGGGATTGCATAAACATTTAGATATTAACTTATCATTGACAATTTCCAAAACTAAATCGTATTATATTTGAATCAACATCTTCAATCAAAAAAGAAAAATATCTAACATTTAAATTATACAAAAAATGAAAAAATTATTTGCCGTTTTAGCGATTGCTTTATTTACAATTGGTGCACAAGCACAAGACACAAAACCAGCTCCTAAAAAGGAAAAAGCTAAAAAAGAATCATGCTGCAAAAAAACAGATGATAAAAAAGACAAAAAATGCTGTGCTAAAAAATAATCCCAGCATATATAAAATGCAAAAAGGCTTCAAATATTTGAAGCCTTTTTTTATGGTTTGCTTTTTCTTACTACATATTGTATAAATAAAAAGAAGCAAATTTAAATCCTTTATAATCTGTGTAATCTGTGGCAAAAAACTTTAAGACTTATTTCAGCCTGACACTCCATTCAAAATCCATTTCAGAAACCTGAACACCTTCTTCATTAGTTCCAATAGATTTCATCCAAAAAGTCTGGCCTTCTCCAGTTTCAATTGTTTTTTTGATTGCATCGGCAATTAAATGTCCGTCGTTGCAGACAAAAGTAATTCTGCCCGTTGCTTTTTTTGTAAAGTTCCCTTTATTATTAGCAACCAGCATAGAAATCTTTTTACCGCTTTGCTGAATCTGCGAAATCACCAAAGCCCCAGTTGTTAATTCTGCCGCCATTGCCTGAACAGCAAAATACATCGAATTAAACGGGTTTTGATTTATCCATCTGTGCTTTACACTTACTATGCATCTGTCTTTGTCGATTGCTTTTACACGCACACCGCAAAAGTATGCCGATGGTAATTTGAATAATACAAATTTGTTGAGTTTCGATACTGAAATTGCCATTTGATATATTTTTTATGTAAAAATACAAAAAAACTATGCACGCACAATACTTCATATTTACTTTCTAATGAACCCAACAAAATCAATACTTAGCGATGATTTTCAGTTAATTAATCAAAATCTAGCAGATTTAGATTTGTTAATATTTTGTTAATATTTACTACTATGCAAAACAAGATACTGTTTTTTAGACATATATTTGCATAAGAAATTACTATATACTTTTAATCATGCAATCATCAACACCACTCATCATGGAAAAATCAACAGAAAAGAATACTTCGGCATTCACACATTTAAGTACATTAAGCCAATACATTATTCCGTTTGGAAATTATATTTTCCCAATTATAATCTGGTCAAGCTACAAAGACAAATCAGAATTTGTAGACCACCACGGAAAACAGGCGTTGAACTTTCAACTAAGTTTATTGCTTTACACGTTAATTTTAGCTTTAATTGCTATTCCAATTTTCGTTACAGTTTTTTTACAAAACCTGCCACTGGAAGCTGTTTTTAACGATGACGATTTCTACATTAGAAATTTCAATTTTGAAGGAAACATTGGTCTTTTAAGCATTGGAGCAACGGCGGTAATACTTTTTGGACTTTTAAAATTTGTTGAATTCTTTTTAGTGATTTATGCTTCGATAAAAGCTTCAAACGGAGAATTATACAAATATCCGCTGACGATACCTTTTATAAAGTAACATTTTGGATTCGCAAAGTGCGAGATCTAAAAAATTAAAAGTTATAGTCGAAACCAGCATACAATCAATCAATATATAGTTTCGAAATCAATCATCAATCAAAAAACGAATTGTTCAATCAAAAAACGAATTGTTCAATCAAAAAAAAACAAAATGAAATTATGAACATTGAAAACACAAAAGCACAGATGCGCAAAGGTGTTCTTGAGTTTTGCATCTTATCAGTTCTAAAAGAAAAAGACGCATATACATCTGAAATATTAGACACTTTAAAAAACGCAAAATTACTAGTTGTAGAGGGAACTGTTTATCCGTTGTTAACTAGGCTTAAAAATGACGGTTTACTAAATTATCGATGGGAAGAATCGACATCCGGACCACCAAGAAAATATTATGGATTAACCGAAATAGGACAAACATTTTTAAACGAACTAAGCGGTACCTGGACAGAATTGTCTGACGCTGTAAATTTAATCACCAATCAAAATCAATAAGTCATGAACAAAACAGTAAATATTAACTTAGGCGGTATGTTTTTTCACATCGATGAAGATGCATATTTAAAATTATCACGCTATTTTGACGCTATAAAACGATCACTTAACAACTCATCTGGACAAGATGAAATCATTAAAGACATCGAAATGCGTGTTTCTGAATTATTAACAGAAAAACAAAAAAGCGAAAAACATGTTGTTGGACTGAAAGACGTAGATGAAGTGATTGCGGTTATGGGACAGCCGGAAGATTACAGAATCGAAGACGAGGAAAGTACAAGTCAATCTAACAGTAGTTATAACACAAGACGTCATAAAAAATTATACCGAGATAAAGAAAACGGTATGGTTGGAGGTGTTGCAACTGGATTAGCACATTATTTTGGAATTGATGCTGTATGGGTTAAAATCGTATTCTTAATCTTTGTTTTTGCTGGTTTTGGAACTGGTATCTTAGCTTACTTCGTGCTTTGGGTGGTAACACCTGAAGCCGTTACAACCTCTGAAAAATTAGAGATGACAGGAGAACCGGTTACAATTTCTAATATCGAAAAAAAAGTTCGCGAAGAAATTGATTCATTATCTGAAAAATTCAAAAATGCAGATTATGATAAAATGGGAAACCAGGTAAAGTCAGGAGCTGAGAGAATAAGTAGTTCATTTGGAGACTTTATTATGACTGTTTTTAAAATTTTTGCTAAATTTTTAGGTGTCATTTTAATCATCGCAGGAATTTCAACTTTAATAATGCTGCTAGTTGGAGTTTTTACTTTAGGAACTAACCTTTTTGTTGAATTTCCATGGCAGAATTTTATTGAAGCAGGAAACTTTACAGAATATCCGTTGTGGTCATTTGGTTTATTGATGTTTTTTGCTGTAGGGATTCCATTTTTCTTCTTAACTCTTTTAGGATTTAAATTGTTATCTCCAAACTTAAAATCAATTGGAAACATTACAAAATATACTCTTTTAGCTATTTGGATCATTGCAATTGCAGTTTTGGTAAGCATTGGAATTAAACAGGCAACTGAAATTTCACACGATAATAAAATCATCGAGAAAAAAGCCTTCAACATCAACCCAACAGATACATTATATGTAAAATTCAGATACAGTGACTACTATGCAAAAAGCTTAAATCATTATAGAGAATTTGAATTTGTTCAGGATTCTGCCAATAACGAATTAATTTATTCAAACGATGTACGCTTACATGTTTTACGTACAGATGAAAAAGCTCCGTTTGTTCAAATAGAAAAAAGTGCAAGAGGAAACTCTTTTACAAACGCTAAAAAAAGAGCAGAAAAAATTAATTACAAGTTTCAAATTAACGGAAATCATTTAATTTTGGATAATTATTTTCTGACAGATATAAAAAACAAATTCAGAGGACAAGAAGTTGACATATACCTTTATTTACCAGAAGGTCAATTGCTTAAACCAGACAGCTCTGTTAGAGATTACTTTAATTACGATGATGATTTCTTTAACCTGAATCATGATGGAAATTATGATTATAAAGTTGAAGGTTCAAAAGTTAAATGCCTGAATTGTCCGGCAGATGATCATGATAATGACAGTGACAATGACAACGATTCTGACGAAGTAAATACAATCGACAATGATACTGTAAAAGAAGTTTCGATTAAAATAAACGGAAAAGAAGTTCTAAACGGTAAAAAAACTAACGGAAGATTAACAACTGATAAAAACGGAGTTATTATAAAAATTAACTAACAACCAAAGCCATGATAAAAATAATCATTCATATCACAAAGTTTTTAATTGCAACTATAACCGCATTATTGTTTACTTCATGTAATTTCAACATGAACGCTATCGAAGGAAGCGGCAATGTAACCACTGAAAAAAGAATAGTTCAGGGAGATTTTAAAAATATTTCTGTAAGCAATGCCATAGATGTAGTTGTACAGCAGTCTGACTCGGTAGAAGTAACAGTTGAAGCCGATGATAATCTGCAAAAAGAAATTATTACTAAAGTAGAAAACGGAACATTAGTTATAGAATGCAAATACTCATCATTTCGTAATATAACTCAGAAAAAAGTAACCGTAAAAATGCCTCATATTGGCAAAATCGAAGCCTCTAGTGCTTCAAGTGTTACTAGTAAAAACACACTTCAGGGAGAAAACATTGAATTGGAAACTTCGAGTGCAGCATCGATGAATGTAGAAGTTGAATCTGATAATGTTTCTTTCCATGCAAGCAGCGGAAGTTCAATTGATATTAAAGGAAAAGCATTAAAAATTAAAACTTCAGCCGCAAGCGGGTCTTCTGTTGAAGCCGGTCAGTTATTAGCAAATGATGTTGATGCCGAAGTTTCGAGTGGAGCAGTTATTAAAGTCCACCCTATTTTAAGCCTTAAAGCACAAGCAAGCAGCGGAGGAAACATTAACTACAACAATGTTCCAAAAACAATCGACAAAACCGCAAGTTCAGGAGGAAGCATAAGTCAGAGCTAATATGCCGTAACTGTTAAATATAAAAAAAATCATTCATCTAAAGTGGATGATTTTTTTATATTTGCTAAAATCAAAATTAGAATTAATGAAAAAACATACTGCACTATTCCTGTTACTTTTAGTTACAACATTAACCTTTGCTCAAAAAAGAGAAAAAGTAAAAGGATCAAAAATTGTAACAACTTCTATTAAAGAAACGGGAAGCTTTGATGCAATTGAAGTCGATGATAATTTAGAAGTTTATCTTGAAAAAGGAGAAAAAAACGAAATTAAAATTGAGGCTGATGACAATCTGCATGAAATCATCGCAATGGACTTAAGAGATAAAACACTTCGTTTATATACATCAAAAGAAAGTACAATCTTTAAAAAACTTGCTGTAAAAGTCACCTATACCAGTTCTTTAAACAAAGTAATCAGTAAAAACGATTCTAAAATTTATGCAATTCAGGAACTGCAATTAGACAATATTACTTTTAACAGCTTTGATTATTCTAAATTATACTTAAATGTAAATTCAAAAAAATTCACTCTTTTTGCTGATGACAAATCAAAAACTGAATTAAACTTAAAAACGGAAGATGGAAGTTTGCAATTGAGCAAAAACTCTTCTATTAAAACATTGGTTTCTGCTATTAAATTTAAATGCGATTTATACCAAAAAGCAGTTGCAGCTATAGAAGGAATTGCAGAAAAAGCAACAATTCGTTTAGACAACAATTCAGTTTTTACTGGAACAAAGTTTACTTTAAAAGATGCAAATGTTACGGCTGAAAATTATGCAGTAGGAACTATTCTTGCAGAAACAACACTTTCATTAGCTGTAGGAGATAAGGCTGAAATCTCTCTTTTTGGAAGCCCGGCTATCACGCTTAACCGTTTTTCTGAAGAAGCTAAATTGTTTAAGAAGATTAAATAAAGTATTCAGTCACAGTTTTCAGTTTACCTGAATTAGAACACATACTATTTTAAAAATAAAAGTCCCAATCAGTTTAAGATTGGGACTTTTATTTTTTATTCAATTCCCACAAAACCTGGAAACTGTGACTGAATACTGTGACTCATTTTTATTCTTGAGAAGCCAAATATCTTTCAGCATCAAGTGCAGCCATACATCCTGTACCTGCAGCAGTAATTGCCTGACGGTACACGTGGTCTGCAGCATCTCCGGCTACGAAAACACCTTCAACGTTAGTTTTAGATGTTCCTGGAGTATTTATGATATAGCCTGTTTCATCAAGAGTAATGTAATCTTTAAAAATATCTGTGTTTGGTTTGTGTCCAATTGCTACGAAAAATCCGGTTGCAGGAATTTCGATTGTTTCACCAGTTGTTTTATTTAAAGCTTTAATAGCGTGAACCACATTATTGTCTCCTAAAACTTCAAGAGTATCATGATTCATTAAGATTTCGATATTTTCAGTTTTACGAACTCTTTCTTCCATAATTTTAGACGCTCTGAATTTTTCACTTCTTACTAACATCGTTACTTTTTTACAAAGTTTAGATAAGTAATGCGCTTCTTCACAAGCAGAATCTCCAGCTCCTACAATTACGACTTCCTGATTACGGTAGAAGAAACCATCGCAGACAGCACAGGCAGAAACTCCGCCTCCCATATTCAAATAATGCTGTTCAGAAGGTAATCCTAAATATTTAGCCGAAGCACCTGTCGAAATAATTACTGTTTCGCAGTGCAATTCGATTGAATCGTTAATCCAAACTTTATGAATTCCACCAGAGAAATCAACTTTTGTAGCCCAGCCGTCACGAATATCAGCACCAAAGCGTTTTGCTTGTTCTTGTAACTGTATCATCATTTCTGGTCCTGTAACACCATCAACATAACCAGGAAAATTTTCTACTTCATTAGTTGTCGTTAACTGACCTCCAGGCTGCATTCCTTGGTATAAAACCGGATTCATGTTTGCTCTGGCAGCATAAATAGCTGCAGTATAACCTGCAGGGCCAGAACCTATAATAAGGCATTTAATTTTTTCGATTGTATCTGACATAATGTGTATTGTTTTTAAGAGATGCAAATGTAAACTTTATTATAAAAAATAACGCCGAAAATAAATCTGAAATAGCTATCTTAAAATAAGTTTTATTTATTTTCATTTTTTCCTTTTGTAAACGAAATTTATTTATATCTTTGCATCCGCTTTCGGGCAGTACAACAATACATCATCGGGGTGTAGCGTAGCCCGGTTATCGCGCCTGCTTTGGGAGCAGGAGGCCGCAGGTTCGAATCCTGCCACCCCGACAAAAGTCTTTTCAAATTTGAAAAGACTTTTTTTTTACTCTTATCTCAAAATCTTTTAAAGCATAAATTAATCCCTAACGATTATCATTCCCGATTAAAACATACACAGGTTAAAAACAAAAAACTCTGGAGATTAATATATCCTCAGAGTTTTTTTTTATTTTAAAATATCTGTAAATTATTACTTCTCCATATTAATATAAGCAGGATAAGATTCGCGATTTGGCAGAATAAATTCTTCGTCATAAGGCTGTATCCCTTCCCCATTATTATAATCAGCAACTCGTTTTGTTCCATTTGCGGTGCTTCCGCCTGTACCATTAATAACATTTTGAATATTTCCTGAACCGGCAAAACGAGTAATACACATTTTTTCCAGTTTCACATTTGGGCTGTTTGGTGCTTCAAATCCGTTTTTCTTGTTTACATTTCCATCCGTTCCTGTAAAAACGGCGTAAGATCCCATTCCTATAGTATGATGTTCTTTTACAGTATTAGCAACTTTAAATGCTGCATAGCCGTCAACTCTCCCTCCTTGACTGCTCCAGCTTGCCTGATTTGGTGCATCATATGGAGGTTCATTTTGAAAGAAATACGTTCTGCCGCGTTCTCCAAGCCACAATACTTCATATTCCTGATAATGTTCAGTAAAAAGAGCATAAAGCGTAACATCATTACCCGTTACAATAAGTCCGTTTTTACATCTGTCTCTCTGCCAGCGTGCATCGCCGCCTTTCTGCGAACCATGATCAGCACGCCATAACCAGAAATGATCTCCCACAACATTACTACTGTTAATCTGCATAGAAGCCTGTATCTGGATATTTTTAGACTGAACTCCTCCTACTCTGCAAGTAATATCTGCAAGCAAAATAGGATCTGCTGCATGATCTGCATTTGCGCCTTCGTTACCAATTCTAATTTGATACGTTGTACTATTAAACGAATCCATAAGAAGTCCGGCAACAATAACTCCGTCTTTATCATCAGCATAAATACATCCCCATATATTTTTTTCGGCTGGCTCCAAAGTTACCGAAGCGATTCCAGCTCCTAAAAGT
The DNA here is from genome assembly GCF_052044235.1 of Flavobacterium sp. 22659. NCBI lineage: Bacteria > Pseudomonadati > Bacteroidota > Flavobacteriia > Flavobacteriales > Flavobacteriaceae > Flavobacterium > Flavobacterium sp. 22659. The sequence continues at coordinate 179,670 of NZ_JBQEMU010000001.1, forward strand.
ATGGCATCTTTTCTATTTACCTGAATAGGAGCATTTAACGCATAATGTCCCGGAGTAAAAAATATATTCTTACCAGCTTTTAACGCATTATTAATTTCTACATCAGTATCACCTTCTTTAGCGACATACCATTTCGTAAGCAAATCCTGAACCTGACCTGTGCCCATATCTTTCGACGACCACGAAACTCCTGCTCTGTCTTTTTGCCAAGCCGGAACAAAGACTTTGTATTCTCCATCGTTATCTATAAAAAGAAAAGGTTTTTCTCTAATAATAGGCGTAGTTGGAACTGGCGAATTAGCATTATCTGCCTGAGGAGGGTTAACACATCCCTGCCAAACCATATTATAAGAACCACCCATAGCTCCTGAGCCCGAAGGAAAAACAGTATTTCTAGTGTACCATTGCTGTTGTCCACCCCAGTTGGGTCTTGATGATGTATAATGCGTATCGGCGATAAAGCCTCCGCTTCCCCAAAAATTGGTATTTCCAACATCTGAAATATATTTCGAAGTGCTGTCAATCAATAATCTTCGTGCGCTGGTTGACTGCGAAACCGTCCATGCAAAATCTCGCATTACTTCTACATTTTCTACAGAACGCCAAAAAGTACAAGTAGCATTTGCGCCTCCGGAAAGATGAGGCCTTGTAAAGATAGAACCTAATTTAACATCCGAAGGCACTTTGCCTAAACCTCCAATGTGAGAGTAAAATCCCAGCTCTATTGAATTTGCTTCTGCTCCTGATGCTGAACCCGAACCACCAGAATCGTAAGTCTGGCCTTTCACGTTTGCTTTGAAATAATAAGCCTGACGTTTGGTTGTCCACTCACCGTTGGCTCCGCCTAAACCAATAGATTCAAACTGCGAATTAATTTCTTTTCGTGCCGTTTCAGCTTTCTCATATTTTCTATCATAGAAATACATATTGTCTCCAAAAATCTGATTTTCAAGCGAAATTATTATGAATTCAGATCCACGAGTAATCTTATAATAATTTTCATATTTATCTGCATTTGGGTTATTATCGGTAAATTCCAATTTAGAAGTTGAGCCAACCGAAACAAAATCTGATGCCAGACGGCTGCCTCCTCTTGTAATTATATAATTTCCTGAAGCACCAAAAGCAGACCAGGATAAGGTTATACTATGCTTTTTTTTGTTGTAAACAATTTTTCGTTCTGTTGTACTTTCCTGTTTTTTTTCATTAGACGGATAAGATGAAATAAAACTGTATAAAGTCAGCATAAACAAAAATGCCGTAAATACTGAAATCGCTTTTTTAGTCATAAGAATGTTCATTTTTGTGGTTTGATAGTTTGTAATAATAGTACTTTTAAAGAAGCCCAAAATAGCAATAATCTCCAACCTAAAAGTCCGTTTTTGGTTCCAATTTTCTTATCAAAAACTATACAAAGCCTCAATTTTGGCTTTTTACAACATAAATAAACCGTCTGCTATATGTTGATTCTTTTCTAATAGATTTTTTTTGCCCTTTTACAAAAATTAGAAAATGAAAAAGATAATACTATCTATGGCTTTAGCCGTTTCCTCTACAGTTCTTTCACAAAAAGCACCTGCTTCTGCAAATACCGATGTAGTAAATGAAGAACAGAATTTTTACAAAAAAGATGCTCATGCTTCCTATTATCACGACAAATTTAATGGCAGAAAAACAGCCAGCGGAAGAAAATTCAACAACAACGACCTGACTGCCGCACATAAAACGTTTCCCTTTGGCACGATGCTGAAAGTTACAAATGAAGCAAACAACAAATTTGTAATTGTAGAAGTTACAGACAGAGGTCCTTTTGTTAAAGGAAGAGAAATTGATTTAAGCAAAAGGGCATTTATGAGTATTGCTTCTAACAAAAAAAGCGGTGTAGTTTATGTGACTATAGAAATTTTAAAATAAGTTCTTTTATTCAGTCCAAAATCAGATTCGTCTCTTTTTACAGAAGGAACATCAGGCAAATTGACCAAAATTTAATTGATAATTCTATTCATAACTAAATTTATTTTGTTCCGAAGACCCATGAAACCACGATTAAACAAAGTTTCATAAATGTTAACAAAATAGATTTTCAAAAACCATAAATAATTGTATTTTTACGGTTCAAAATTCAGAAAATAAATGGGCAAAATCATTGCTATTGCTAATCAAAAAGGAGGCGTTGGAAAGACTACTACATCAGTAAATCTTGCGGCCTCATTAGGTGTTTTAGAGAAAAAAGTATTATTGATCGACGCTGATCCACAGGCCAATGCTACATCTGGTCTTGGAATAGACGTAGAAACAGTTGAAGTTGGAACTTATCAAATTCTAGAACATACTGTTACACCAAAAGAAGCCATTTTAAAATGTACATCTCCAAATGTTGACGTGATACCAGCTCACATTGACCTTGTTGCGATCGAAATTGAATTGGTTGACAAAGAAAACCGTGAGTACATGCTTAAAAAAGCATTAGAAGAAGCAAAAGAAGAATATGATTATATCATTATCGACTGTGCACCATCTCTAGGATTGTTAACCCTGAATGCTTTAACAGCTGCAGATTCTGTAGTTATTCCTATTCAGTGTGAGTATTTCGCACTTGAGGGATTAGGAAAACTATTGAACACTATTAAGAGTATTCAAAAAATACACAACCCGGATCTTGACATTGAAGGTTTATTATTAACAATGTACGATTCAAGATTACGTTTATCTAATCAGGTTGTAGAAGAGGTTCAAAAACACTTTAACGATATGGTTTTTGATACCGTAATTCAGCGAAATGTAAAATTGAGTGAGGCTCCGAGTTTTGGAGAAAGTATCATTAATTATGATGCTACAAGCAAAGGTGCCGTAAACTATATTAATTTAGCTCAAGAAATTATAAAGAAAAACAGTAAATAGTTTTTATGACAAAAGCAATTAAAAAACAAGCCTTAGGAAGAGGATTATCAGCATTATTAAAGGATCCGGAAAACGACATTAAATCAGTAGAAGACAAAAATGCTGATAAGGTTGTTGGAAATATTATTGAGCTTGAAATAAGTGCTATCGAAATAAATCCGTTTCAGCCTAGAAGCAATTTTAATGAAGAATCATTACGCGAATTAGCCACTTCTATTAAAGAACTTGGTGTAATTCAACCTATTACTGTTCGAAAATTAGATTTCAACAAATACCAGTTAATCTCAGGAGAGCGTCGTTTACGTGCTTCAACTTTAATTGGTTTAACTCATGTTCCGGCTTACATTCGTATTGCTAACGATAATGAGTCATTAGTTATGGCATTAGTTGAAAACATTCAGCGTCATGACTTAGATCCAATCGAGATCGCTCTTTCTTACCAGCGTTTAATTGACGAAATTCAATTAACACAAGAACAAATGAGCGAGCGAGTTGGAAAAAAACGTTCAACTATTTCTAACTATTTACGTCTTTTAAAATTAGATCCGATTATCCAGACTGGTATTCGCGACGGTTTTATCAGTATGGGACATGGCCGTGCCATCATTAATATAGAAGATCTAGATGTACAGACTGATATTTACCAAAAAATCGTAAGCCAGAACTTATCAGTTCGTGAAACCGAAGCTTTAGTTAAAAACTATCACGAAGGCCAGCAGCCAAAAGAAGAAGGAGAAGGAAAAGTTAAACCTGATTCTGCATTTATAGTTAGAGAAACACAAAAAAACACTTTCAATGATTATTTTGGTTCGAAAGTTGATATAAAAGTTGCTGGTAACGGAAAAGGAAAAATTACGATTCCATTTAATTCTGAAGCCGATTTTAACAGAATCATAAAATTAATAAACGGATAGTGAATAAAATTGTCCCCATAAGTTTATTGTTCTTTCTCTTAGGAACCGTCTCTCTTTTTGCCCAGGTAAAAGAAGAAACGGTTTTGGTCGCTAAAGACAGTATTGCGTTAGAAGAAATAGACCCGCTGACACCAGCAAAAGCAGCCTTTTACTCTGCTATTTTACCCGGCTTAGGCCAAGCTTATAATAAAAAATACTGGAAAATTCCTTTAGTTTACGGAGCTATTGGTACAAGTTTATACTTCTATATAGACAACAACAATAAATATCGTGATTACAGAAACGCCTACAAACGAAGATTAGAAGGCTATAATGACGATAAATACCAATATCTGGATGAAAGCCGTCTTGTTGCAGGACAAAAATTTTACCAGAGAAACAGAGACCTTTCTGCTTTATTTGTTGTTGGATTTTACGTTTTAAACATCATCGATGCCAATGTTGATGCTGCTTTAATTCAATTTAACGTAAACGAAAGACTATCGATGCGTCCGGAAATTTATCCCAACGATGTAACATTTAAACCAAATGTTGGACTAACTTTTAATTATCGCTTTTAAACAGCTTTCTGTTTAAAACAATCACAAATACATACAAAATGAAAATTGCGCTTTTAGGATACGGAAAAATGGGTAAAGTAATCGAAAGAATTGCTTTAGAAAGAGGTCATGAAATAGTTTTAAAGAAAGATGAATTCAATACTTATGACGGACTTTCAACTGCCGATGTTGCCATTGATTTCAGCGTTCCCTCTGCAGCAGTAAGCAACATTTCTGCATCTTTTAATGCTAATGTACCAGTGGTATCAGGCACAACAGGATGGCTGGAACATTACGACGAAATGATTGCACTTTGCAATGAGAAAAAAGGCGGATTTATCTCAAGTTCAAATTTTAGTCTTGGAGTAAATATTTTCTTTGGATTAAATGAATATTTAGCCAAAATCATGAATCAATTTGATTCTTACAAAGTTTCAATGGAGGAAATTCACCACGTGCATAAACTAGATGCGCCAAGCGGTACTGCAATTTCTCTGGCACAAGGTGTTATTCAAAACAGTAATTATGCAGAATGGACTTTAGAAGAAGCAAAAAGCAATCAAATTCACATTGAAGCTAAAAGAATTGGTGAAGTTCCGGGTACACATACCGTAAATTACGATTCAGTTATCGACAGTATCGAAATTAAACATACTGCTCATAATCGTGAAGGTTTTGCCCTTGGTGCCGTTATTGCAGCAGAATGGCTTGCAGGGAAACAAGGAATTTTCACAATGAAAGACGTATTAAATCTACAATAAACAGAATAAAATTTTGGATTAAACAAAACCTCAATCCTTAATTTGAAACTTAAAATACAATATTATGACACTTTACTCTTGGTTCGTATTTTTTCTGGCTGTTCAAATAATTCATTTTGCGGGTACATGGAAACTGTATCTGGCAGCAGGAAGAAAAAGCTGGGAAGCAGCAATTCCGGTATATAATTCAATCGTATTGATGAAAATCATCAGTCGCCCAACTTGGTGGACTTTACTGCTTTTCATTCCAATTATTAATTTAATTATGTTTCCGGTTGTCTGGGTTGAAACACTTAGAACCTTTGGGAAAAAATCGACTGTAGATACACTTTTAGGAATTTTTACACTTGGTTTTTACATCTATTATGTAAACTATACTCAAAAATTAGAGTACAATGCCAACAGAAAATTAACTCCGGAAAACAAAACAGCTGACACTGTAAGTTCGCTTCTTTTTGCCATTATCGTAGCAACTTTAGTTCACACTTACGTAATTCAGCCTTATACGATTCCAACTTCTTCATTAGAAAAATCACTTTTAATTGGTGACTTCTTGTTTGTAAGTAAATTAAATTATGGTCCAAGAGTACCAATGACAACTGTTGCACTGCCAATGGTTCATGACTCTATCCCGTTAACAAAAAGAAAATCATACTTAAGCTGGCCGCAGCTGCCTTATTTTAGACTTCCGGCTTTCGAAAAAATAAAACGAAATGATATTGTGGTTTTTAACTGGCCGGTAGATACAGTACATTATTTCTACGAGCCAAAAGGAAGACCGGGTGTTATAAAACCAATCGACAAAAAGTCAAACTACGTAAAAAGATGTGTTGGTATTCCAGGTGACAGTTTATCCATTAAAGACGGCTTTGTTTTCATTAACGGCAAAAAATTGGTTTTGCCTGAAAGAGCAAAACCTCAATATTCTTATTCTGTAGCTTTAGATGGGAAAACTTCAATAGATTTCGAATCTTTATTTAAAGAATTAGACATTACTGATCCGGCAGGTTTTAGAACAGAAAAAAGAGATACTCTTTATTTTAGAGCATTAACCGAAGCAGGTGCAGAACGTTTAAAAAACACTCCGGGCGTTACCGCTGTAAAAAGAGAAATTGACCACGGAAACGACAATGCTATTTTCCCTCACATTAACAAATGGAGTCAGGATAATTTTGGTCCGATTTATATTCCGGAAGCAGGAAAAACAGTTGCTTTAACAAATGAATCTCTGCCATTTTACAAAGAAATCATTACTAATTATGAAGGAAACACTTTAGAATTACAAGGCTCTAAATTCCTAATTAATGGTAAAGAAACGAACACATACACCTTCAAACAAAACTATTATTGGATGATGGGAGACAACCGCCATAACTCTGAAGACAGCCGTTACTGGGGTTATGTACCGGAAAACCATATCGTAGGTAAGCCTGTTTTCATCTGGATGAGCTGGGATACAAACGGAAAAGGTATCAACAAAATTCGCTGGAGCAGAGTATTTACAACAGTTGACGGCGAAGGTCAGCCGCAATCTTACTTTAAATATTTCTTAATCATTCTAGCTCTTTACTTCGTTGGAGAATTTTTCTGGAAAAAAAGAAAACAAAATAAAGCATAAAAAACGTTAATTCGTTAAACTGGTAAATCGTTTAATCGTTTCACAAAAAGAACGATTAAACGATTTACCGATTAAACTAGAACCGCAATGAACTCTTTAATACTTCCCACCTATTTTCCGTCAATCAGCCACTTTGCAGTTATGGCTCAATCTGAAAATATAACTTTTGAGATGGAAGATAATTTTCAGAAACAGACCAATAGAAACCGTACTTATATCTATAGTCCAAACGGAATTCAATTATTAAACATACCGGTTAAACACTCTAAAGCGGCACATCAAAAAACGAAAGATATTTTAATCGAAAACGAATTTGACTGGCAGAAACAGCATTTTAAGTCATTAGAAGCCGCATATAGAAGTTCTCCTTTCTTTGAGTACTTTGAAGATGATATCGTTCCTATTTTCGAGAAAAAACATAACTTTTTGATGGATCTTAATTTTGAAGTTCTGGACACAGTAACAAAATGTCTTAGAATGAAATTGGAGTTTGGAAAAACAACCGAATATTTCCACGAAGTTGAAAACATTTCTGATTTCAGACATTTAGCAAACGGAAAAAAAGACCAGAATTCATTCGAAAAATACACCCAGGTTTTTGATGACAAACACGGGTTTATCAACAACTTGAGTGTTTTGGATTTACTTTTTAATGAAGGCAAATTTGCAATGGATTATTTAAAAACCCAAAAAATAATCTAAAACTGATCTATTGAAAGCCTTGTCATTATAGGATAATGATCTGAGTTTTCAAAATCAGGAAAGCTTTCAAATTGTTTTACCTTCATTTTAGTGTCGGTAAAAATATAGTCAATCCTTGCAGGATAATATTTAAACTTATACGTTGCTCCAAAGCCTTCTCCGGCCTCTTCAAAAGCATCTTTAAGTTTTCCTTTAATATTTCTGTAAACGTATGAAAACGGGCTGTTATTCATGTCTCCGCAAATAATAATAGGGTATTTGCACTTTTTTATATGCTCTTTAAAAATTTCTGCCTGCTCTTGCTGCTGCGTAAATCCTTTACTGATTCTGGCATAAATACGCTGTGATTTCTTTTGGTTCACATTATCAATATCATCAGAAATCTCACTTACATCCGGAGATATTTTAATAGACTGCAGGTGCATATTATAAACACGAATAATATCCTTTCCACGTTTAATATCGGCATACACCACATTATTATCTGATTTAGGAAAAACAATTTTTCCTTCATCGATAATAGGGAATTTTGAGAAAATAGCCTGACCTGTTTTTATTTGTTTCCCATCAATAAAAATGTAACGATGCGGATATACTTTTAAATCCAAATGTGCAGAGTTTGAATATTCCTGAATACACAAAATATCCGGGTCTTTTTCATCTATAAATCCTTTTATATTTTCGGGAATATCATCGCGGTCGAGCCATTTAAAAACATTAAACAAGCGGACATTATAACTCATTACCGAAAAGTCTTTTTCGTCTTTACTATATTCTTTTGCAGAAAATTTATAAAACTTACTGATAAAGGTAATTCCGGTTAACAAAACCAAACCAGATAAAATAAGACGTTTTTTAAACTGAATTGCCCAATAAACAAAGAACAACCCATTAGCAACAAAAAAAGCCGGCATAAACAGCGTAAGCACCGATAAAAGCGGAAAACTCTTAGGTGCTAGAAAGGGCAGAATATAGACGCTGAATGTAAGCACAGTCAGCACTATATTCAAAAAGAACATTATTTTATTAAACCACGAAAGGTTTTTCATAGTATTCTGCTAAGGATTATTTTCCAGCTTTAAACAAAAACTCTTTTTCTTCTTTTGTCAGGCAGTCATAACCAGACTGACTGATCTTATCCAAAATCTCATCGATTTGCTGCTGTGTTTTGTCTTTTGTGACAATTTTTGATGTTGTTTTCTCAGTAGGCTTTTTATAATTCTTATGAACTGTTTTAAATGGAGTCGTTGGTGATTTTCTAAAAAGATTAGCAAAAAAATCTAATATTCTGGTAATTACAGTACTTAAATCTGTTCCGTTTTGAAGCAGTTTAATAAAGATAAACCCAAAAAAAGCACCGGCTAAATGAGAAATATGACCTCCCATATTATCCAAACGAAACTGCATTAGATCTAAAACTAAAATTACACCTGTAATATGCCAAAGCTTTACATTGCCAAACAAAAACAATCGAACATTCATTAAAGGCTGATAAGTCGTTGCCGCAACTAAAATTGCCATTATAGCAGCTGACGCCCCGACTATTGATGCCGAAGTTCCTAAAACATAAAAACTCAAAGCAAATACAATTCCCGAAAAAATGGCTCCTAAAATGTACAATCCTAAATATTGTTTCTGCGAAAAAAATGTCAGGAACAAATTACTGGCAAAGTTTAAAACCAGCATATTAAACAACAAATGCATAAATCCGAAATGAAAAAATGCATACGTTAAAAACGTCCACGGTTTAAACATAAAAACCTGAGGATCTGAAGACAGAGCCAGCCAGTTTGGAAAAGCAAAACTTCCGTTAGAAAATTGATAGAAAAAAACTAAAGAGATGAGAAAACAAGCGATATTCCAATAAATAACACGCAAAGCGATACCGCCTAATTTATATTGAAGTTTTAAATCGTCAAGGATATTCATAAAGTCTTCTTTTGGTTTCTTAAAGTTAATCAATTAAAGTTAAAAATTAATTCCAACGATTGTTGTTAAACTGATTTTTTTTCCAGTACCACATAATCATAAATCCAAAAAAAGCACCGCCAATGTGAGCATAATGAGCAATTCCGGAATCGATGCCCATTAAAGAACTTCCGAAGATTCCAAAAAATCCATCAAACAACAGCATATAAATTGGCACAAAATATTTAGCCTTAATTGGAATTGGAATAAACATAATTCCAAGTTCTGCATTTGGGAACATAAAAGTAAATGCGACAAGCAATCCGTAAATAGCTCCAGATGCTCCAACAACAGTTCCTAAATATGCATTCATGAAATGTTTAAACTCTGAAACCGTCAAAATTTGCTGCCATCTTGTATCAATTTTTCCATCATTCAGTAAATTCAAAATATCTGCTTTGTGATATCCGTTAGCCAGCAGAATATTTAAACTGTCCTGATAGAAATAATAATTTACTGCAAAATTTACCAAAGCAGCTCCTAGTCCGCATGAAATATAGAAGAATAAAAATTTCTTCCCGCCCCAGAAATGCTCTAATGTTGATCCAAACGAATAAAGTGCAAACATATTAAATGCGATGTGAGCAAAACCGCCGTGCATAAACATGTGCGTAATAGGCTGCCAAACTTTAAATCCAGGATTTTCCGGAAAAAACAGCGCCAGATATTCGGAAGAAACCGGCACTAACTGAGCACCAATGAAAACTATTATATTAATTATAAGCAGTTGTTTTACAACTGGAGTCATATTCATCATAAGGCAAATTTTTTATCTATATCTTCAACACGCATAGTGATAAAGGTAGGTTTTTGAAAAGGTGAAATATTAGGATCTTTACAAGCAAACAAACCGTTTACCAGATTATCTTGTTCTTTCTCGGTTAAATAAGATCCGGTTTTAACCGCTAAACTTTTGGCCATCGATTTGGCAATAGTATCGTTCTGACTATAACTGCTTGCAGGAATTCCGTCTTGCAAATCGCTCAACAACTGTTCTATTACCAAAGAAACTTCGCTTTCGGTAATATTTACCGGAATTCCGGAAATTACAACATGATCTGTTTGTGCTTCTTCAAACACAAATCCGGTTGTTTCCAACGAAGGTTTTAATTCTTCGATCAATTTCATTTCTGAAGAAGAATAAAATAAATCCAGCGGAAACAGCAATTGCTGGCTCGAAGCCTGATTTACGGTCATGTTCAGCAAAAACTGCTCATATAAAATACGCTGATGCGCACGATGCTGATCAACGATTACCATTCCGGATTTTATTGGCGAAACAATATATTTTTTATGTATCTGATACGTTTTTTGACTCGCCTGTTCTACTTCATCATCATTAAATAAAGAAGAAGTTACTTCTTCATTTTCAAATATAAAAGGCGAACTTTCGATAGTTTCCGGATTTTCAGTATCCAAGCCCACATATAAACTTTCCCAGCTTACAGTTGGCTCTACCCTTTTTGAATATCCAGAATAAGACGAACCTGAACCTGATCCGGAAGACGAAGAAGATCCTGAACTATAACCAGAACCTGAACCCGCTTTTGTATAATGCTGATTGGTTTTATCGTCTGTAAAAGGATTAAAAGTTCCGTCTACCTGAATTGTCGGTACTTCTGCTTCTACATCTTTATAGTGATACGGTGTATCTAAATTCGAATCTCTGTCAAAATCTAAAACAGGAGCTACATTAAACTGTCCTAAACTATGTTTAATTGACGCTCTTAAAATGGCATATAAAGCCTGTTCATCATCAAACTTAATTTCTGTTTTAGTTGGATGAATGTTAATATCGATTGTATTTGGCGGTACTTGTAAATACAAGAAATAACTCGGCTGTGAACCATCTTTTAAAAGTCCGTCGTAAGCAGCCATAACAGCATGATGTAAATAACCGCTTTTTATAAAACGATCGTTTACAAAAAAGAACTGTTCTCCCCTGTTTTTCTTAGCGAATTCGGGTTTACAAACAAATCCCTGTATGCTGATAATTTCTGTATCTTCATTTACAGGAACCAGTTTTTCATTGGTTTTACCCGACATAATCCCCACAATTCGCTGACGGTATCCTGCAGCGGGAAGATTGTACAATTCGCTTCCGTTATGATAAAAGCTGAAGTGAATATTGGGATGCGCCAAAGCTACACGCTGAAACTCATCCATTACATGACGAAATTCAACCGTATCCGACTTTAAAAAGTTACGACGCGCCGGAATATTAAAGAATAGGTTTTTAACGGCAAATGATGTTCCTTTTGGCAGAACTGCCACTTCCTGCGAAACAAACTTACTTCCTTCAATTACAATATGAGTTCCTAATTCATCCTGTTCTTGTTTGGTTTTCATTTCCATGTGTGCAATCGCAGCGATAGAAGCCAAAGCTTCCCCGCGAAAACCTTTTGTTCCCAATGAAAACAAATCTTCGGCCTGACGAATTTTTGAAGTCGCATGACGTGCAAAACACAAACGTGCATCAGTAACCGTCATTCCTACTCCGTTATCAATAACCTGAACTAAGGATTTGCCGGCATCTTTTATAATCAATTTGATATCAGTTGCTTTTGCATCAACAGCATTTTCTAACAGCTCTTTTACAACAGAAGCTGGTCTTTGGACCACTTCTCCTGCAGCAATCTGGTTAGCAACGTGATCAGGAAGTAATTGAATAATACTCGACATTAAGCAAAAATAATTTTAAGGTTTAGGGTTTAAATTAAAAACCAAGAAGCACAAATTTAGTAAATTTCTACTGGCTTTTTGAATATCAGCAATCATAAAAAAAACAAAAAACCTATACTATTATGACACAGTATAGGTTTTAATATTTTAAAACAAATGTGTTTTATTCTTTCTCGATTTTTATAGGTGTTTCTTCAATTTGAAGTGCACCAGAAGATAATAAAGGCTGGTTAAACGGATGAGAAATAGAAGCCTGCTGGCGAATATAAGCCATTTTAATTGCAGCAATTGCCGCTTCGGTTCCTTTGTTACCATGAACACCGCCGCTTCTGTCAATTGACTGCTGCATGTTATTATCTGTTAAAACGCAAAAGATAACCGGAATATCAGTTTGAACATTCAAATCTTTTATTCCCTGAGTTACACCTTCGCATACAAAATCAAAATGTTTTGTTTCTCCCTGAATTACGCATCCAATAACAATAACTGCATCTACATTTTGTGTCTGCAGCATTTTTTTTGCACCGTAAATCAATTCAAAACTACCTGGAACATTCCAACGGATAATTTGCTGTGCAGGAACATCACAATCAATTAAGGCTTCAAAAGCGCCATTGTAAAGTCCTTCTGTTATAACATCATTCCACTCAGAAACAACAATCCCAAATCGAAAGTCTTTCGCATTTGGGATCGTGTTTTTATCGTATTCTGATAAATTTTTATTTTCAGTAGCCATCTGTATATTTTAGATTTTAAGTTTCAGACTGTAAAAATACGAATCTAAAATCTAAATTCTTAACTCTAAAATTATAAATTATTGCGCTAATCCAATCAATGCCTCAACAGAAGCAGCTTCTGGAGCAGCATCGAAATTATCTTTAATATTATTTAAATATTTTAAAGCGTCTTCTTTCTGTCCTAAAGCCAAAGCAGTTTTAGCAGCTTTTAACAAGAAACGAGGTGTAGTAAAATCGTTTTTGTTTGACTCAGCAGCTTTTACATAATAATCTAAAGCTTCTTTTTGGTTGTTTTTTTGAGAGTAAGCATCTCCAATAGCACCTTTTGCTAAAGCGCCTAAAATCATATCTTCAGATTTAAATTCGCCTAAATACTTAATAGCATCGTCAAATTTACCTGTATTTAAATATGCCATACCAGCATAGTAATTTGCTAAATTTCCAGCATCAGTTCCAGAATATTCGTCAGCAATTTTCACAAATCCAAATTTACCTTCAGATCCGTTTAATGCTAATTTGTATAATGAATCACTTGCTACACCGTCAACAGCTTTTTGAAAGTTTTGCTGTGCAACAAACATTTCGTTTGCCGCTTCGTCTTGTTTAGGAGTTTCAATAAATTTTTGGTAAGCCAAATAACCAATAGTAGCAACTGCAATACCAGCAACTAAACCAATAATGATTTTTTGATTTTTAGCAACCCAATCCTCAGTTCTTGAAGCAGTTTCATCTAATTTAGAAAAAACACCAGCAGTTGTGCTGTCTTTTTCATCAATTACCACCTGTTGTTCTTCAGTTACTTCTTTAACTTCCTTCTCTTTTGGTGCTTTATATCCTCTTTTATTGTAAGTAGCCATTTAAAATTAATTTAGTGAACGGCAAAAATAAAATTTTTCTTGAAACTGAGGCAAAAAAAATCAAAATTATCACTATTTTAAAAAAAATATTTTCAATAAAGCTAAGTCCTTTCACATCAGTATCAAAATAAATCAACTTGAAACATCCTAAAAGCCCTTTATATCGATAAAATTAGATAATTTTACATCCTTAATTTTACTGGTATAAAACAGTAAATTTTCTTTTTAGAGTCTCAAAATGCATTTAAACAAACTTTCTTTATTCAATTATAAAAATTTCTCTGAAGCCAGTTTTGATTTCGACATCAAAATCAACTGCTTTGTAGGCAAAAACGGAATTGGAAAAACCAATGTTCTCGATGCTATTTATCATTTAGCTTACGGAAAAAGTTATTTTAATCCGCTTGCCGTGCAAAACATCAAACACGGAGAAGAGTTTTTTGTAATTGATGCTGAATTAGAAAAAAATGACAGAACAGAGCAAATTGTCTGCAGTTTAAAAAAAGGACAAAAGAAGGCTTTAAAGAGAAACGGAAAAGCATACGATAAATTTTCTGATCATATCGGGTTCATTCCGCTTGTAATTATTTCTCCGGCAGACCGCGATTTAATTGTAGAAGGAAGCGAAACACGCCGTAAATTTATGGACAGTGTTATATCGCAGTTAGACTCGACATATCTCCATCAGCTTATTCAATATCAAAAAGTAATTGTACAGCGAAATGCTCTTTTAAAATATTTTGCACTCAACCATACTTTCGACAACGACACCTTATCTATATACAATGAGCAGTTAAATGAATTTGGAAAATCGATTTTTGAAAAAAGAAAAGAGTTTCTCGAAGAATTCATACCTATATTTAATGTACACCATCAGGCCATAACAGGTTCAGAAGAATCGGTGCAATTGGTTTACGAAAGTCATTTGTTTGAAAAAGATTTATTAACGCTTTTACAGGAAAACATAAATAAGGACAGAGCGCTGCATTACACAAGTTCAGGAATCCATAAAGATGATTTGTCTTTTGAAATTGATTCGCATCCTATAAAAAAATTCGGATCGCAGGGACAGCAAAAATCGTTTTTGATTGCCTTGAAACTGGCTCAGTTTGAATTTTTGAAAAAACAAAGCGGCGTAAAACCCATTTTATTATTTGATGATATTTTTGACAAACTGGATGAAACCCGCGTTGCTAAAATTGTTGAAATGGTGAACAGCGAAACTTTTGGACAGCTTTTTATTTCAGACACACATCCGGAACGAACCGAAGCGATTGTAAAATCGACACACCAAACGTATAAGATATTCAATTTATAAAGTTTTTTTTGCCACGAATTACACGAATTTACGCGAATTATTTTTGCCACAGATTGCAAGGATTAAAATGATTCAATCTGTGTAAATCTTTTAATCTGTGGCAAAATAAGAAAATAAATTAGTGTAAATTCGTGTAATTCGTGGCAAACTAAAAAAACGAATTAAAAAAAAAGTAACTGCAATCAAAAAACACAGAATATGTTAACGAAAGAATCATTGCAATTTTTAGACGATTTAAAAAAGAACAATAATAGAGACTGGTTTCAGGATAACAAAAAACGTTATGAAGTCTTCAAAAAAGATTACCATCAATTGGTAAGTGATTTTCTGGATGCTATGAAACCTCTTGATCCTTCATTAGAATTGCTGGAAGTTAAAAATTGTACTTTTAGAATTAATCGTGATATTCGATTTTCAAAAGACAAATCTCCCTATAAAGCACATTTGGGCGTTTGGATGTCAACTGGTGCAAAAGGCGCAAATCGTGCAGGATATTATGTTCACATTGAAAAAGGCGCCAGTTTTATCGCCGGCGGATTTTACTCTCCTGACCCTGAAGATTTAAAAAAAGTCCGCAAAGAAATTGCTTTTTTCTACGATGATCTGCAAGAAATATTAAACGACAAAAACTTTAAAAAAGAATTTGGAAGTTTAGATATCAACGAAAACAACTCACTAAAAAGCATGCCTCGCGGTTACGAAAAAGATCATCCGGCAATTGAGTTTTTAAAATTGAAGAGTTTTACAGCTACTCAAAAATATGATATTTCCGAAGTTACTCAGAAAGACTTCGTTTCTAAAGTGAGTAAAAAACTGATTGCTCTAAAACCTTTAAACGAATTTATAAACCGCGCTTTAGAAACTGAGGAATTTTAGTTTTATTTGCCACAGATTTAACGGATCCTCTCAGATTAATTTTTGCAGCAGCAAAATCCTTTTAATCTTTTTAATCTGTGGCAAAAAACAATACTTAAATGAAAAGAAAAATACTTTTTCTTGGAGAATCTTACCGCGCTGACGCTATAACCTGGATGAAAGGTTTGAAAGAATTTGGCGATTTTGAAATTATCACCTGGGAACTTCAAACGCCAAACAATTCAAAACTTAACAGATTCAAACGTATTTTAGAATATTTCTTCTCTCCTGTTTCTATTAGAAAAATTATTAGAAACCAAAAACCAGATATGGTTATTGCAGAAAGAACTACAAGTTACGGCTTTCTTGCTGCTTTATCCGGTTCTAAAACTATTGCCATTGCACAGCAAGGCCGAACTGATTTATGGCCGGAAGGTTCTGTTTTATACCCTTTTAAGAAATTCATTCAGAAATATGCTTTCAAAAAAGCACATTTAATTCATGCGTGGGGGCCAGTTATGACAATTCATATGAAAGCAATCGGCGTTGATATGAGTAAGGTTTTGGTCGTTCCAAAAGGAATTGATTTGTCGCTTTTTACTCCTTCAACCAACAATTCAAATAAAATTGAAGCGATTGTAACACGTTCTTTACAGCCGGAATACCGCCATGATTCTATTTTAAAAGCTTTCGGAATTTTACATCAAAAAGGAATCGATTTTTCGCTTACAATTGTTGGAGATGGAACCAGATTGCAGTATTTAAAAGATTTAGCCAAAGAACTGCAAATCGATAACAAAGTAACCTTTACAGGAAGAATCCCAAATACAGAACTTCCAAAACTATTACAGCAATCCAATATCTATATCAGCATGCCAATTACCGAAGGCGTTTCGGCATCATTATTTGAAGCAATGGCTTGTAATTGTTACCCTGTTGTTTCTGATATTCCCGGAAACCAGAGCTGGATTACACATCGTGAAAACGGACAATTAATTGAAATTGACAATATCGAAATGCTCGCCAATGAATTGATCTGGTCATTTGAAAATGCTGAGTCCAGAAATCAGGCTATTTTAAGAAATAGAAAGTTTGTTGAGAAAAATGCGAATTATGATACTAATATGAAGGTTATTGCTGATCGATATCATGAGTTGTTGGATTCTCGAAATAACTAACCTAAAATTCAGCCACAGATTATTAGATTAAACAGTTTTTAACCAATCGTTCTAATCTTTGCAAATCTGCGGTAAAAAAACCATCGTAACTTTTTTTCAATCTCAACGACATATTATTAAAAATGAATTATCTAATTTAATTCTTAAATAATATGAGCAATAGAAGAAACTGGTTAAAACAAATAGGTTTAGGCGCAATCGGATTAAGCTTTACTCAATTTGAAACATTTGCAAATCCGTCAGCAGAAAACTATGTTTCTTTAGATTTAAATAAATCTCCCATATTATTACGATCAAATGAAAATCCGTATGGTCCTTCTCCACTCGCCCGCACTGCCATGCAAAAAAGCGTCAACAGCAGTAATCGATACGGCTGGGATCTTTCAGGAGAATTGATATCTCTTATTGCAAAAAAGAACAGTGTTTCAGACAACAATATACTATTAGGTGCCGGTTCAACAGAAATCTTAGATTTAGTTCTTCAATATACCGCTTTAAAAAAGGGAAATTTTATACTTGTCGAAACAACCTTTAACTATTGGACATTTCCTTTTGAGAAATTAGGACTCAAAAAAATTACGGTTCCGTTAACCGCAGATAAAAAACATGATTTAACAGCAATGTTAAAAGCAATTGATTCAGATACAAAAATGATTTACATCTGCAATCCTAATAATCCAACGGGCACAATCTGTAATTACGAGCAACTGGTTGCTTTTGTAAAAGAAGTACCTAAAAATATAATTGTTTTTGTTGACGAAGCTTATCTTGATTTCACGAAAGAAAAATCTCTGAGCGGTCTTGTAATAGAAAACCAAAATTTAATTATCACTAAAACTTTTTCAAAAATGTACGGTTTAGCCGGCGCGCGAATTGGTTATGCCATTGCTGCTGCATCAACAATTGACGAACTCAGCGCTTTAAAATCGTCTCCTAATTTATCTGTCAGTTCAGTATCAACAGCCGCTGCTCTAGCCTCATTAAATGACGATAAATTTATTCAGCAAGTGCAAACTGCAAATGAGGAAGTCAAAAAATATACTATCGAGCAGCTTACCAAACTAAATTTAACCTGCATTCCTTCTCAAGCCAATTTTATCTATTTTTCTCTAGACAACTACAAAAAAGATTACTTTAAACAATTAGAGAATAACAACATACAGGGAACTAAAATCTACGAAGAAAACGGAAAATGGACCAGAATTACAATTGGTACTATGAAAGAAATGCAGCAATTTATTGAAGCTGTAAAATAAAGATTCTAAAAACCCGGTCGAAGATTAGGATTTAACCCATTTCAACATTTTTTTTTAAGCTGTGCTAATCTGCAGCAGAAAAACTTAGCTGACTTTGCAAACTTTATGTCTTTGCGGTAAAACCAAAAATTATAATCCTTACTTTTGAACCCAGATTAAAAAGCTTTTATATATGGAAATCCAATCCAATTTTTCTTTAAAAAATTACAACACTTTTGGTATCGAAGCCAAAGCCAAACAATTCATAGCAGTACATTCTGTTGAAGAATTGAAAACCATTTTAAAAGAAAATAAAAACGAAAAAAAGTTCATTCTTGGCGGCGGAAGCAATATGCTTTTGACCAAAGATATAGACGCATTGGTTATTCATATTGATTTAAAAGGCAAAGAAATAATTAAAGAAGACGATGATTTTGTCTGGGTAGAAAGTCAGGCAGGCGAAACGTGGCATGATTTCGTTCTTTGGACAATCGATAATAATTTTGGCGGATTAGAAAATATGTCTCTAATTCCCGGAAATGTAGGCACAACACCTGTTCAGAACATTGGCGCTTATGGAACTGAAATTAAAGACACTTTCGTTTCCTGCAACGCCATAAACATCGAAACTCAGGAAACTAAAACTTTCACTAATGCTGAATGTAATTTTGGATATCGCGAAAGCATTTTTAAAAATGAAGTAAAAGATCAGTTTATTATCACTTCGGTTATTTATAAATTGACAAAACGCAATCATAAAATTAATACATCGTATGGCGATATTTTGGCTGAGTTAGCTAAAAACAACATTTCAGAACCAACTCTAAAAGATGTAAGCAATGCTGTAATTGCGATTAGACAAAGTAAACTTCCGGATCCGAAAGAACTGGGAAACAGCGGCAGTTTCTTTAAAAACCCAATTTTATTGAAATCTGATTTCGAGCAAATCCACAAAAAATTCCCTGAAATGAAATTTTACGAAGTTTCAGAAACCGAAGTAAAAGTTCCTGCTGGATGGCTTATCGAGCAAGCTGGTTTTAAAGGAAAACGTTTTGGCGATGCCGGAGTTCATAAAAACCAGGCTTTGGTTTTGGTTAATTATGGAAATGCTACAGGTCAGGAAATATTGAATGTTTCAAAAGAAGTTCAAAAAACTGTTTTTGAAACCTTCGGAATTAAGATTGAAGCCGAAGTGAATGTAATTTAAAAATATCTTTTAATAATTTATCATTTTTTATTCTGCATAATGACAGAAGACATTTCCATAAAAATAATAAACCCGGATGATGAAAAAGCAGCTCCAATTCTCGAAGAATTGTCTGCAAATCTCTATCTTCGTTTTGGAAGTGACGGCAGAAATTCGTTTACAGACTGGCAGAACAATAATGCAAAATTTGTATTTGTCGCAGCAGAATTAAACAATGAAATTATAGGATGCGGTGCAATAAGACCAATTGAAGGAAATATTGGCGAGGTAAAACGAATGTATTCAAAGTTTCGGGGAAAGAAAATCGGGCAGACTATTCTGGCATTTCTGGAAAAAGAAGCAAAGAAAATTGGCTTTACCGAATTAGTTTTAGAAACCAGAGTAAAAAATGTCGAAGCCGTAGAATTTTACAAAAAACAACAATACAATATAATTCCAAATTATGGAAAATATATTGACAGACCAGAGGCAATTTGTTTTGGGAAGTCTTTGATATAAAAACAAGAAAATGTACACACCAGATTTATACAAAAATGAAAATCAGGAAGAAATCAGAACATTTTTAAAAGAAAATAGTTTTGGAATCCTGATTAATCAAACCAACGGGAAATTATACGCCACGCATATTCCAATGGAATTAGGAATTAATGCTGAGGGAAAAGAAATTCTGGAAGGTCATATCTCTAAACTCAATCCGCAGGCTGAAGGTTTTGCAGCAAACGATCAGGTTTTAGCCGTTTTTTCCGGTCCGCATAGTTACATTTCGTCCTCCTGGTACGACCATGAAAATGTGCCTACCTGGAATTACATAGCCGTACATGTTTACGGAAGAATCAAAATAGTTGATTACGATACCTCTGTAGACCAGCTCAAAAAATTAGTTGACAAATACGAAGCAAATTCTGCAAATCCGGTTCGTGTTGAAAATTTATCAGATAAAACAATGCGCGAAGCTAGAGGAATTTTTGGTCTTGAAATTGAAATTGATGAGATTCAGGCCACTAAAAAACTTTCTCAAAACCGCGACGATCATAATTATAAAAACATAATTTCAGAATTAGAGAAAACCGAAAACCCTCAGTCTATTGCTGTTGCAAAAGAAATGTCAAAATGCCGAAAGTAAATTGGCATTAAACATTGAAAATTAGGAATTCATAACTACATTTGTTCTCGCAAAAATTCAAGTACTAACAGACATTAAAACTATATGCTTATAACTTTATTTTACTTCTTTATTGCTGTTGTTTTTATTCAACTTTTCTACTATTTAGGAATTTTTGGAAAGTTTGCTTTTGCTAAACCTCAAGAAGTTACACCAAAAAACATTCCGGTTTCTGTAATTGTCTGCGCAAAAAATGAAGAAGAAAATGTAAAGAAATTTGTTCCGTTATTAGCCGAACAAAATTATCCTGATTTTGAAATTGTTTTAATTGACGATGCTTCAAGCGACGAAACTTTGGAAGTTTTTGAAGAGTTTGAGCAAAAATACCCAAACATTCGTCTGGTTAAAGTTGAAAACAACGAAGCCTTTTGGGGAAATAAAAAATACGCATTGACACTGGGAATTAAGGCTGCCAAAAAAGAATACCTTTTATTTACAGATGCTGATTGTTATCCAACATCAAAAGACTGGATTACTTCTATGACTTCTCAATTTACAGAAAGTAAAACTATTGTTTTAGGATATGGAGGTTACGAAAAAAGAGAGCGTTCTTTTTTAAACAAAATAATTCGTTTTGAAACTGTTTTAACAGCAGTTCAATATTTTTCATGGGCAAAAGCAGGACTTCCGTACATGGGAGTGGGACGTAATTTAGCCTATAAAAAAGAAGAGTTTTTTAATGTAAATGGTTTTATCGATCATATTCAGGTTCGTTCAGGCGATGATGATTTATTTATAAATCAGGCAGCTAATAAATCAAACACTACGATATCGTATAATCCGGAAAGTTTTACATATTCAAATCCAAAAGAATCTTTTAAAGATTGGTTTACTCAAAAAAGAAGACATATTTCTACAGCAGAACATTATAAGTTTTTTGATAAATTTCAATTAGGACTTTTCTTCTGTTCACAATTATTTTTCTTTTTATCAGTTATTGTTTTACTGGCTTTTCAATTTCAATGGATTGCTGTTGTGGCTATTTTGGCAACGAGATACACAGTAGTTTGGACTGTAATTGGATTTTCTGCCGGAAAATTAAAGGAAAAAGATATTAAAATCTGGTTTCCTATTGTAGAGATAGCGCTTATATTAACGCAAATTAATATCTTTATAACTAATATTTTTTCAAAACCTGTATATTGGAAATAAATTCTAAAATAGAAAAAGCAAAAAAAGGTGACCAGGTCGCCTTTACTTTTTTATTAGATTATTTCTGGAATGAAGTTTACAGCTTTATGCTTAAACGTACAGAAAATGAAACCACTGCTGAAGACGTTACGATAGAAACTTTTTCTAAGGCTTTTGACAAAATAGCTTCGTACAATCCCGAATTTCAGTTTAATACCTGGCTTATTGCCATCGCAAAAAATGTATATATTGATTTACTGCGTAAAAAGAAAACCAGCCTTTTTATCGAAATCACTGATACAGAAGACCAGCAGGCATATAATATTGCCGACACTACTCCATCTGCAGAAGATGCATTAATTAAAGAGCAAAATCTATCTCGTTTGCTTTTATGCATTAAAGAATTAAAGCCCCATTATCAGGAAGTAATCCAGCTTCGCTACTTTCAGGAATTGTCTTATCAGGAAATTGCTGACAAGATTGACGAACCTTTAAGTAATGTTAAAGTAAAAATACTACGCGCTAAAAAATTGTTAGCAGAAATCATCAATCGTAATAGATAATTTATTATCTTTAAGAAAAGATTAAATTATAATCGCATTTTTTCTTAAAAAACTATCTATTCACACACTAAAACAACAACTTCTACGTTGTTTGCTAAAACCCAACTCCTTTACGCGTATGATTTAAAGTTACTTAACCTTAAAATCCAAAAATCATGTCTAAATTAAGCATCTATGAAAGCAAGTGGACCGATCTTGTTTTCGAAAACAAAAACAAAGAGTACGGAGCGTATCAATTACGCCAAGAAAATTCTAAAACAACTGTCAATGCGTTGTTTATGGCCTTGTTATTACTAACAGCCGTGGGAAGTGTATCGATGCTGGTTAATAAATTTAGTATTGATAATGCTGTTGATACAGAACCGGTAATTTACAAGCCTTTAGTAGTAACTGATCTTAACGACATTGTGAAACCCAAAGTTGAAGAGTACATTGCACCTCCTGTAGAAAAACAAGAGCCTGCATCACAAGCTCCTGTTACTTCATCTCAATTAACAAATCCTGTTATTACTCATGCTGATCAAGCAGTTACAGAAATTGCAACAAACAGAGAAAACACTCCTGTTGTAGACAACACTACTGCCGGACCTGGAACAGGCGTTAATACAATGCCGACAACTGGAGGCCCAGGAACTGGTGAAATTGACACACCTGTAGTTCAAGGACCTTATACGCCTGCTGCATTAGACAAAATGCCAGAGTTTCCGGGCGGGATAAAAAATTTCTACACTTATGTAGGCAAAAATTTTACCCGACCAGAATTGGATGAAGAAAGAACTTTACGTGTTTACGTTTCTTTTGTAATCGAAAGAGACGGTTCAATGACTGATATTTTAGTTAAAAACGATCCGGGTTATGGATTAGGAAAAGAAGCTGTTAGAGTTTTAAAATCATTAAAAACAAAATGGGCTCCGGGAATGATTGACGGAAAAGCAGTTAGAACTGCCTACAATCTTCCAATAACAATACAAACACAACCAGAATAAAAATACAAGAGCAGAACTTCGGTTCTGCTTTTTTTATATAAAAATCCGCCATAAGAGATTAAAAAAATTAAGCACTTATTAAACCTTAATTTTCTTAATCTCTTAATGGTTAGAAACAATTTTTTATTCTCTATTTTATTTACTTTTACAAGACACTAAAAAAATTAATCAAAATTAAAACAAATAAAATGGGAATATTTTCAGCTCTTATGGGCAACGCAGGAACTGTAAGCCAGGAAGATTTACTAAAGAAATACGGTCAGCTTTTAACAGATAACGAGGAAATTGAAATGGGTTTTAAACTAATCCGTGACACTTTTATTTTTACCAACAAAAGATTAATCCTGGTTGATGTACAAGGATTAACAGGAAGCAAAACCGAATACAAATCTATTGCTTACAAAAGCATTACCCGATTCAGCATAGAAACAGCAGGAACTTTTGATCTTGATGCTGAATTAAAAATCTGGGTTTCGAGCGAATTAAACCCAAGCATTGTAAAACAATTTAATAAATCAGTAAATGTGTATGATGTTCAAAAAGTTTTGGCACATCATGTTTTAGGTTAATTTGAAGCATAAAAAAACGGCAGATTTAAATCTGCCGTTTTTTATTTTCTTAAAAACTATTTTTTCTTCGTTGTAGTTTTCTTTGTAGTAGTTGTTTTTTTCACAGTCGCTGCTTTCGGAACTGTATTGTCTATTTTTTGCTGTACGTATGGTTTGTAAACACCGTCTTTTTCAGCTCTTGCTTTAGCATCATCAGCTCTTTTCTTAGAATCTGGGTGAGAGCTCATCATTTGATCAATAAATGAAGCCTCAGCTCCTTCACTCATTTTTGCCAAAATTCTAAAAGCAGATTCTTCTGCATTTACGTTATAACCATTTTTCTTCAAGAAATTGTACGAGTATAAATCTGCCTCAGTTTCTTGTTTACGGCTGTGTTTACTATCGATTAAAGCACTTCCTATTTTTCCTAACTGACTGTCTGTTACTGCTGAAACCTTTGTTGACTGCGAAGAAACGCCATCAATTAAAGCTTCTTTTTGATAAGCGGCACGCATGGCGTCTCTTGAATCGTTATTAGCAACGTGACCAATTTCATGACCAATTACTGCAAGCAATTCATTATCATCCATAATATCCATTAAACCTGAATATACACGTACACTTCCGTCAGCAGTTGCAAAAGCATTTACTTCTTTTAATTTGTAAACTTTATAGTTTAAGGTAAAACCTTCACCGGCAGTGTGCTTTCCAAAAACACGGTTTAATCTTAAAGTATAACCGTCATTTGGTCCTGCTACTTCATTAGTCGAATCTAATTTGCGAACTGCTTCTTTAGACAAAGCGGCAGCATCTGCATTACTCAGCGTAAAACTGGCAACACCTTTTTGAAGGGCTCCAATTGCTTTATCACCTAAATTAATCTGCGCATTCATATTTGTAAAACCAAATGCTGCAAATAAGAATCCTGCTATTATAATTTTCTTTTTCATGTTTTTTATAATTACAATTTAACAACAAATGTAGCATAACAAAATGCTATTTCATTTCACTCAGAACTTGTTTTTTCAACAAATTAAAGGTATAAATTTTAAATGAGCTTATAACTATTTGCTGCTATTATTGATAGCTGTAACCTTGAAGCAAAAAAAACGGCAAGTTCTTAGGGAATTTGCCGTTTTTAGGTTTTATAGAAAAATTATTTCTTTTTTGCAGTTGTCTTTTTAGCAGTAGTTTTGGCTGGTGTTTTTGCTTTTACGGGTGCAGTATTATCAATTTTCTGCTGTACATAAGCTTTATACAAACCATCTTTTGTTGCTTTTTTCTTAGCATCATCTGCTCTTTTTCCAGAATCAGGGTGTGAACTCATCATTTTGGTCATAAAAGAAGCCTCTGCTCCTTCACTTAAATTTTGAAGAATTCTAAACGCTGCTTCTACAGCATTTACATCATAACCATTTCTTTTCATGAAATCATACGAAAATGAATCAGCTTCAGATTCCTGCTTTCTGCTGTGTTTGCTGTCAATCATTGCGCTTCCTATTTGTCCCAATTGAGATTTTGTCATAGTCTCAATTTTTCCTGACTGCGATGAAGCTGCATCTAGTAAAGCTTCTTTTTTATAAGCCGCTTTTACAGCGTCTCTTGAATCATGATTTACTACGTGGCCAATTTCATGTCCAATAACGGCAAGCAGTTCATTATCATCCATTATATCCATTAAACCGGCAAATACACGCACACTTCCATCTGCGCAGGCAAAAGCATTAATATCTTTTACTAAATAAACTTTATAGTTTAAAGTAACTCCCTCACTTGAAATATGTTTTCCAAATACACGATTCAATCGAATTGAATAGCCGTCCTCAGGTCCTGCAACAGGATTATTTGCATCCATTTCAGCAATTGATTCTTTAGCTAAAGCGGCAGCATCTGCGTCGCTAAAAGTAAATCCTGACACCCCTTTACTCAAAGCTCCCATAGCTTTGTCTGAAAGTATTTGTGC
Source organism: Flavobacterium sp. 22659 (assembly GCF_052044235.1). NCBI lineage: Bacteria > Pseudomonadati > Bacteroidota > Flavobacteriia > Flavobacteriales > Flavobacteriaceae > Flavobacterium > Flavobacterium sp. 22659. The sequence continues at coordinate 205,495 of NZ_JBQEMU010000001.1, forward strand.
ATTCATTTGAGTAAAACTAAAAGCTGCCAATAAAATTCCTAATACAGTAAATCTTTTTTTCATGTTATTAAACTTTAAATTAACAACAAAATTACTACAGCATAAATTTCACATGACCCAAAAACGTCAAATTTATAATAGAATAAGACAGGATTTAAAATTTTAAAAATCAGACTAAAACATCAAAATATTAAAGAAGAATAAAAAAATAAACCATAAAAACTCTATAAATACAAATAATTAATATTTGAACTTACTATTTTTAAATGCAATGAGAATGTGTAAAAAGCAAACGAAAACTAAATTAGCATCTCCAAATAAACTACATTCCGTATCTTTGTATTCAGATTTATGATATATGGAAACAGTCATTGAAAACATACCACCTGCAAAACCAAAATGGTTGAAGGTAAAATTACCTATTGGACAAAAATATACTGAACTGCGCGGTTTAGTTGATAAATACAGTTTAAATACAATTTGCACCTCTGGAAGCTGCCCAAATATGGGAGAATGCTGGGGTGAGGGAACGGCAACTTTTATGATTTTAGGAAACGTTTGTACACGTTCTTGCGGTTTTTGCGGTGTTAAAACCGGAAGACCCGAAACGGTAGATTGGGACGAACCTGAAAAAGTAGCACGTTCTATTAAAATCATGAATATCAAACACGCTGTAATTACAAGTGTTGACAGAGATGATTTAAAAGATGGCGGTTCTATCATTTGGATGGAAACTGTAAAAGCCATCCGCAGAATGAACCCAAATACTACTCTTGAAACTTTAATTCCGGACTTTCAGGGAATTGAAAGAAACATTGACAGAATTGTTGAAGCAAATCCTGAAGTAGTTTCGCATAATATGGAAACTGTTCGTCGTTTAACGCGCGAAGTACGTATTCAGGCGAAATACGACAGAAGCTTAGAAGTTTTACGCTACCTGAAAGAAAAAGGAATAAACAGAACCAAATCTGGAATTATGCTTGGACTTGGTGAAACCGAGGAAGAAGTGTACCAGACAATGAGAGATTTACGTGATGCAAATGTTGATGTTGTTACGATTGGCCAATACTTACAGCCAACTAAAAAACATTTGCCGGTAAAAGAATTCATTACTCCTGAATTGTTTGCTAAATACGAAAAATACGGTATAGAATTAGGTTTCCGTCATGTAGAAAGCGGCCCTCTTGTTCGTTCTTCATACAAAGCACAAAAACACATTTTATAGAATAAAGTTTAATCGTCTAATCGTTTAATTGTAAAACCGATTAAACGATTAAACAGTTAAACGAATAAACAAGAAATTGAAAACAAGAATTGCTATTAATGGTTTTGGAAGAATTGGAAGAAATTTATTTCGTCTTCTTATAAATCATCCTGAAATTGAAGTTGTTGCAATTAATGATATTGCAGATAATAAAACCATGTCGCATTTAATAAAATACGACAGTATTCATGGAGTTCTTCCTTTTCCTGTAAGTTTTGACGGAGAAGGAATTATCGTAAACGAAAAACATTATTTATTTTTTCATGAAAAAAGTATTTCAAATCTGGACTGGAAAAGTCATTCGATAGATTTTGTAATTGAATCGACAGGGAAATACAAAACACATGAAGAATTAAATGCCCATATTGAAGCCGGAGCAAAAAAAGTGATACTTTCTGCCCCATCAGAAGTTGATACAATTAAAACAGTTGTTCTTGGTGTAAACGAAAATATATTAGACGGAACAGAAAATATTGTTTCTAATGCAAGCTGTACTACAAATAATGCTGCGCCGATGATAAAAATCATCGAAGAACTGTGCGGAATTGAGCAGGCTTACATCACCACAATACATTCTTTTACGACAGACCAAAGTCTTCACGACCAGCCGCATAAGGATTTACGCCGTGCGAGAGGAGCCAGTCAGTCGATTGTTCCTACAACAACAGGTGCAGCTAAGGCATTAACGAAAATTTTTCCTAAATTGCACGAAAAAATCGGGGGATGCGGTATTCGTGTACCTGTTCCCGATGGTTCATTGACAGACATCACGTTCAATGTTAAACGTGCTGTTACTATTGAAGAAATTAACATTGCATTTCAAAAAGCCTCAAAAACAAATTTAAAAGGAATATTAGATTACACAGAAGATCCTATCGTTTCTGTTGATATAATTGGCAATACACATTCGTGCTTGTTCGACGCACAGCTTACTTCTGTCATAGACAAAATGGTAAAAGTTGTAGGTTGGTACGATAACGAAATTGGCTATTCATCACGATTAATCGATTTGATTTTACTGATAAGAAAAACATAAGATTCATTGTAAAAGCGCTGCCATACATGAAGTACTACTATCTTTTAATTGTTGTTTGTTTTTTAAATCCATTTTTGTATTCTCAAACCAAACAGAATACAGACAGTATTTCCTATTATAACAAACTGGCAAATAAAAAACTGAATAGTAAAGAATACAATGAAGCAGTTCTTTTAACAAAAAAATCTATTGATTTTTGCGAAACAAACCACATTCCCGAAGATTTAGGCAATCAGACTTTTAAGCTTGGCAAAATATATTACAATCAGCGGAAATACGATGAAGCTTTAAAAAACTTTCATAAAAGCGCAGCTTCTTTTGACAGTATAAAACCAACCTGCACTAAAATTTTAGCCCTTCACTATATTGGCGCAGCAAATACTGCACAAGGAAACTATAAAACTGCTGATATTTATTACCTAAAAGCTCAGAAACTCTTAAAAGAGCTTGGCGTAATAGACAGTTCTGAAATTTTGAACTTTCAGAAAGCAATGGCGTTTAAAGCAAATAAAAACTATCCGTTAGCCCTTAAAACTTTTCAAAAAATAATAAAAAAACCAGATAATTCATCTGTAATAAAAACAAAAATCAAATCGTATTATCAACTCGGATTAATTGAAACTCAGTTAAAACGCAACGATTCTGCCTTGATTTATTTTGATAAAGCTTTAGATTACAATGAAAAAACAAACGATCTGGCTCAAAAATCAAAAATTGTCTTAGCAATAAGCCGGTACTATAAGCAAAATAAAAACTACGACCTGGCCTACTCGTATTTAGATGAGCATTACCAATTAGAGAATTATATCTTAAAACTAAAAAATGCGAAAATTGATTTTAATGAATTTGAAAAATTCAAAAAAAATCAAACCCTAAACAATACCATTAAAAGGGAAAGCGAAGAAAAAATTCAGTTAAAAACCTATCGGTATTCAAAATTAGTAAGCATTCTGGCAATTGCCTTAATCTCTATTTTATCGCTCTTAAGTTTAGCTTTATACAAAAACAATATTATTCGTAATCAAAATAATCTGCTTTTAAGAGAAAAAAACAAAGAGCTTATCCTGGCTAAAAACAAAGCCGAAAAAGCATCAAAAGCAAGATCTGAATTTTTATCAACTGTAAGTCATGAACTCCGGACTCCGCTAAATGCGATCAACGGAATTACCCATTTACTTCTGGAAGACAATCCAAAAAAGGCACAATTAAAATATTTAGAGTCGTTAAAATTCTCAGGGAACTATTTAACCACTTTTATCAATGAAATTCTCGAAATCAACAAAATCGATTCTACAAAAGTTGAAGTCGAGAACATTAGTTTCAATTTAAAAGAATTGCTTTTTAATATTCAGAGTTCTCTCAAAGAACTCGCAACGGCCAATAAAAACTACTTCAATCTTGAGATCGACAAAGCAATTCCTGACATCTTGATTGGTGATCCAACAAAATTATCCCAAATTATATTAAACCTAATTAACAACGCCCTAAAATTTACTCAAAACGGACAGGTTAGTGTTATTGCAAAATTATTTGCAGAAGAAGACGAAAACGCAACTGTTTATTTTGAAATTGTAGATACCGGAATTGGTATTCCTGAAGATAAACTGCAGACTGTTTTTGAAAGCTTCTCGCAAGGTTCTATTGAAGTCAATAGAAAATATGGCGGAACGGGCTTAGGGCTTACGATTGTTAAAAAGTTAATTGAACTTTTAGGGGGCGAAATCAAACTAAAAAGTGAAGTTGGCAAAGGATCGACTTTTACTTTTAAATTAAATTTTAAAATTAATAACGAACCATTGGAAGCAGTTACAGAAGAAAAACCATATAATGACAAACAGCTTAAGCATAAATCAATTCTGTTGATTGAAGACAATAAAATCAATCAAATGATAACAAGAAAAATGCTTGAAAACAAAGCGATTACCTGCGAAATCCTGGACAATGGCGAAGAGGCAGTTGAGCTTTTAAAAGTAAAACGTTTTGATATGATTTTAATGGATGTTCATTTACCAGGAATAAACGGAACTACAGCTACTCAGCAAATTAGGGAATTTGATAAAACTACTCCAATTATTGCATTAACAGCTATTTCTCTGGACGAAAACAGAGATATGCTTTTATCGTTTGGAATGAATGATGTTATTACCAAGCCTTTTGTACCTGATGTATTTTACAGTACAATTGCTAAATTCTTTGATTGATTCTTTAAAGCTGCTAAGGCACTAAGTTTTCTTTTATATACTGTAAAATCGAAACGTCAAAATTTTGCTGGTGATTTATAAATGTGCTTTTTATGGGCAGATAATACAATTGTGAAACCAGCTTCGAATCTTTTAAACGGACATAATCTTTTTCGGTTGTAATTATTTTTCTGCCATTTGCTTTGTTTCGAATCGATTCTAAGTCGGCATCAGAAAAATGATGATGATCAGGAAAGGTTAAGCATTCATCATTTTCATTTTTTAAATACTCAAAAAATGGTTTAGGTTTTGCAATTCCGGCCAAAAGTAATTTCGATTCTGATTTAATTTCTGCAACCGATATTTTTTCATCTTTACCATAAATTTCAACATCGTAATCGATATAAGTAAAAAAGATCTGCTGAGAGCAGCTTAGTTTTAATTTCAAACGAATTTCGGTTTGTTTTTCTTCTGATAGATTTTTTGGGCATTTTGTAACCACAACAATATTGGCTCTGTTTGCTCCGCTCCTGCTTTCTCTTAAATTTCCCGTTGGAAGCATAAAATCATCTGCATACAAATCATCATAAGAAGTCAATAAAATATAAAATCCCGCTTTTACTTTTCGGTGCTGATAAGCATCATCTAATAAAATAACCTGCGGTTTTACATTCTGCGAAAGCAATTGCGTGATTCCGTTAGTACGATTGGCATCAACGGCAACCTGAACATCTGGAAATTTTTGATAAAACTGAAAAGGTTCATCTCCCAGAATTTCGGCATTAGAATTTTCATCGGCCAGAACAAAACCCTCAGACTTTCTTTTATAACCGCGGCTCAAAGTGGCTGCTCTATATTTGTTAGATAATAACCGAATTAAATATTCTATTTGAGGAGTTTTTCCGGTTCCGCCTACACTCAGATTTCCAACAGCTATAACCGGCAAATCGAATGAAGTTGATTTCAGGATTCCTTTATCAAAAAGAAAATTACGGATGCTGGTAATCAATCCGTATAAAATGGCAAATGGAAAAAGTATTTTTCGAAGTAAGTTCATAGAATTATTTATCTGAATAATGACCCATTGCAGAAATTACAAATACAGTTACAACTTCGTCATCTACACGATAAATTAACCGATCTTTTTGGTTAATACGTCTTGACCATAATCCTGAATATTCATATTTTAATGGTTCTGGATTTCCAAAACCTTCATATGGATTCTCTGTAAGATCGATTAAAATTTTAGCAATATTTTTAATAGAAATTTTATTTCCTGATTTTTTGTGTTTTTCAATGTCCTGATTGGCCACCTTAGTTACTTCAACCCTAAACTTCCCCATATATCATCTGGATTTAGCGTTGTTGTTTCACCGTTTTTAATATTTTCTTCTGCTTTTTTAACTTTCTCAACAAATTCAGAACTATAAATACTTGGCTCCTCATTAACCTGCCCATAATCTGGCTCAACTATTTCAATGCCTTCAACACCTTTAAAAAACGTCTCAAACATAGCCATAAATGCTTTTCCTGTTTTCGTTTTCTCGTCAATTTTTATTGTAGTCATGACTTATGATTTAGAATTACAAATATACAAAATCGTATACTTAGTATAAATAATATATATTAATAGTACAAATAATGTATAATAATTAGTATATATTCCAAAACAAGAAACCCTTGATCGAAATAGGTCTCAAAAAACTTTTTTTTTTCGTTAATTTGTTTTAAAGTTTCAATTTACACAACATAAAAAACCTGAAACTTGAAACCTGAAACAATAATTTACATGAAAATCAAAGATATAATAACCGTACTAGAAGAAATGGCGCCTCTGGCCTATGCAGAAGATTTTGATAATGTCGGCCTTTTAGTTGGTAATCCGGAAACAGAAAGTACCGGAATTTTAGTCTGCCATGATGCATTGGAAAATGTAATTGAGGAGGCAAAAACCAAAAACTGTAATCTTGTTGTTTGTTTTCATCCAATTCTATTTTCAGGAATTAAAAAAATTACAGGCAAAAATTATGTTGAACGCGCCATTTTAAAAGCTATCAAAAATGATATTGCTATTTATGCCGTTCATACTGCTTTAGACAACCATTCGCAAGGCGTTAATAAAATTTTCAGTCATGCATTGGGTTTAATCAATACCAGGATTTTAATTCCAAAACAGCAGTTTATTCAAAAATTAGTTACTTATACCGTACCTGATAATGCAGAAAAAGTCCGCAATGCGATGTTTGAAGCCGGCGCAGGAACAATTGGAAATTATGATAACTGCAGTTTTAACTCTGAAGGATTTTTTACTTTTAAAGGAAACGAAAAAAGCAATCCGGTTATCGGCGAAAAAGGAAAATTACACACCGGAACTGAAATAAAAATCGAAGTTATTTTTGAAAAACATTTACAATCCAGAGTTTTAAAAGCACTTTTAACCAATCATATCTATGAAGAAGTCGCTTATGAAATCTACGATTTGCAAAACGCACATCAAAATATTGGTTTAGGAATGATTGGCGAACTTGAAAATGAAATGGATGAAAAAGAATTTCTTTTGTATGCAAAAGATATTATGATTGCAAGAGGTATTCGACATTCGGCTTTTACAGGAAAAAAAATAAAGAAAGTAGCCGTTTTGGGCGGATCTGGAAGTTTTGCCATTAAAAATGCAATTCAGGCTGGAGCCGATGCTTTTTTAACCGCTGATTTAAAGTATCATCAGTTTTATGAAGCCGAAAATAAGTTACTTTTGGCAGATATTGGTCATTTTGAGAGTGAACGCTATACAAAAAACTATATTGTTGATTATCTTCGAAAAAAAATTCTTAATTTTGCGATCATTTTATCAGAAGAAAATACAAATCCAGTTAAGTACTTATAGAATATGACGAATACGAAAGAATTAAGTGTTGAGGACAAGTTAAGAGCAATATACGATTTACAGCTTATTGACTCTAGAATTGACGAAATCAGAAACGTTAGAGGAGAACTTCCTTTAGAGGTTGAAGATTTAGAAGATGAAGTTGCAGGTTTGAGCACTCGTTCAGAAAAACTGAAAGGTGAACTTGAAGTGATTGAGGAGCAAATCAAAGCAAAGAAAATTGCTATTGAGGAGCATAAAGAGGTTATCAAAAAGTACACAAAACAACAAGAATCAGTACGTAACAACAGAGAATTTAATTCTTTGACAAAAGAAGTTGAATTTCAGGAATTAGAAATTCAATTGGCTGAAAAGCAAATCAAAGAAATGAAAGCTTCTATCGAGCATAAAAAAGAAGTTATTTCTAACTTAAAAGAAAAACTTGATGCTAAAAGCTCTCATTTAAAACATAAAAAATCTGAATTAGATGCTATCATGGCAGAAACTCAGAAAGAAGAAACTTTCTTAACTGAGAAATCTGCTGAATATTCAGCACAAATCGAAGACAGATTATTAGCTGCTTACAACAGAATCAGAAGCAGTGTTCGTAACGGATTAGCTGTAGTTTCTATCGAAAGAGGAGCTTCTGCAGGATCTTTCTTCACGATTCCGCCTCAAACTCAGGTTGAAATCGCTTCAAGAAAAAAAATCATTACTGATGAACACTCTGGAAGAATCTTAGTTGACACACAATTAGCTGAAGAAGAAAAAGAAAAAATGGAACAATTGTTCTCAAAATTCTAAATATCAAGTCCCGATTAAATCGGGACTTTTTTTTTACGTTTATTTTGCCACGAATTCCACGAATTTTCACAAATTATTTTTTTAATCTATTCGTTTGAGAATAAAAAATTCGTGCCCATTTGTGTAATTCGTGGCAGACCTTTTTTTATCTTTAGAAAAAATTTAAGTTTTGGGAATTAAAAAAGGAATTCGGTTCATCACATTAAAATCAGTTGGATCTTACATTAATTTTTTGAGTTATGTTCGTCCGCAAAAAGCTATGGAACTTTCTTATGCACTTTTCAGCCAGCCGAGAATAGGCAGATTACAAAAAGAAAAACTTCCAAAAGTTTTAAAAAATACAGAGACAGAAATTTTTCACCACAATGAACATCATTTTCAAACTTATGTCTGGAAAGGAAATGAAACCAAAATTTTATTAGTTCACGGCTGGGAAAGCAACTCCTCAAGATGGAAAAAAACACTGCCTCATCTTCAAAAATCCGGAAGTACAATTATAGCACTTGATGCTCCAGCACACGGACAAAGCAGCGGAAAAGAATTTAATATTCCTCTTTACGCTGAATTCATCAATAAAGCAGTCGAAAAATATCAGCCGGAAATTATAATTGGACATTCTATTGGCGGCGCAGCCTGCGTTTATCATCAATATTTATTTCCGAATACGAGCATCAATAAAATGGTAATTCTTGGCGCTCCTTCTGAATTAAAAACTTTGATTGACAATTATTTTTCAATGCTGAGTTTAAACACCAAGATGTTTTCTCTTTTAGAGAGCAAATTCCTGGACCGTTTTAATTTTAAACTAGAAGATTTCTCAGGACAAAAATTTGCATCTCAATTTACTATCCCTGGTTTTATTGCTCATGATACTTCAGACAAAATAGTTGCTTTTGATGAAGGAAAAAAAATAGCCAGTAATTGGAAAAACAGCCAGTTTATTGAAACCAGCGGTTTAGGCCACGGAATGCATGATGATGAATTGTACGACAAAGTAATTGAGTTTCTTTTTTCTTCTGAAGGAACAAAGTAAACAAAGACTCAAAGGGGCAAAGGTTTCTTTTAAATATAAAGTCTGAAATCTAAAATTCTAAGAAGTCTAAATTTTAGCTACTTTTGCAATATGGAAGAAAATTTAAAACGTCTTAATAAATTTATAGGTGAAACGGGTTATTGTTCTCGTCGTGAAGCCGATAGATTAATTGAAGAAGGACGCGTAACAATAAATGGCGCAGCTGCTGAAATGGGAACTAAAGTTTCATCAGATGATGAAATACGCATTGACGGTAAATTAATCGTTGAAAAACACGAAAAATTGGTTTATCTGGCTTTTAATAAACCGGTAGGAATTGAATGTACTACAAACTTAGAGGTTAAAAATAATATTGTCGATTATATTAATTATCCTAAACGTATTTTCCCAATTGGAAGGCTGGATAAAGCGAGTGAAGGATTAATTTTTATGACTAATGACGGTGATATCGTAAACAAGATTTTGCGTGCCAGAAACAATCACGAAAAAGAATATACAGTTACAGTTAACAAACCTATTACAGAACGTTTTATTCAGCGTATGGGTAATGGAGTTCCTATTTTAGATACTGTCACAAAAAAATGTAAAGTAGAGCAAATCAGCAAATACACTTTCAAGATTATTTTAACGCAGGGATTAAACCGTCAGATTAGAAGAATGTCTGAATATCTGGGCTATGAAGTTACGGCCTTAAAACGTATTAGAATCATTAATATCTCACTGGATGTTCCCGTTGGGCGCTACCGTGATTTAACCGATGCTGAAATTAAAGAATTAAATAAATTAATAGAACCTTCGAGTAAAACTGAAGAAGCGAGTCTTCCGAAAGCTGCAGCTCCAACTCCAAGCCGAAGATCAACGTTTATTTCTAAAAATGATCCTAGATTTAAAAAAAGAGGCAACAATTAATTTCTCTCATAAAAAAAGGCGTATTGAATATCAATACGCCTTTTGCTTTATTTAAATTTTGAATTAGATTTTGTTGTTAAAAATTCTTAATTCATTTTCAAAAATGTAGTAAACTGACTGCGTAGCAAAATCTACTTCATAGATTGGACGCATGTTTTCGAATAAGATTTTATCTAATTCTGTTCCGTCATCTTTTCTTACTTTAACTAAAACTTTTTTCTGAGTTGCCTCATCTTTAGCAAAGATATAAGAGAAATCACGGCTTTGTCTCATTGCATCAAAACGCTGTGAAAATCTTTTAGAAACGTCAGCTAATGCTGCAGAACCTGCTGCTTGTTTTGCTGCTCTGTTTAATTGTTTGTCGTTTTGTTTTTTAATAACACTTGAACCTGTTTCCTGTCCTGTAGCCGGATCAATGTAAACCATTCTCCACTCAGATCCTACAGCAGCATTATATCCAGCAGAAACTCCTAAACCAATAGATCCTGCAGTTGCTAAAGCTTGACCCCAAGCTCTTCCTCCGTCACCTGGCTGTGTATAGATTCTGTGGTATAAAACTTTTCCTTCTTTACTTACTCCCATAACTTCTGTAGGTCCAGAAAGGGCTACTCCCCATGAAAATAATTCGATAGAATTTAATTCTTTTTCTTTTTTGATATTAACCTTTGCAAATGCGTCCGGTTTATCTTTTACAGTAGTATTGAATTTGAAAAGTTCTTCGTCGTTATACACTAAGAATTGATTATTTTCTTCGTCAAAAACGTTTAATAAAGGACGTTTTGCGTTGAATTTCAAGTTTCCTCTCCATAATTTTTTACCCGTTTTATAATCTACCATGTTACCATAAGTAGCTGTTAAGTATAAAACTTTATCATCAACTTTACCTAAATAGTTAATTGCATCTTCTTTATCATCAGAAATTTCGATGAAGCTTTTCCATTTTTTCTGACCGTCTTTGTCAATCAGCATCATTTCGTTTTCAGCAACATATAAGTAATCACCATCAATAGAAATTACTTTTTTCAATCCGTCGCCGCGAGCATCTTTTTTCCAAACTTTAGATCCGTCTTTTAAATTATAAAAATTGAATCCGCTGTTGTGAGCTACCAGGATTTTATCTCCCCAGTCTTCTAAATAAACAATGTATTTTGTTTTGATAGCATCTTCCCAGATTGGTTTTCCAGTTTCAGCATCTAATACGTTTAAGTATTGTTTAAATGAAATTAATCCTTTGCTGTTAATTACAACTAAGTTTTTATCATTTTGAGTTGGGAATACTTTTGTGTATTCTAATTCTCCAACCCATTTTAAAGCACCTGTATTTCTGTCAATTGCAGATAATCTACCCATGTAAAGAGAATAGATTGTATTAGCACTTACTTCTGCTTCGTTAGAAAAGTTTGCTTTAAAAGTAAACATCGAAGCAAATGCGCTTTTTGCATCTCCCTGCTCTGTTTTCCATAATACGTTTCCTGTATTAAGGTCGATTAATGACGCGATCACTTTTCCGTTTTCTGCACCTTTTACTAAATATTGGTTTTCACCATATAAAAATTGACTGTTAAAAACAGTGTATTTATAGTTAGCAGAATTGTAAACTACTTTTCCATCAAGAGTATTGATTAAAACAGTTTTGTAGTTCACTAAAGCTTCAATGTATGGAGTACCATCGATATTCTTTAAAATTCTTTTGCTTGCAAATAAGTTGTCTGTGTCTAATTTGCTTAATGCCTCAAGTGTAGTTCCTTCACCAACAGCTTTATCAGCATCAAAACTCCAAGCTTCTGCTTTAGTTTCAGGGTTGATCCCCTTTACAACATTCCCTTCTTTAACAACAATCACCCCTGTGATAGGATTTTGCATTAAATCTTCGATTTTTGAGTTCATTTTTAAAACTTCATCAGCTGTTCTCTGGGCGAAACCAGTTAAGCCGGCGAATGTTATAAAAAGAATCATAGTAATTTTTTTCATAGTTTTCTGCAGGTTAAGATTTTATATTAACTTTAACAATTTGTCAGCAAATATCTTATAATAGAAATTAATTAGCAAGGCTATAAGTAAAAAAAATCTTTATAAAAATAAATTAATTTTCCATAAAGATTTCTTAACATTTTTATCACTTAACTTCCACAAAATCATAATATAAAGCCTTCGATAAAAACCCTGCTGCCTGATAATTTCCTATCATTTCTTCTCTCACTGCTTCAGGGTATTGTCCATCTAGGTTATTCTTTTTAAAATACTCTCTTCGAGATTCATCATTGAAGTTCAAACCGCTTAAAAATTTAGGTTCCACACCTTTATTTACTGAGATATTATAATTAGTAATTAGATTTCCCCAATTAAAAAAACTGCATATTAAAATGGTACCATAGAAATACCAAACCATCTGATTTACCAGGTAGGCATTTGTTTTTTGTTTTGTTATTTTTAAAAAAGAATAAACTAATCCTATAATGGCAAGAATTAAGAAAGCGTAAACTTCCAAACGTTTATAAGTTAAACCGTAAAACGAAACATATTCTGTGTTTTTAATCATGGCACTTACAATCAAAACCACATTTAAGGCAATCCATACTTTGGCAAGTTTTTTTAGTAAGTGCGCTTTTTCATCAAAATTAAAACCTCCTTTAAAATAAAACAGGATTACACCGACTGCCATTAGAATTGAAAAAATTACTGCATTTACACGTTCGTGCGTATCTGCACTTAGGTTCGTTTTTTCGATTACTTCAAAAAACTGTTCGTAATTATACGTTCCTATGAAAACCAAAAGCATAATATTCAATAGAAATAATGTGATTTCACCGCTTTTTCTTTCAAAATCCAAATCGAGAAATGAAAATGTACTTTGATTTTTTACTTCAGAAATATTACTGAATTCGCTGCTAAGTTTTGGGTTGAATTCATAACAGACATCTGGCACCCAGTAATTCCAGAAACTGAATGAAACATAAAATCCAAGTATGCTGATTAAGATCAATTGAAAAATATCAATATCTAAAGTATAATCTGTAAATAATGATGAAAAATGATTGCTTCCGAAAGAGTAAACAATAAAAAACAATCCTAAAAACAGGAGCGGAATTACAAAAAATGCCACTATCCTCTTGGCAAAGTCATTATGAATTTTTCGTTCAGGAAGCCATTGGTTAAAAAGAAAAACTCGTCCTAACGATGTAATTCCGTTTAAGAATATCAATGGAAAAATCTGTACAATTTTAAGTTCTCCATCGTGGGTTTTAAATTGTAAAAACAGAATTGACAATGCTAAAGCAAAAAATGAAGCTGCATCTCCATACCATGCAAAAGCAAAACAAGACAAAATAGAGGTTACAACCAGAACTAAGTGTGACCTGTCGACAAACTTCTCCTGAAAGAAGTAACTAATTAAAAGCGTTAGTATTACCCCAAAAATTGAGAGATTAACCCCAGGAGACTGATTGTAAAAAAGCAGTGTAAATATTACTGTACAAGCTAAAATAATTTGATGTTTTTTCATGATTCTAAAATTAAAAGTACTTTGCATTTCAAAGTTATTAGACAAAAAAATATAGTTACTACGATTTCATTAATTTTTCGAGGTAAGAAAGGTGCTCTTTAAACGCCGCGCGGCCAAGCGGTGTTACCTGATAAGATGTTTTAGGCTTTTTGCCCACAAATTCTTTCTTAATCTCGATATATTCTGATTTTTCTAATGCTGAGGAATGACTCGCTAAATTACCATCGGTGATATTTAAAAGTGTTTTCATCTCGGTAAAATCTACCCAGTCGTTAACCATCAGAATGGACATAATACCCAGTCTGACACGGCTTTCAAAATCTTTATTTAGTTTATCAATAATTCCCATTGGGTTATTTGTATTTTTTGAACATCACTAATCCGTATATGATATGCAGAATTCCGAATCCCAGAATCCAAAAAATCAACCCATATCCTATATTAAAAAGTGCAATACATCCTAAAATCAGTTCCGAAAAACCAAGATATTTTATATCAGAAAATGTATATTTTTCAGCATTTATAACGGCTAATCCATAAAATATTAAAGTAGACGGTGCTACTAAACCATAATAGCCATGATGCATTAAAGCCAGGCAGAATATCCCGCCTGCAAATAAGGGCACAGCAAGGTTGAATACCATTTTTTTAGTTGCCGATGTCCAGATTGGTAAATTATATTTTCGGCTTTTTCTAATAGTAAAAAAGATTCCGAATGCAAATGCAAATACTAAAATTGTAATTCCAATCCAGAATAATTCTGATACCAGATTGGCAGAATACAATCTATGCTCATCATTTAAATAATCCATTCCGTTTGCTTTAAACAGCTGGTAAACATAGATTCCGCCAATTAAAGCCGAAAGACCTGCGAAAACTCCAGAAAGTCCGCTTAATGATATAAATCTTGAAGAGCGTTCCATCATGGAACGAATATGTGCTAAATCTTCTTGGTGCTTTTGATTCATAATTAAAGTACTTTGCATTACAAAGTTATCACTTATTTTGAAACAGCAATAAAAAAAGATCGCTTTTTTCAAAAAACTAATCTTAGAATTAATTTACTTTCTAAAGACTAACTCTCATTGGTTACAAAATTTTTAAATTTATACAATAAAGAAAACATGATATAACGCTTTAAAACATTGCTTTCTGAATCAACAACAGCTGTTGAAGTAATGGTTCTCGAAGTGCTCTGATTTTGATTGAGCAAATCATAAACTTTTACTTTGAATGTAAATTGTTTCGCGAATTTGTAGGACAAACTAGTGTTCCATAAATAAAAATCTCTTTTATATGGCCCAGAAATATTTGAATTATAGTTGTAACCAAAGTCGTTTCCAAAAACCCAATTCTTAGGCCAGAAGTTTGTTATTTCGACATTAAAATTATGAGTTGTATTTGAAGTTGAACTTAAAGAGGTATTATTATATCGAATGTCATTATATGTAAAATTATAATACGGCTTGATATTTAACAATTCACCATATTCATACGTAAATCCAAAGCCGGGATTGAGTCTAAATGCTTTTGCCTCATACAGCTGGTTGTTTGTAAAACCTTTATTTAAATTATAATTAGCATACATAGAAAACCGCAGTCCAAAAGTATTCACATCTTTCTTTATCCTTTTGTTCCATTCTCCTGCCAGTAACATATCATATGTACCTTCAACATTATCAAAAGTTGAAATCTGCTTACCTGAACTGTTATAAGCAGAAGCTCCCACAATCTGACTATCAAAATAGGTAGTACTAAAATGAAGGAAATAACCTGAATCTGATTCAAAATTATAACTTGAATAACCTGTCTGCAAAAAATGAAAAGTTGAAGCTTTTAAATTAGGATTTCCTGTTCTAACCACTAAAGGATTATCTAAATTAGCAACTGCCAAAACCTGATTACTACTTGGAATTGTATATTTACGCTCATACATCATTAATACACTCTGAGATTGTGAAATGCTGTAATTGGCACTAATGGATCCGTTTGGGATAAAATAATTTTTATTCAAATCTATTGTTTCATTTAAATAAAATGCATGATTTTCTGTCCTGATAACAGAAGTCCCTGTAGATGCCGATAAATCAAGTTTTTTTATGCTCATATTAAAACCCACTTTAGGGTTCACACCAAAACTATTAAAAGAGTTAAAATTACTAAGTGATTCATTAAAGACATCGTATTCCATATCCTGACCATTGCGGTCGAATGTTTTTTTATCATCGCTTGTTTTTTCATAATCTGTAATTACTGAAAAATTCAGTCTTAACGAATCTGTTACTGGTTCAAAATATTGAAGATTTCCTGTATATTTATCTCTATTGTTTTTCTGAGTAACATTTTGATTACGCAAATCGTCAGGACTTGTTCCTTCTGCAAAAACGGTCAATGAATTTACCTTTGAATCTAAATCGTTTCGTGAATTCTCGTTTTCAAAAGAGGCGGTAAAGTATCGTCCTTCTTTTTTAGCATTTAAAAAAAATCTAAGATTATTTCTGAAATTCGTATTATTACTTTCAGTTGTATTAAAAGAATTACTGGAATTAATTAACTGATTATTCTCATCCCAGGTTTTTCTATCAAAGGCATTTACTGAGACCGCTTTTCCTGTTTGAATAGCTGGTGCAAAAAAAACTTTTATTGAAGGGGAAACTTTATACTCAAAATTTAAACTTACATTATGTCTATTAGAATCCTGATCGCTTTTTGAAGCAGATTTCGACAATAAAGAACCTGTTGGAAGTAAAGTAAGTTCTGATGTTTTATTAGTATTGTCTACATTAGAATTGTTAAAATAATAGTTCAAATCTGTGCTTTCTCCTTTAAACCATTCGTCAGTATAACTTATCCCAATCATATTCGATTTTATTATTCCGCCTCTGCTCCCAAAAGAACCGCCTGAACCATCGTTTCTTCCGCCTCCCATATTATCAAAAACCTCATTCATAGAAAAACCAGATGCATTAATATTATTTGAAGAAGCTAAAAAACTGATACGTCTTTTATCTTTAAAATAACTCAGTAAAGCACTGCTTTCATATCTTTCTGAACTTCCATAACCGCCTAATAATTTGCCAAAAAAGCCTTTATTCTTCTTTTTGTCTATTGTCAAATTGATTGAAACATTTTCTGATGTCGAAGCTTGTTTCGTAAATTCTTGTTCCTTGGTTTTAGTGTCTGAAACCTATACTTTTTTTATGAGCTCAGCAGGAAGATTTTGAAGTGCTATTTTTCCATCTGCATCAAAAAAAGGTTTCCCGTTAACTAATATTTGGTTTACCTTTTTTCCATTGACCATTATTTTTTTGTTCATATCAATTGTTACACCGGGTAATTCTTTCAACAAAGCTTCTACATTGGCATCTGGACGTAACTTAAAAGAAGAAGCATTAAATTCTATGGTATCTTTTTTTATTCGGATAGGAGCTTCGTTTTTAATAATAATTTCATCCAGTTCAACATCATATTTCATAAGTCTGACAACTCCCAAATCTATATTCTGAGCGGGTTTTTCTATTGTATCCGAAAACTCCAGATAACCTTCGGCCGAAATTTTTAAAATACTGTTTTGAGATCCTGATTTAGTTTCTAATTTAAAGTGACCATTTTTATCCGAAAGCGTATAAACAACTATAGAAAAATCTTTAGGATGCATTAAATAAATAGTTGCAGATTCGATGGGCGAATCTTTTTCGGTAACAACTTTACCACTGATAACGGTGTTTTTTTGTGCAAAAGAGGAAATGCTATACAAGAAAAACACAAAAAAATGCAGCATTTTTATTCTGCTTCGTATTGAGAAAAATTTATTTAAAAGAATTAAATGAAAGAATAATGCGTGGAATTTAAAAGTTTTAATCATGGGGACTGATATACTTGTAACAGGCTTAAATCGTTTGTTTTATTAGGGACAAACTTACATTATAAATTAAAACAAATAATAACTTATTGTTAAAAAATAGGAATTAAAACTAAAATCAAACAAAGAGTTAATTTTCACACACTTAAAAAATCTATTTATAATTTAAAAACATTTAAAGGTTCTCAAAAAACAGCCCTGACGGAATATAATTTTAATAAGAAAAGATAAAAAAGCTCCAGCCGAGCGGCATATTTTGATAATCTAAAATATATGCCGCTCGGCTGGAGCTTTGTATTGTAAATATTTATTCTTTGCTACGAATACTTCGCTTCTCTAAAGCTTACAAAAAGTGCTTTCTTAAGAGAGCTGCTTTGCAACTTATAGTTTTAAAACCATCTTCTTCTTTTGAATAAAAAGACTCCAAAAGTGGATAAAATAATAGAAACTAAAAGCAGGATCCAGATTCCGTATCTACTTTCTTCAAGACCGTTTGGTACGTTCATTCCGTACAAACTCGCGATTAGGGTTGGAATCATTAAGATGATCGAAATTGAAGTCATCTGTTTCATGATTGTATTCATATTGTTTGAAATTACAGAAGCATAGGCATCCATCATTCCTGTCAAGATGTTATTGTAAATATTGGCTGTGTCTTGAGCCTGATTTAATTCGATTTCGACATCTTCTAATAATTCAGGGTCGTAATTGGCTTTATGTGCTTTTAGGTTTTTGATTCTTTGAAACAAAACGTCATTTGCTTTTAGTGAAGTGATGAAGAATACAAAACATTTCTCGATTTGAAGCAATGCTTGTAATTCTTCATTTTTGATTGATTTCTCTAAGTTATCCTCGGCAAGTTTTATTTTGTGATTGATTTGTTTTAGATACTTCAAATACCAAACGCTTGATGACAAAAGCAACCTTAATACAAGATTGAAATTATCTTCAATTTCGATGTTTTTACGTTGTGAATACGACACAAAATCGGCAATGATTTCTGTTTTATAAAAACTGATGGTCACACAGATGTCATCTTTAAAAATGATTCCGAGAGGAACGGTATGAAAAGGTATTTTGATATCGCCACTTTTAACTGGAATACGCATAATGATAAGCGTCCAGCCGTCTTCAATTTCAATACGTGGTCTTTCGTCGATATCTTCGATATCATTGTAAAAAGCTTCAGGAACCTGAAGTTCTTCTAATAAGTAATTTTTATCTGATTCTGTTGGAGATTCGATGTGAATCCAGCAATTTGAAGTCCACTTTTGGATTTCTACCAATCCGTTGTTGTTTGTGTAAAAGGCTTTCATTTCAAAATACAGGTTTTTAGCGCAGCATTTTGAAACTTCAAAAGCTGCTTAATTTAATACTAACGAATAATAATAATCGTCCATTTGGAGAAGTGTTATTTTTTTAAGTGCTGCAAAAGTATCCTTTATTTTTAAGATCCAAAACTTTAAACTATTAATTATATATTAAAATGGGAGTTTGGCAGATTTTTTAAACACATAGAAACGTAGATATTGTAACTGTAAAAAAAGGCGTTTCACTTTTTTTAAAACAACATAGCAGCAATCGAGTAAACTATGTGGAAGAAATTTGTTTTTCTTTTGTATTCTTTAAAAAAATTAAATTCTATGTTTCTATGTGTTTAAAAAATAAAAAAAGCCTGCTCAATCGAACAGGCTTTATAAATATATTTTGACGCAATTTTATTTATTTCTTGCGCTTCTCATTTTTCTTGCTAAAAGTGTATTTTTAAGCAGCATTGCAATTGTCATTGGTCCTACTCCGCCTGGAACTGGTGTAATGAATGACGCTTTTTTACTTACGCCGTCAAAATCAACGTCGCCTTTAATAACGTATCCTTTTGCATTTGATACGTCTTCTACTCTAGTAATTCCAACATCGATAACGGTTACACCTTCTTTTACCATGTCTGCTTTTAAGAATTCCGGAACTCCCAAAGCTGTAATAATGATATCTGCATTTTTAGTAAATTCAGCTAAGTCTTTAGTACGGCTGTGTGTTAATGTAACTGTAGAATCTCCAGGATTTCCTTTACGGCTCATTAAGATGCTCATTGGACGTCCTACGATGTGGCTTCTTCCAATTACAACAGTATGTTTTCCTGCAGTTTCAACTTTGTAACGCTCTAACAATTCCATAATCCCGAATGGCGTTGCCGGAATAAAGCTTTCCATTTCAAGAGCCATTCTGCCAAAGTTAGTTGGGTGAAATCCATCAACGTCTTTATCAGGATCGATTGCTAATAAAATTTTCTGCTCGTCGATATGTTTTGGCAATGGTAATTGAACGATGTATCCGTCTAGGTTATCATCTTCATTTAACTCTTTAATTTTAGCTAGAAGTTCATCTTCGGTAATCGTTTCCGGCAGACTTACTAAAGTAGAATCAAATCCAATTTCCTGGCATGATTTTACTTTACTTCCTACGTAAGTTAAACTTGCTCCATTGTTTCCAACCAAAACAGCTGCTAAATGAGGTACTTTTCCTCCGGCTGCTTTTATAGATTGAACTTCGGCTGCAATTTCGTTTTTAATGTCGTTAGATGTTTTTTTACCGTCTAGTAGCTGCATTTGTTTTTGTTTCAGGTTTAAAGTTTTCTTTTGTTTCACGTTTCAAATTGAAAACGAAACTTAAATATTTATGTAATTAAAAAAGTTCCAAGTTTTGGTCTCTTAACTTGAAACCTTAAACTTGAAACTTTTTATTATTTTATCTCGGCATTCCTCCTGGCATTCCTTTCATGCCTCCCATCATTTTCATCAGATTTTTTCCGCCTGGCCCCTGCATCATCTTCATCATCTTGCTCATTTGGTCAAACTGCTTCATTAACTGATTTACCTGCTCAACTTTAGTTCCGGAACCTTTAGCGATTCTGGCTTTTCTTTTTACGTCGATAATGGCTGGTTTACTTCTTTCTCCCGGAGTCATTGAGTGAATGATGGCTTCTATATGTTTAAAAGCATCATCTTCTATTTCTACATCTTTCATGGCTTTTGAAGCTCCTGGTATCATTCCTACCAAGTCTTTCATATTACCCATTTTCTTTACTTGTTGAATCTGCGTTAGGAAATCATCAAAACCAAATTCGTTTTTAGCGATTTTCTTTTGAAGTTTTCTAGCTTCTTCTTCATCAAATTGCTCCTGAGCTCTTTCTACAAGGGACACAACGTCACCCATACCTAAGATACGCTCAGCCATACGATCTGGATAGAAAACATCAATTGCTTCCATCTTCTCGCCTGTACCTACAAATTTGATTGGTTTGTTTACAACCGATTTAATCGAGATTGCTGCTCCACCACGAGTATCACCATCTAATTTTGTTAAAATAACTCCATCGAAGTTTAAGATATCGTTGAAAGCTTTTGCTGTATTTACAGCGTCTTGTCCTGTCATAGAGTCGACAACGAACAATGTTTCTTGCGGCTGAATTGCTTTGTGTACGCGTGCAATTTCATCCATCATTTCCTGATCTACTGCTAAACGCCCTGCAGTATCGACGATAACTACATTAAATCCGTTTGCTTTTGCGTGTTTAATTGCGTTTTGAGCAATTTCAACAGGATTTTTATTTTCTGGTTCTGAATATACTTCAACACCTATTTGATCTCCAACTACATGTAACTGATTAATCGCCGCAGGACGGTAGATATCACACGCTACAAGAAGTGGTTTTTTATTTTTCTTCGTTTTTAAGAAGTTGGCTAATTTTCCTGAGAAAGTAGTTTTACCAGAACCTTGAAGTCCCGACATTAAAATAACGCTTGGATTTCCAGATAAATTAACTCCGGCAACATCACCCCCCATTAATTCAGTCAGCTCATCTTTTACCAGCTTCACCAATAATTGTCCTGGCTGAAGCGTTGTTAAAACGTCCTGACCAATTGCTTTTTCTTTTACTTTGGTTGTAAAATCTTTAGCAATTTTAAAGTTAACGTCGGCATCAAGTAAAGCACGACGAACTTCTTTTAAAGTATCGGCAACGTTTACTTCTGTAATTTTACCGTGTCCTTTTAATATATGGAACGCTTTATCTAACTTATCACTTAAATTATCAAACATATCTTTTTCTTTATTTGAAGTGCAAAGATAATCTAATTAGATATTTCAGGCAATTTTTATTTAGCTGCATTTAACCGCAAAGTTCGCAAAGGTTTACGCAAAGAACGCTATGTTTTTTTGCTCGTAAAATCGCGAGGTTGCAAAGTTTTTTTTTACGCTCCCGATAACTATCGGGATAAAAAGATTTAAGCAGATTCACAGAAATTATTATTCAAATTCAAAAAAAATAAAATCTGCCATAATCTGCAAAATCTGCTTGAAAAAGAATCATTTTAATCCTTCTAATCTGCGGCAAAAGAAAAAAGGCGCAAAGAATAAACCTTTGCGCCTTTGTAACTTTGTCACTTTGAACCTTAAAATTAAAACTGGAAGTAAATAAACGGCTGTGAACCGGCAACGGCAGTTGCATAAACAATCCAGTAAACAAAGCCCAGAATTATTGCTTTTATTAATAATGGTGTTCTGTCGAAAACGAACTTCATTTTGTTTGTAATAACTTCCGGCAGGAAATGCCAAACGTATCCAAACAGCATTAATAAAAACACATTTTTATATCCTAAAACAATAGCCTGCCAATGTTCTGGTTCGAAAGTTAACTGACCAATATTATTAATTACCTGTAATGCAGTTTCGAAATCTCTGGCGCGGAAAAAGATCCAGCAGAAAACTACAAAATGGAATGTGATTAAAATTGAAAAGAAGGTCCACAAGAAATTACTTTTTCCGTCTTTTCTAGCAGGAAAGAATTCAAGGAAAATTTTATGAACCGCTAAAGCTAATCCATGTAAAGCTCCCCAAATAATAAATTGCGCTCCGGCTCCATGCCATAATCCGCCTAAAAGCATTGTGGTAAAAAGGTTTAGATTGGTTACCAGAGTTTGTTTCTTTTTGCTTGAAAGCAGAAATGACAAACAAAAAACAGCAATCGAAACTGATGCAACAATCAACGGAATTATACTGATATTGTAATTTGTAATTCCCCAAAGCAACAATCCAAAGAAGAACAAACTCGGGAATAAATATCCGGCGAATGAACCTTCTCTGTTTCCACCAATCGAAATATACAAGAAATCTTTTAACCAGGTTGAAAGAGAAATATGCCATCTTCTCCAGAAATCCGTAATCGAAGTTGATTTATAAGGTGTTCTAAAGTTGGCAGGCAGTTTAAATCCTAACAACAAAGCGATTCCAATTGCCATATCTGAATATCCTGAGAAATCACAATAAATTTGAATAGCATATCCGTAAGAAGCCATCAAATTTTCAAATGACGTGTAATTCATTGGCGTATCAAAAACACGATCGACAAAGTTTACCGAGATGTAATTTGAAATTACGGTTTTCTTAATCAATCCGCCAATAATTAAAAACAAGGCATTGTTTACATCTTGTTTAGTCAGATTCAGTTTTTGATAAATCTGCGGAAGAAAATCTTTTGCGCGTACAATTGGTCCGGCAACTAACTGCGGAAAAAACGAAACGAAAAATAGGTATTCGATGTAGTTTTTTGTCGGCTTAATTTCTTCGCGATAAATCTCGATAATGTAACTCATCGATTGAAAAGTATAAAACGAAATTCCAACCGGAAGAAATATATCATGAAATTTTAAATTGCCATTGAACATATCGTTGTATGTTCCAATCATAAAATTCATGTATTTGAAATAACCCAATAATCCTAAATTCAAGATAACGCTTATTACCAAATATATTTTCTTGGTGCTGTCTTTGGTTTCTTTATAGATAATCTGGCTTAAACCATAATCTACTACCGAAGAAAGCAATAAAAGTAAAAAGTAAATACCGCTTGACTTATAGTAAAAGAAAAGCGAAAAGAGAATAACATACGTTAATCTTAAATAAAATGTTTTGCGTAAAAAACCATACACAAAATAAAATACCAGAAATAATCCTAAGAATAAACCGGTATTAAATAATAGCTTCTCATCTGGATTGTAAACAAACCAGCTTTCAACTTGTTCTATTGTAATTGCACCAAAATTTTGAATGAACCAATTATTAATGCTGTCTATTGTTGTCAACTTACTTTTTTAATTTAAAATTATCGTATGCTTTTAAAAACGCCTCGGTAAACAAACTTCCTTGTTTTTCATATCCTTTTTTAGAATAATGAACCCAGTCTTTACCTATTAACCCTTGTGCTTTCAGCTGTCCTATTCCGCTTAAGCCGCCTAATTCATCATATAAATCCCAAACGGCAAATCCATCTTTTTCGGCAATATCATTTATTCGCTGTGCATATTCTCCAACAAAATGATTTGGTTTTCTTCCTCTAAACAAAGAAGGAGGCGAAGTCATGACGATTATAGGAACA
Organism: Flavobacterium sp. 22659; assembly: GCF_052044235.1. Lineage (NCBI taxonomy): Bacteria > Pseudomonadati > Bacteroidota > Flavobacteriia > Flavobacteriales > Flavobacteriaceae > Flavobacterium > Flavobacterium sp. 22659. Next base: position 229,381 of record NZ_JBQEMU010000001.1, read on the forward strand.
TTTATATTCTGCTCTTTTATGTTTTTGATAAACTCTCTTAATCTTCTAATGTATTCTGATGCTTCCAGTTTATCGAAACTTTCATTTGTTCCTAAAGAAAAAATTAAAAGATCAGGATGTAATGCTTTTAACTGTTCAAAAAACAAAGGATATTTATTATAATCCGAAAACTTTGCACCGTTTACACCAATACCGCTGTAGGTTATTCCTGGAGCATTTTTCTCTAAAACAAGTCCGTTTAATTCAAAATCTTTAGCCTCTTTATTCGGAATAAGAAAAATTCTGTCTAAAGCTTTTTCTGATTTATAATAATGACAAAATGCATCAGATTCAAGATTCAGAGGTACAAACTCTGATGTTTTAATATTTTTTGGCTGCGTTTGATTGGTTGGAATTTTTAAAATCCTTCCTGCACGAATATTATTTGATTTCAGCTGATTTGCTCTTTTAATTTCGGCAACCGAAACATCATATTTATCTGCAATTACAGAGATTGCTTCTCCTTTTTTAATTTTATGAGTAATTACTTTTCGTTCTGTGGTTTCAACAAACTTGGTTTGAGATCCAGAAGCCAGATCAAACATATTCTCATTTTTGGGCGTAATGATCTGAATGGTATTAAACTTATATGCAGCATCTTTAACACTCATTTCCATTACAAATCCGCCGGTATCTCTCCAAAGTCCAATACCGCTTAAACCTACAGGATAATTTCTAACCGGATAAATATTTCGGTAGCTTTCCCAAATTCTGTTACAGCTGAAACGTTCATTATACGATCCGTTTGTTTTGGCTAATTGATACGGAAAAACAAAACCTCGGCCTGCATTTCCAAATTTTTGCTGCAGTAACTTTCTTATTTTATTGGTCATTAAATCACCCTGAATATGTGAATCTCCAATATGAACAATATTTATTTTTTGATTGTTGTCGCTTTCATTATCCCTCAATCTCTTAAAAACACTTTCTAAAACTTTAGCATTATAGATGTGATTTCCTGTATAAGTTTCGACCGATGTTGAATCGATTTTGCTAACCATATTTTTAGTTATTGGAAGTGAGACTGTTGTTTCGGGTTTATCATTTGTTGAGAAAAAAAGACAACAAAAGAAAATAAGTAGTTTATTCATTTACGCTATCTTTTTTGACAGATACGGAATCTGCTTTAGGTTTTTTAATTGCTTTAGGTTTAACGCTTCCATCACGCTTTTCACGTAAAGCTTTATACTCTTCATAACCTTTGTTTAACTGACTATATAACAAATTACCAATGGCTTTTGCTCCTCTTTGGTTAAAGTGTGTGTAATCTTTATTGGCTTTAGCCGGAGATTCGTCGACCCATTTTACCATAGAGCCGTCACCGCCCATTAAAGTATATAAATTTACAAAACCTGACTCAGTATCCAAAGCATATCTTTTTTGAGCATTCATTAATGGCACAACAGCAGAATCTGTTTTCATTTCTAAATCATATTTAGTCGATTTATCAGCTGTTGAAACAATCAAAATAGAAACTCCCGGAAACGACTCTTTTATTTTATTTACCGTTTTAGTCATTCCTTTTTGATACCATGAATAATTTTTAGTTCCGTAATTCAATACGTTTGTTCCGTAATGAAGAATAACCAAATCGTATTTTAGACTATTATTGAAAGCCTGCATTACATTAGCATCAAACATAGAAATTGGCAGTCCTGAGTTTCCTCTTTGAGAAAAGTTATCAACGTGTACTCCTATTCCGTTATCAAAATTAAATCCAAAAATAGGAATAGAATCGGCGTGGATAAAATTAGCTTTGAAAGATTTTATACTTCCAGAAGTTACTTTTAAACTGTTCACCAAATTGTTTGGTGAAAGATTTTTTCTTAAAGTGTCTTTTCCAATAATAAAATTTACATTTCCTTTTTTAGAAGATCTTCCGTAAAATAATGTTGGATTATCTAAAGAAGTTGAATATTTATTCAATCCGGCTTCATATTGAACCCAGGTCGTATTAGATTTGTCATTTGCAAAAAACACATGACCGTTTACTCCAAACGGACTTGTTGGTTTTTTTACATTTAAATAAGATTGTATCTTCCAGTTTTTAGAAAACAATGTTTTTACAGAACCTCTTGAAGCCGATGATTCTGAAATAATAGATACGAAGCCAACTCCATTTCCTCCAAAATGTTCCTGATAATTCATACGAACATCCTGTACAATCAAATCACCGTCGGTCATAGAATCTCCATAATAGGCAATTCTAACGTGCCCCTGCGGGTTTTGTTCTAATTGATATAATTTTTCATAAAAAGAAATCAGGTATTGATATCCTTTATAATTATCAAATGTTTCAGAAGGAAATTCAATTCCTTCAGATGCATCATAAACGATTTTTTCCTGACCAGATTTATCTGCAATATTATCCCCATCCAGAGACAAAGAATCTTTTGCCACTGATTCAAGAAGCAGACTATCAATAAGTACATTTTTGGAATCTACTTTTCCTTCTGAAAAAATCTTATCCGGAAGAATCTGTTTAAACCCAATGAAAGCAACAAATGCCAATGCAACTATTGCAAAAGACTGAAAGAAATATGATTTTGTATTCACTTATTAATTATATATTGAGAATGGCATCACAGAAATTAATTATCAATATTCCTGTTAATTCCGTTTTAAAAAATTGCTGCGCAAAGATAGAATTAAATCGTTCATTTCTATTTGATTTTAACAACAAAGAAAATAAAAAAAAGAGGTTAGAAAATTCTAACCTCTTAAATCAAAAAAAAATAAAAAAACAAAGCTAATGATTAACTAAATTTTTGATGTGATTTATTTGAAAATAACTTTATCTGTTTTAATCTTTTTTATAAAAAACTTAGAACAAAATAAAAGTAACTTTCTTCATGTTAAAACCAACTATAAATTAAAAAATAACCTCGAATAATAATTCATTCGAGGTTGGTAAAACTTTATTAGAAAGTTGTAGTGCTGTTTGCCTGGTATGCGAAATTAAAAGTATAGTATGGTGACTCAGAAGTTTGTGTTGGACTTGCTGGAGCATCTTTATAATAACTTAATATTTCAAATTTTGCATATTTACCATCATGTGTTTTTACTACAAATACTTTTCCTGCAATAGGGGAAATGATATGAGTATCTGCATTATAAGAATACCAGCCTTTACCGCTTCCTGTAGGGATTGAATAAACAGCGGCAGCATCTTGAGCAAAAGTACTAGCTGCAGGAAATGCAGTTACGCTTGCAAAAGTACCAGACACAATGCTTACTGCACCAGATCCTGTTCTTTCAGGTTCATCTGCAATACCAATTTTAGCACCACCATTTACAATAATTGTAGTACCGCGAAAAGCGATATCCCAGCTATTATCTGTTACTAGTTTGTTTTGAGAAAAACTGAATTTTGCAAATGCTCCTCCTGCTGGTTGTCCTTGTCCTCCAGTTTGCGGTGCAGCAATATTAGAAACTTTTGTAGTTACTACAGGCACGACTTCATTTTTATCATCATCGCTGCTGCAAGATGCTGTAAAGATAAATAGTGCTAAAAGCGAAAGTTTTAAGAATTTTGTTTTCATTTTGTAAATGTGTTAAATAAATGTTGATTAAAAATTATATTGAATTCGTGCAAAAAGCTGCCTTCCTGCCAGGTTACTAATTTGACTAGGGTCTGTAAAATCAAGTAAATTATTGGCTCCTGTCTGAAGCATAAATTTATCCCCGATATATTTTGAAATTGATAAGTTGGTTATAAAGTAATCGCTGACAAATTTGTCGTATTTGTCCAAAATTTGATTTCCGTTAGTATCAAACATCCCATATTTGCTTCTATAAAAAACTCGTAGATTAATATCGGTCTTAATTTTTGGAATAGAATATGCAACTTTAACGTTAGCAGTATGTTTTGATCTATTATACAATCCGAAATAATCAGACTTTTTAATTTGCACAGTTTGTAAATCTGAGTTACGTATGTATTGATAATCCTCGAAATTATCAACCACCGATTTATCCTTTGCTGTTAGATACTGATATCCAAATGATACAGATAATTGTTTGGTAAAGTCGTATGTTGAATTGAACTCTAAACCATAAGTAAAAATCTGGCTTATATTAAAGTAACTGAAAACATTTTGACCATTTGTTTTTTGGGCTACAACACGAGTATCAATTAAATTTTCTATTGAATTATAAAAAGCATTAACATCTAATCTTAACTTATTCTTTTTATAAAAAGTTCCAAAATTGAAATTTATTGAACTTTCGGCTTCTAACGGATTATTGAAGTTAACTCCATCTACTCTGCTTAAAATCTGCCCTTGCTCCTGAAGTTGATTTAATCGCGCTTCGGCTACATTATACCCTAAGACAGTATAACCAACAGAAGGATTTGTAAAATCAAAATATAATTGGCGGAAATCTGGTGCTTTATAACCATATCCTACTGAAGATTTTAAAGAAAAGTTTTCATTAATCTTAAAATTTACCGCAAGTTTCGGACTGAATTGTGAGGCATATACACTATGATTATCATATCTAAATCCAGCGATTATATTCCATCTTTCTGTTGGATTACAATCATATTGCAAAAAGAAATATTGTGAATTAAACTCTACTTTTTTATCAAAATATGTCCTATCCAAAGTCTCATAATTTAATCCGAGACCTCCTGTCAATTTATCATTCTTTATTGAAAGCGTAGTCCTAATCTCCGGACGCAGAAGCCATTGATTATAATAAGCACTTTCATAAAGAACATTATTTGCATCATTTAAAAACGAATCATTTTTGTAATTAGTAGTATAGAATTCATATTCAGAATATAATTTAGAACTCCATTTATGTTCAAATTTAACCTGTGAGTTCCATTCTTTTTCTTTTGCATCTCCTTTATAATTTTCAGAATCAATAATCGCCACATTATCCATCTTCATGTCATAAAAACGGTTACTTACAATTAACTTCAAGTTTTCTGAGAAATCATAATATATTTTCGGCTGAATCGTAAAGTTGTAAAATGGCTCTACATTTTTCAACGGTGTACTTTTATCTAAATCATACCCATCTGTAGAATAAAAATTTGCAAAAAGATTTGCTGAAAATTTCTTTTTCTTCCAAAGAAGATTTGTATTTGCATCATTAGTATTAAATGTAGCATATCTATAAGAAAGACTACCCGAAAACATATCTTTTTTAGGTTTTTTAGTAATCACATTTATTACTCCTCCCATAGCTTCAGAACCATACAATGCTGAGGAAGCTCCTTTTACAATTTCAATTCTCTCTATATTTCCAACCGAAACTCTTGAAAGGTCCAAAACACCGGCGCTTCTTCCAACAAGCGGTACACCGTCAATTAAAATCATAGTATAAGCAGCATCTAAACCCTGCATTTGAATTCCCTCAAAACCACTTTCGTCCGGAATCAAAATAATTCCTGTCTGCTCACTTAAAATTTCATTTAATCTTGTAACTCCAGATTTTATAATTGCCTCAGATGTAATAATTGTCATTGGCAAAGGCAATGATGAAAGTACCCTTTCTGTTCTTGTCGCAGTAGTAACTTTAACTTCTGACAATTCGTTTGCTGAAACACTATCTTTTTTAACTTCTTGAGAAACAGAAACCTGAGACAAAAGCAAAACTGCAAAAAGAGTAATTTTTATTTTCATTATTTTTATTAAGTCTTAATAATCGATGCAAATATATAACTATTTTTAATTGTTCTAAATTAAATTTATATATTTGCAAAAAATTTAAAAACCAACAAAAGTTATGATTACAAAAAGCCTTTATCTTTCAGCCATTATGGCTTTAACTTGCAGTCTTGGATTCAGTCAGGACAAAAAACAACAAGACATAAAATCTATCAAATCTATGTGTGGTTGTTATGAAGTAAAGTTTAATTTCACAGAAACATTTTCATATCCTAAAGATTCTCTTACATACAAACCATCTGAAACTAAACATGAATCAGCATTAGAATGGGTTGAGTTATTAGAAGATACTCCAAATAAAATCTCAATGCAGCACTTATTAATTGTAAGTGATGATATGATCATTAAACACTGGAGACAAGACTGGTTATATGAAAACACAGACTTATATTCGTTTGATAAAGGAAATTCTTGGAAATATAAAAAATTAGACAAAAAAGCTGTTAAAGGTCAATGGACTCAAAAAGTATATCAGGTAGACGACAGTCCGAGATATGAAGGATCTTCAACTTGGGTACATGTAGACGGGCAGGATTACTGGGCTAACGTTGCAGATGCTCCGCTTCCAAGAAGAGAGCAGACAAAACGTAACGATTATAACGTATTAAAAAGAAGAAACATTCACGAAATAACTGCAACAGGATGGAATCATGAGCAGGATAATGATAAACTTGTTCGTGACGATGCTGGTAAAGATGTTTTATTAGCTCAGGAAAAAGGATTTGATGTTTATACTAAAGTTCCGGATATTAAATGTATCGCTGCTCAAAAATGGTGGAAAGAAAATAATGCTCTTTGGAAAAACGTTCGTGACAAATGGCAGACTCTTTTTGACAGACACCAGGATTTGAATTTAGAAGCTAAAGTTGACAGAAAAGCGCTTTACTCTTTATTGTTTGATTTAAAACCAAACGCTGCAAAAGCAGAATCTGATGCGATCATCAATAAATTCGTAAAATAAAATATTTGTGTTAGTTATAAAAAAGCCGGTAGTTTAAAAACTGCCGGCTTTTTTTATTAATTAAAAAACCGTCTTGAGAGACGGTTTGTTCCTTATTATTTTTACTAAAAGGGGTACTAATTCAAAATAGTTAAAAATGAATATAAGGAGGTATCTTTAAATTCAGCTATTCACTCAATTATACATCTATCTTTTATCTCTGCAGCAGCAATTTAACTAAAAAACCTTGCCCAAAAATGCATTTCACAAAATGCTAAAATTCATTTAAAAAAAACTAAAACAATGCCTAATCTTAAATAAAGCAGGAAAATTAATACAATTAAAAAACTCTTCCTACAAAAATTACGCTTTTAACTTAAAAATTAACTTCTACAACGTTATAGAACGATATTGCGTCTAAATTATCTATAGAAAAATTAAACAAAAAAAGCCGAGAGTTTTAAAAAACTATCGGCTTTTAAATTTTCATTATTATTAAGTTTCTTACATTCTTTCCGGAACTTCAATTCCTAATAAGCTAAATGCTGATTTTATCACTTCGGCAACCTTTTGAGAAAGCTGCACTCTGAAAATTTTCTTTGTTAAATCTGCTTCACCTAAAATATGAACAGATTGATAAAATGAATTATACTCTTTTACCAAATCGTAAGTGTAATTTGCAATTAATGCAGGGCTGTGATTTTGTGCCGCATTTTGAATTACTTCAGGGAAAAGTTCGATTTGTTTTACCAATTCTTTTTCTTTCTCGTGCAGTTCTTCAATTTCAATTTTATTAGAAAAATCAAAATCGGCTTTACGAATAATGGATTGGATTCTCGCGTAAGTATATTGAATAAAAGGCCCTGTATTTCCAGCAAAATCTACAGATTCTTCCGGATTAAACAAAATACGTTTTTTAGGATCAACTTTTAAAATATAATACTTCAAAGCACCAAGCCCAATTGTTTTATACAATTTTGCTTTTTCATCTGCCGAATAGCTGTCTAATTTTCCTAAGTCTTCAGCAATTTGTTTAGCTGTATCGGTCATATCCTGCATCAAATCATCGGCATCAACAACAGTTCCTTCACGGCTTTTCATTTTTCCAGAAGGCAAATCAACCATTCCGTATGATAAATGATATAAACTTGAAGCCCAGTCAAAACCAAGTTTTTTCAGGATTAGAAATAATACTTTAAAATGATAATCCTGTTCGTTACCTACAGTGTAAACCATCCCGCCTACATCCGGCATATCTTTTACACGCTGAATTGCTGTCCCGATATCCTGAGTCATATAAACTGCAGTTCCATCAGAACGTAATACAATTTTACGATCCAGACCTTCATCTGTCAAATCAATCCAAACTGAACCGTCAGGATCTTTTTCGAATACTCCTTTATCAAGACCAACCTGAACTACATCTTTACCTAATAAATAAGTATTGCTTTCGTAATAGTATTTATCAAAATTAACTCCAAGGTTTGTGTAAGTTGTTGCAAAACCATCATAAACCCATTGGTTCATTTTTTTCCAAAGTGCTATAACTTGTTCGTCACCGGCTTCCCATTTTTTAAGCATTTCTTGCGCTTCAATAATAATTGGAGCCTGCTTTTTAGCTTCTTCTTCGGTTTTACCCGTTTCAATTAATTGATTAATTTCTGTTTTATAAGCTTTATCAAATTCTACATAATATTTACCAACTAACTTATCACCTTTTAAATCTGAACTTTCAGGAGTTTCTCCGTTTCCAAATTTTTCCCAGGCCAGCATCGATTTACAGATATGAATACCACGGTCGTTGATAATTTGGGTTTTGTATACTTTTTTACCAGAAGCTTTTAGAATTTCTGCAACAGAATATCCTAACAAGTTGTTACGAACGTGACCTAAGTGTAATGGTTTATTTGTATTTGGTGAAGAATATTCAACCATTACTGCTTTTTCTTCTGGATTTGGAGATAAAAAGCCAAACTGCTTTTGATCTTTTATTCCGTTAAAGAAATCTACATAATAACTGTCTGAAATTACAATATTCAAAAAACCTGAAACTACATTAAAGCGGGCAACTTCAGAAACATTCTCTACCAGATAAGTTCCTATTTTATTTCCCAGTTCTGCCGGATTGCTTTTAATAACTTTCAACAAAGGAAAAATTACCATTGTAATATCGCCTTCAAACTCCTTTCTGGTAGTCTGAAACTCGATTTTATCGACAGAAACGTCAAATAATACTTGTATTGCTTTTTGTATAGAAGGTGTAAGAATTTGTGATAATGACATGTAAACTTATTTTAAAGTGAGCAAAGATACTGCTTATTCGTCAATTAGAGAAAATGAAAAACATATAAAATAACATATTTCTCTCAGAATTTCTTAAAAAACGTTTTGTGTTGAATGTTAAAATTATCAAAAAAACAAAACGTTAATCTCTTACAAAACAGCGGTTCACAAAAAAATAATCTTTTTTTTCATTTTTTTATGTAACATAACGTTCACATATGAGTCTTAATAACAACTTCAAATTAAATTGAAGGAAAAAATCAAAAAACAAAAAAACAATAATCATCATCATCAATCAAATCAAAATAATCAAGTAAAAGCTATGAAACTAAAATTTTTTCTGTTTGCAATATTGGGGATAATTGCAACAGCACAAGCTCAAAACTCGGGATCGGTCTCGGGAAAAATTGTAGAAAAATCTAATAATGCGCCAATTTCTTACGCAACTGTTTCTCTTAAAGAAAACGGAAAAGTAGTGACAGGTGTTAACACAGATGACAATGGAGATTTTACTTTTAAAAATTTAGCTCTAAAAAGCTACACAATCGAAATTCAATATATTGGTTTTAGAAAATATGTTGGTTCTGTAATTTTAAATGACAATAAAAAAACAGCAACAGTAAATGTTTCTCTTGAAGAAGAAGCAACGCAGTTAAAAGGAGTAAATATTGTTGCAGAACGTTCTACAATAGAACAAAAAATCGACAGAAAAGTAGTCAACGTTGGTAAAGACTTAACAACAGCCGGAGCTTCGGCATCAGATATCATGAACAATATTCCATCTGTAAACGTAGATCAGGATGGAAAGCTTTCGCTTCGCGGAAACGACAATGTTCGTGTATTGATCGATGGGCGTCCATCAAATATTGATCCTGCTCAGTTATTAAAACAAATTCCATCAACTTCTATCAAAAAAATTGAGTTGATTACAAATCCAAGTGCAAAATATAACCCAGAGGGAATGTCTGGAATTATCAATATCATTTTACACAAAAATGCTAATACTGGCTTTAACGGAAGTTACAGCGGCGGTATTACTTTTGGAGAAACTGCAAAATACAACCAGTCTTTAGATTTGAACTATAAAACCGGAAAAGTAAATTTCTTTGGAAATGCCGGTAATAACTTTGGAACTTATTTCAACAATGGAAATATTCAAAGATTAGATCAGGATGTAGTGCAAAAATTAAAAATTTCAAATGACAATGATAATTATTTGTACAAAGTAGGTATGGATTATTTAATCAACGATCACAATACTTTATCTTTTTACACTAATCAAAATAAATCTTCTGGAACTGGTATTGTAAATACTGACATTGATTATAACAACGGTGATCCAAATATTAAAAACATTTATCAAAAATCAAGATATCAGGGACCTAACCAAACTGGAACTTATAATTTAGCATACAAACACATCTTTAAAAAAGAGGGACATACGCTGGATTTTGAAGGGAATTACAGTAAAACCGCAGAAAGTCAAGATGCAAACTTTGACACACAAACAACAAATCCTGCAAATGCTGTAAATAGTGTAGTTTACAACGATTATATTCATGAAAGCAGAAAACTAGAAACTTTTAATGTTGACTATGTTAATCCGCTAAACGATAAAACAACACTTGAAGCGGGAGCTGAAGCGAGAATCACGCGAACAGACAACGATTACAATACAAGTAATCCTTCTGTTCCAACTGCTGAACAAGTTTCTAATTACAAATACGACACTGATATTTATTCTGCTTACGTAACTTTTGGCCAGAAATACAAAAAATTCAGCTATCAGTTAGGAGCTCGTTTTGAGAGCTATAAAGTTGCAGCAAACTTAAACAGCGGTCAAAGTAAATTTGATGATGATTATATTACATTATATCCATCTGCTTATTTAACATATAATTTGAATGAGAAAAACGTTTTACAATTAAGCTACAGCCGTCGTGTAGACCGTCCGAGTTTAGAGCAGACAAAACCTATTCGTGAGTTTTCTACTCCATTAGTAACTTCATATGGAAATCCAGAATTAAGACCTCAGTTTACCAATTCAGTTGAAGTAAATTATACTAAAACTCTTGAAAAAGGTAGCATCACCGCAGGAGTATTTGTAAGAAGCATTAACGACCAAATCAGCAGAACTTTAAGCCCGGACCCAAATGATGCTTCTGGATACAAACAAATTTTAAGTTTTGCAAATTATGATCACAATAGCGCTTATGGTTTTGATGTTTCTCTTAACTATAAACTTACAAAATGGTGGGATATTCAGCCAGCAATTGATTTCTCTAGCATTAAACAGGAAGGTGTTGTATTTCAGTTTGATCCGGCAACAAACACAAGTTCACCATTTCAACGCAGCGTTACAACTTCAGCATTTAATGCTCGTATGAACTCAAACTTTAAACCAACAAAACGCTTAAGCTTTTTATTATTTGGTTTTTACAGAGGTCCAGTTGATGAGATTCAGCAGAAAAGAAACGAAATGTACAAAATGGATATTGGTTCACGCTATACTTTGTTAGACAACAAAATGAATATCAGCGTACGTTTTAACGACGTTTTCAATACAATGAAATTCTCATTTGACGGTATTTATCCTTATCCTCAAACTGGTCAGTTTACATGGGAAAGCCAAACTGTTTATTTAGGTTTGACTTACAACTTTGGAGGAGCTAAAATTAAAAAATTAGAACGTAAACAAAGAGAAGACAATACGAATCAAGGTGGCGGCGGTATGTTCTAATCACCACCTTATTAGATGATATTTTAATAATTTTGAATAATTTTCTTGTAGAAAAAAGCCTGGAGTATGCCAACTCCAGGCTTTTTTTATTTTTATAAACTAAAGAAAATTTTTCAGTTCTTTTATTTCTTCGGGATTTGCAGTTTCTGAATTGTTTGTTATGGCCGATGAATGGTAAAAAGTCAAATCTAATTTTTCTTGTAATAACTTAATATTTGAGGATCGCAAACCTCCTCCGGGCATTATTTCAATTCTGTTTTTAGCAAGTTCTTGTATTCGTTCTAAAGCTAAAATACCTTCTTCTACATTTACGGCCTGACCTGAAGTTAAAATGGTTTTAAATCCGCAATTGATAACATCTTCAAGAGATTTTTCTACATTTTTAACCACATCAAAAGCGCGGTGAAAAGTACAAGGAAGCGGATGCGCCAGATGTACTAATTCTTTGTTTTGTCTTTTATTAATATTACCGCTGTCTTTTAAAATTCCAAAAACAAAACCATCAACTCCAAGTTTTTTATACTGTTTAATATCCTGTTTCATTTCGGTAAGTTCTTCATCCGAATAAACAAAATCACCACCTCGAGGCCTGATGATAACATGCATTTTTATATTTAAACTTTCACGGACTTTTACCACCAAAATAGAATTTGGTGTTGTACCGCCTAGTTTCATATTTTCGCACAGCTCGATTCTATCTGCGCCGTTCTCTTGTGCAATTATCGCCGACTCGTAATTAAAACAAGCTATTTCAAGTTGATTTTTTTTCATTGTAAGTCTAATCTATTTTCTCATAGTTTGTCATTGCGAGGAACGAAGCAATCTCATTTTTAAATAGTAACGCAATATTACTCGTGAGATTGCTTCGTTCCTCGCAATGACAGCACTAAAGTATAAAAAAACCTGCTCCAAACGAAGCAGGTTTTAAATATAATGTAAGATGAATTAATTTACCATTTAATAATAGCACTTGCCCAAGTAAATCCACTTCCAAAGGCTGCTAAAACTACAGTATCTCCAGATTTGATTTTTCCTTGTTCCCAAGCTTCAGTCAGAGCAATCGGAATAGACGCAGCCGTTGTATTTCCGTATTTCTGGATATTATTGTGAACCTGATCGTCTGTTAGTTTAAATTTATTTTGAATGAATTGCGAAATTCTCAAGTTAGCCTGATGCGGAATCAGCATATCGATATCTGAAACCTGAAGTCCATTTGCTTCTAAGCCTTCATTAATTACCTCTGCAAAACGAACAACTGCATTTTTAAATACAAACTGACCATTCATGTAAGGATAATAGCTTTCGTCATTTGGGTCATTATCAGCAAGAATATCTGTTACCCAGCGCGCTCCCATTCCCGGTGCCTGCAAAGCCAATTCTTCGGCGTGCTGTCCTTCTGAATGTAAATGTGTTGACAAGATACCTTTTGTTACATCTTCTTCACGGCTTAGAACAGCTGCTCCGGCTCCGTCTCCAAAAATTACTGAAACGCCTCGCCCGCGGGTAGTCATATCTAAACCAGTTGAGTGAACCTCAGAACCAATTACCAAAATGTTTTTATACATTCCGGTTTTAATATATTGATCTGCAACAGAAATTGCATAAACGAAACCAGAACATTGATTTCTAACATCTAATGCTCCAACCGTTTTTAATCCTAAATCACGCTGTACTAAAACTCCAGGTCCTGGAAAATAGTAATCTGGACTTAATGTAGCAAAAACTACAAAATCAATATCTTCTTTGGCTACGCCAGAACGTTCTATTGCAATTTTAGCCGCTTTTACTCCCATAGAAGTTGTAGTGTCTTCTCCGCGAATAATATGTCTTCTTTCCTGAATCCCGGTTCTTTCCTGAATCCATTCGTCATTGGTATCCATTATCTTAGACAAATCATCGTTTGTTACAACATTTGAAGGAACATAATATCCTAAGCCTGCTATTTTTGAATGATACATATTGTATTGTTATTTGTTAAAAATTTAGAATGCAAATTTAAGTATAGTTTAAAACATTAGAGTACAAATTACTATTTTTTTCGTTATTAGCAATTTAATATACTTTAATTATGAGACTGTTTAAAAACATTTGCTTTTTGAAAAAACAGTTTTTAAACCAAAACATTGAAGAAAAACGAAAACTACAATTTAGACCTGTAAAAACTTCTTAAAAAAACAAACCCGACAATTTCTAACTGCCGGGTTGTTTTTTATAAATAATTCAAGCCAAGAAAAATTTCCTGTTCGAGCGGAAGATCAATTTCGCTTTCGAAGAATATTAATTGTCTTTTATAAACAGTTTCAATTAAATAATGACTTCCTCTAAAATAAGTTCTTCTAATTTTTACCGGAAGTTTTGACTCTGCAACCATTTTAAACTGATGCGGATATACCAAAGTTTTATGTGTTTCATCTTCATAAGGAAGCAGTAAATGTGTTGCAACTTCATTTACTTCTCCAAACAACGAAGCAACATATTTTGTCTGAGGATCTTCGTAAATTTTTGAAGGATCCCCTTTAACAACAATTTCACCATGACGCATTACGATAGCTTCATCTGCAAACGACAAAGCATCAGTGCTGTCATGTGTGGCAATAATACACGTAATCTCTTTTTGTTTTAGATATTTGAATAGATTTCTGCGCAGAGCATTTTTACGAAAAGCATCAATCTGGCTGAAAGGTTCATCCAGCAGAATAACTTCCGGTTCAAGAGCCAAAACTCTAACCAGTGCTACTCGCTGCTGCTGTCCGCCGCTCAAAAATTTAGCTTTTACATTTGAAAACTGGTCCATCTCGACCATTTCCAATAACTCCTGAACGCGAAGTTTTTTCATATTGGCAAATCCATTCGAAAGAAACTTTCCAACGTTTTCAGCAACAGTTTCGTAAGGAGACAAATCGAAATCCTGCGCCAGATATTTCATATAAGGCATTCCCGGAATCAAATTGTATTTTGGTCCAAGAATAGGTTTTTCGTTATAAAATATTTTTCCTTCATCTAAATCGAACAAACCGTACATAAGCTTTAAAAGCGTACTTTTTCCACAACCGCTTTCACCAATAATGGCAATATTCTCGCCTTTATTGATCGTAAAAGAAACATTATTTATAACTGGTTTGTCAGTATACGAAAAAGATATATTTTGAATATCAAGCATGTGTTGTAATTAGAGAGGTCAAATTTACGATGTTTAATTACTAAAGTCAAAAAAAAGCTGCTTCAATTATGAAACAGCTTTTTTTATATTTTATTTTATCTGAAAATTATTTTCCAGCTTCAGCTTTTGCGTCGTTAACCATTTTGTCGTTTGCTGTAATTGAGAATTCAACACGACGGTTTTGAGCTCTTCCTTCTGGAGTATCATTTGTTGCAATAGGATCAGCAATACCTAAACCTGAAGTTTTAAAACGGCTTGACTTTAATCCTTTTGAAACTAAATAAGCCTGCACAGATGCAGCTCTTTGTCCAGAAAGTGTTAAGTTATATTCTGGTTTTCCTGTATTATCTGTGTAACCAAAAATTTGAATATCAGTATCTCCATATTCATTAAATACAGGAACTAATTTATCTAAGTTAGCTTTTGCAGTAGGTGTTAAAGTTGATTTGTTAGTATCAAAACGAACAGAATTTTCATTTAAAGTTAAATGAATCCCTTCACCTACTCTTTCTACAGAAGCACCTGGTAAAGCCTGGTCGATCTCACGAGCCTGTTTATCCATTTTGTTTCCAATAAGAGCACCAGTTCCACCACCAACAGCAGCACCAATTGCAGCTCCTAACGCAGCGTTTCCGCCTTTCCCTAAATTATTTCCTAAAACAGCACCAATTACACCACCGGCAACAGCACCAATTCCAGCTCCTTTTTGCGTGTTATTTGCATTTTTTACTGAATCACAGCTTGTAAAAAAACTAGTGAATATAAATAAAGCACTTAAGCTTAAAACAGTTATCTTTTTCATATTTTTCTTTTTTAAATATTAATTAGCTCTTTGAAATTGGTAAACAACATCTTTTACTTGTCCGCCAACGTTGATGTTGTCAATTAACTGAAAAGAACTTTCAGTTACACCTGCAACTTTAAGCAGATAACCATCTCTTACTTTCTTAGCTTTTTCACCAGCATCAAGAATTTTAAGAATAAACATTCCCTGATTGTTAATACTCCACACAATTGGCGAAGAAAATGAAGTACAGCTTGGTGAAGTTAAAGCCATAGTACCTTTATTATTATTTGAAATAAAACTCCAGGTACTGCCAATAAAACATTTAGAATCTGCAAGATCAAATGAGTTTACTTTGATATAATCTGAACCCGGATAAGACACATTTGTAAGCACCCAGTTTCCTTTAAGAGCAACCTGAGTTGGTCGGTCAAGCTTTTTTGAAAGCGTTGTGTCTGTTGAAGCTGTGGACGAAGCAGATTTGCACGCAAAAAACATTGCGGCAATCATGCACATTAAGATACTCTTATTCATTTTATACAATTTTTTAAGATTATTATTTTGCCTTTTTAACAATTATTGTACCACAAATATACGATTCATTAAGAGAATTCCCGTTTTAGAATCTATTTATTTTCTTTCAAAATTAACATTTACGCCAATTTGTCACCTTCAAAAAAATGGTATTTTATTTGACTAAATGAAAATCATCAAGTTAAATTCAAAAAATAAAAAAATATGACAACAGGTAAAATTAATGTTTCGGTAGAAAACATCTTTCCCTTAATCAAAAAGTTCTTATACAGCGACCACGAAATCTTTTTACGTGAGCTGGTTTCAAACGGAACAGACGCTACTTTAAAGTTAAAACACCTTATCAGCATTGGCGAAGCTAAAGTTGAATACGGAAATCCAATTATCGAAATCAAAATTGATAAAGAAGGTAAAAAAATCCACATTATCGATCAAGGTTTAGGTATGACGGCTGATGAAGTAGAAAAATACATTAATCAGGTTGCTTTTTCCGGAGCCGAAGAATTCCTAGACAAATACAAAGATTCTGCTAAAGATTCAGGAATTATCGGACATTTTGGTCTTGGTTTTTATTCTGCTTTTATGGTTGCAGAAAAAGTAGAAATCATCACAAAATCTTACAAAGATGAGCCAGCTGCACACTGGACTTGTGACGGAAGCCCTGAGTTTACTTTAGAACCGGCTGACAAAACTTCACGTGGTACAGAAATCATTCTTCATATTGCTGAAGATTCTTTAGAATTCTTAGAAGATTCTAAAATTTCTGGCTTATTAAACAAGTACAACAAGTTTATGCCTATTCCAATTAAATTTGGAACAAGAACTGAAACTCTTCCAAAACCAGAAGATGCTCCGGAAGATTACGTTAATGAAACTGTTGAAATTGACAACATCATTAACAACCCAAATCCGGCATGGACAAAACAGCCTTCTGAATTATCTGACGAAGATTACAAAAACTTCTACAGAGAATTGTATCCAATGCAATTTGAAGAGCCGTTATTTCACATTCATTTAAATGTAGATTATCCGTTTAACTTAACTGGAATTTTGTATTTCCCTAAATTGGGTACAGATATGCAGATCCAGAAAGATAAAATTCAATTGTACCAAAACCAAGTTTACGTTACAGACAATGTAGAAGGAATTGTACCTGAATTTTTGACAATGTTAAAAGGTGTAATTGATTCTCCGGATATTCCGTTAAACGTTTCTCGTTCTGGCTTGCAGGCAGACGGCGCTGTTAAGAAAATTTCAAACTACATTACTCGTAAAGTAGCTGATAAACTGAAATCTTTATTTAACGAAAACCGTGCTGATTTTGAAGCAAAATGGAACGATATTAAAATCGTTTTAGAATACGGAATGCTTTCTGAAGAGAAATTCTACGAAAAAGCTGGTGCATTTGTTTTATATCCAACGGTAGACGATACTTATTTCACATTAGATGAATTGAAAGAAAAACTAAAAGAAAACCAAACTGACAAAGATGGTAAACTTGTAGTTCTTTATGCAGGAAACAAAGATGCACAGCACTCTTATATTGAAGCAGCAAAAGATAAAGGATACGAAGTATTACTTTTAGATTCGCCGATTATTTCGCACTTAATTCAGAAAATCGAAAATGATAACAGCGGATTAACTTTTGTTCGTGTAGATTCTGACCACATTGACAACTTAATCAAAAAAGAAGAAAATACAATTTCAAGATTATCTGATGACGAAAAAGCAGCTTTAAAAACTTCATTAGAAGCTTATATTCCAAAAGCTTACAGCGTTCAGCTAGAAGCTATGGATTCTCAGGCAGCACCATTCATTATTACGCAGCCAGAATTTATGAGAAGAATGAAAGAAATGAGCCAGACTGGCGGCGGCGGAATGTTTGGAATGGGTAATATGCCGGAGATGTACAATTTGGTTGTAAACACAAATTCAGATTTAGCATCGAGCATTTTAAATACCGAAGACAAAACACACCAAGAGCATTTGGTAAAACAAGCTTTAGATTTAGCTAAATTATCTCAAAACCTATTAAAAGGTGAAGCATTAACGGCTTTCGTAAAAAGAAGTTTTGAAATGATTAAATAATCTTTCATATAGAATATTTCTTAAATCCTGCAAATTAGCTTTTGCAGGATTTTTTATTTTTACAATATTAACAAAAAGATAATTCACTAAAAAACAAGTATTTGTACGTACTCTAAGAATTCCATTTTATGTAATTTTACTTCATTACAATTAACAAGAAATTGCATTGTAATAACCCAAAAACATAACTTAACCAATATACTATGGAAACTTTTGAAACAAAAGAACCTAAAAAATCCAAACTATTTTTGCAGGTTAATTTTGACTACAAGTATTTATCCCGAACCTGGGTTGAAAAAGAAGATACTGAAACCTGGAAAAAAACGACTATTAAAGATTCTACCCCGGGAAATGGAAATATTGATTTCTTTGAAGCTGGCAAAAGCAGCGATTATCAAGACAAATTCAGAATTTTGATTAAAACCTATTTTGATCTTCAAAAAATAAAAGATACAGATGAGTTTATAAAAAAACTCAAAATCAACTACAATCTGCTTGAAGATGATGATAAACCCGGAAACTTTCATCAAAGTATAATTTACAACTGCAAAGCAGATGAGATGATCATTTCTGATAATAAAATGATTTTATTAGTAACTAAAATAATCGAAATCAAATGAAAACAAGATTGATAATCATTCTGTTTCTGATTACTATTAAGTTATTTTCGCAAGCAGCAAACGAAATTAAAATAACTGATCTAGAACTGCCAAATGCTCCGGCTTTTACAATACTTGATTATTCGCCTACTATTATCAGCACACCGTCTACCACACAAGCTTTTACTTTAAGCGTAATAAACAGCGTAAACGAAAGCAAAGGTTTTCCAACAGATTATGCATTGGAATTCACACCTTATTGGATATTTTCTGAAAAGAAGCGAAACCTGACTGATTATGTGATTAAAGAAAATCAAAAAGCATATTCCAAGCCTTATAAAAACCTTTCTTTTTCATTAGCTGCAGTAAAAAAAGATACTATTCAAAATGTTTCTATTGGAATTAGAACCAATCTAATAACAGTCAATAGAAAAGAAAGACAGGCATTTGTTGATACTCTTTTAAAAAAACTGGACAAATTTGCCGAAATAGTCGATAAAAATTTAATGCTTGATACAAATCCTTATCAATCAGGAACCCCAGAATACAATCAATGGGATTTAGATAAAATCAATAAACTTTCGACAATAGATGAATATAAAAAGTTTACTGCCGAAATTTATACTTCAATTGATACTTTAGAAACCATAAAACCATTATTTACCGCTGATTTTGGAACAGCTTACAATCATTTTTTTGATCAAAATGAATTTAAATCAGGAAAATTTGGCCGTTATGGAGCCTGGCTTACTTTAAACACAAATGTGAAACTTGGCAAATCCAGCAAAAATTATCTAAATTTTTACCAATACACACGATATTTAATTGACGAAACAATTTTTGATCCCGCGGTTCTGGCTTATAAAAAAGAAAAAAATCTGGATGTTGGAGCAAAAATTGAGTTTCAGTTTAATGATTTTTCAATTGCTTATGAATACATAAACCGAACAAATCAAAAAGACAATTACAGATCTGTTGGGAATCTTAAATATAAAATAAACGAAAGATTTACTATAAATGGAGGTTTTGGTAAAAACTTTGAAAAAACAGACAACCTGATTTCTTTTCTTGGAATAAGCTGGGGAATAGCCTCAAAAAATGATCTCGATCTCGTGGCAAAAAAATAGTTTTAAAAAACATTCTTTACTAAAATCCTGCAAACGCGGGATTTTTTTTATGATTTCCAATTGTAAAAAGAGAAACTCTATCCTTTTAAAACGGTCAATAAAATTCCGATTACACATACTGACTTACAACAAGTTAAAATTAAAAACAATAAAAAGCAGAATTTTCAAGTTTTAGTTTACAGATTATTTTTTTTATTAAATTTGATCGCCTTTAATCTAATCTTAAACAAAAACCAATATGAAAAAAACAGCTATTTTAATTACCGCTTTTTGTGCTTCGGCACTTATGTACATTTCATGCACAAGCAATGATGATGTTGTAAATCAAGCCGACACAACTACTGTAAGTGCATCATTAGTAATCGATGCGATAAATGAAATGGATATTAAAACCGCATTGTCTGCAACAAATAGTAATCCTGCGGCAAAACCATCTGAAGTTTCACCAGGAACCTGCGCAAACATTACCATACCTTCAGAAACTACATACCCAAAAGTTTTTACTGTAGATTATGGAACAGGATGCACAATTAACCAAATTACAAGAAAAGGAAAACTAAAAATTACTCTTTCTGGTCCGGTAATTACAACCGGAAGCAAAATGACTATCGAAAGAATAGATTATTATGTTGGTCCTTATAAAATTGAAGGAACAATAGAATACACAAATACAACAACTGTTGCAACGGTACCGCAATGGACAAGAAAAGTAACTAACGGAAAACTTACTGATAATTCTGGCCGTGTTTTTACAAGTTCAGGAACTGAGACGGTTAAACAGACTGCCGGCGTAGATACTCCTTATATTTTAGAAGATAACATTTACGAAATGCCGGAAGGAAACCACACTATAATTTCAGACAAAGGAACTCTGACTTTAACGGTACAGGAAACGCTGATAAAAAAATACTCTTGCGAATATATTTCTAAAGGAAAATTAAAAATTGAAGGCGGATCATTAAATGGTGTTATAGATTACGGAAATAATGCCTGCGATGCTCAATATACTTACACGCATCAAAATGGAGCAACTTATAATTTAGGAATGTAACTCCTTCATTTTAAAAAAAATATACAAATTCCAATCTAGAAACAGATTGGGATTTTATTTTTTAGAAAAATTAAACAGCGTCTTATTTACATTCAAACTATTTTCTTTATTTTGCACCAAAATCCAATAAACTAATGAAAAAATCAATTATTGCCTTTGTTACTCTTGCACTGCTTGCATCGTGCAACAAAAAAGAATCTGCTGATAACTTACATATTACAGGAAACATAAAAGGTTTAAAAACCGGAACTTTATATATCCAGAGAATTGTAGATACATCTCTTGTTGCCATTGACAGTATTAAAATCGACGGAAATTCAGCTTTTGAAAGAGATATTAAATTAGAATCTCCAGAAATGCTTTACTTATTTTTAGATCGCGGTGTAACGAATTCTTTAGACAATAATATCTTATTCTTTGCTGAGCCTGGAAATATGAATATCGAAACTAATTTGGATAATTTTATTGCAAGCGCAAAAATCACAGGTTCTAAAAACCAGGAATTATACGAAGAATATCAAAAAATAAACACTCGTTTTAGAGATGAAAATCTTTCGATGGTTGAAGCAAAATTCAAAGCTTTAAAAAGACAAGATCAAAAAACTCTTGACAGCCTTGACGCAAAGCAGCAATCAAACATTAAAAGAAAATATTTATATGCTACAAACTTTGCCATTAACAATAAAGATCACGAAGTAGCACCTTATATTGCTTTAGCAGAGATTTACGACATTAACCTTAAGTTTCTTGATACAATTCAAAAATCAATGACTCCAAAAGTAGCGCAGTCACTTTACGGAAAGAAACTGACAAAATATGTAGCTGACATTAAAAAAGAAGAACAAAAAGCTCCTGCAGCTGCTCAAACTGAAACTACAGCAGCTGAAGCACAAAAATAATTTTCGTTTACAAGCATAAAAAAAGCCCCGAGAAATTCAGGGCTTTTTTTACGCCTTAAATCAACAAATTTCTACCCGAAGACTAAGAATGTCGTTATTGATAATTTCGAGCATTAAAAGGCAGTCATATCACCAAAACAAAACTACTTAGACCTGTTTTTTATTAGTAACAAACAGAAACCTGAAATTGGGATTTTCATTTTTGAGCATAAAAAAACCACCACATTTCTGTGATGGTTTTTGAGCCGATAGAGGGACTCGAACCCACGACCTGCTGATTACAAATCAGCTGCTCTAGCCAGCTGAGCTACATCGGCCTATTTTGCGAGTGCAAAGATATAAATGTTTTTTAATATTCCAAAAAAAATTTCACACCTCTCTCTATAATTAAAAAAACCACCACATTTCTGTGATGGTTTCCGTTGAGCCGATAGAGGGACTCGAACCCACGACCTGCTGATTACAAATCAGCTGCTCTAGCCAGCTGAGCTACATCGGCGTCATTACGGGTGCAAATATAAAGCGGTTTTTCAATTTCCCAAAATAAATTTGCACTTTTTTACACTTTTTTTTGCTTAAAGCGCGTTGATTTTTTCAATCAATTGATTAGCAGTTTGTTCTAATTCAACATTGATTTGTTTGAAATGTGCTTTTTTATTTTCAACGTTCTTAGCGTTCACTTTTGTAATTAAAGTATCAAATGCAGCAATAGCTTCATCGATCAAAGCATTCGTTTCTGGAGTAGGATTTCCTGTTGTAGACATCTCAAACAAGTAAACTGCCTCAATAATATCTCCTAATACAAAATTGATGTCTTTCTTTAAATTTTTAACGTTTGCCATTTTTATTATAATTTTAATTTGCGTCTGCAAAAGTACAGATTATCTTTAGAATAAGTGTTAAGAAATGTAAATTTCTAAAATTGAAGCTTTTCCGCTCAAAACAAATGCATTTATCGCAGCCGGAACCAAAACAGTATCTCCTTTAATGTAAGTATGTTTGAATCCGTCATATTCGATTTCAAAACTTCCTTCAATACACATATAAACGGTAAATGTTTCTCCAGATTTAGAAATCTGTACTTTATCTTCTAACGGAATAAAATTTGTCGTGAAATAAGGACAATCTACAACCTTATTTGAAATATTGGCTTTTGAATCGTATTTCTTCTGCGTATCAACTTTATTGTAGTTTATAGCATCAAGTGCAAGATCTACATGTAATTCTCTTTTATTTCCCTGCGCATCTACACGGTCAAAATCATATAAACGATACGTAATATCAGATGTCTGCTGAATTTCGGCAACTACTAAACCTGCTCCAATTGCGTGAACAGTTCCGGTTTCTAAAAAGAAAACGT
This sequence comes from Flavobacterium sp. 22659, assembly GCF_052044235.1. Classification (NCBI taxonomy): domain Bacteria; kingdom Pseudomonadati; phylum Bacteroidota; class Flavobacteriia; order Flavobacteriales; family Flavobacteriaceae; genus Flavobacterium; species Flavobacterium sp. 22659. The sequence goes on from NZ_JBQEMU010000001.1 coordinate 252,666, forward strand.
CTCCCGCTTTTGCTTTTACATCATCCAGAATAGAAACTAAGGTATTATCGTGCAAATGTTTTAAATATTCTTCTTTACTCGAGTTTTCTTTAAAACCTACAATAATTCTAGAATCAGCATCGGCCTGCATAACATACCACATTTCAGTTTTTCCAAATGAATTGTGACGTTCTTTTGCCAGTTTATCGTTTGGATGCACCTGAATCGAAAGATCTTCGCGTGCATCTAAATATTTAAAAAGTAACGGAAACTGTTTTCCAAAACGCTCGTAAACTCTTGTTCCAAGAATTTCGTCTGGCGTTTCATTAATCAAATCCATTAATGATTTTCCTTTTAATTCTCCGTTAGCAACGGTGCTTACATCTCCTTCTACAGTAGACAATTCCCAGCTTTCACCGGTAATTTTAGAAGTGATCGGTTTGTTTAATACTGTTTTTAATTTCTCACCTCCCCAGATTCTTTCTTTCAGGATTGGTTCAAATTGCAATGGGTACAAGTTTGGTTTCATGTTCTAATTTTAAGGGCTAATATCTATATTAATTAAACAACGATCTAATACTATTTTTTAAATCTACAATACTAATTCTTTTATAATCTCGAGTGCTTTCGGAATATGTTTTGCAGCATTCATGCTGTCAAAAATATAAATCACTACTCCGTTTCTGTCAATAATAAAAGTTACTCTTCCCGGTATAAGTCCAAACAAATTGTTTTTAACACCAAAAAGATGTCGTAATCGTTTGTCTTCATCAGAAAGTAAAATAAAAGGCAGCTTATGTTTATTGGCAAATTTATGGTGCGATTTTACACTATCGGCACTTATTCCAATTACCTCAGCCCCTAAATCTTTAAAATCTTCGTATTGATCCCTAAAACTGCAGGCTTCTGTAGTACAGCCAGGCGTATTATCTTTAGGGTAAAAATAAATCACTAAGGGCTTTCGTCCTAACACATTTTTGCTTTCAAAAACTTCTCCGTGACTATCTTTGGCAGTAAAATTCGGAACTATATCTCCTATTTTCAATGACATTTATTATTCTCCTTTATAAGTTACAAAATTGCGGTCTGTTTCATAAAGCACGATTTCTAAATCAAAATCGGGCTGAATTCTTTTTCTAATTTTATTCCATATCACAACGGCAATATTTTCTGCAGTTGGATTCAAATCCTGAAATTCCGGAACGTCCAGATTCAGGTTTTTGTGATCAAACGGAATTTCTACTTCTTCAAGTATAATATCCGCTAATACTTTCACATCTAAAACAAAACCAGTTTCCGGGTCAATTTTTCCTGTAACACTTACTGTTAAACCATAATTATGACCATGAAAATTGGGATTGTTGCATTTTCCAAAAACGGCATTGTTTTTTTCTAATGACCAGTCCTTCCTATGCAGTCGATGTGCAGCATTAAAATGCGCTTTTCTTGATATGGTTACTCTCATTTAGGTCTTTGGTTGGTTTGGTTATAATTTATGGTCTTCCAGATAATGATCAAATTCATCAAAAATTATCTTAAACCATACGGTATAAATTTCGGGCTGTTTTTCAATATCTGCTTTAACATCTTCAATACTCATCCATTTCCAGTCTTCTACCTCATCCGGGTTTATGTTTGGTTCTTCATTATAGTAACCAATCATAACATGATCCAGTTCATGTTCTGTCAAACCGTTATCAAAAGGTGCTTTATAAATAAAATGAAACAACTCTTTCAATTCAGCTTTAAAACCCATTTCCTCAAACAATCTTCGGCTTCCTGCTTCAATATTGGTTTCGCCTTCTCTTTGATGACTGCAGCAAGTGTTTGTCCAAAGCAAAGGAGAATGGTATTTATGATGTGCTCGCTGCTGCAGCATAATTTCGTTTTTACTATTCAAAATAAAAACCGAAAAGGCACGATGCAAAAGCGCTTTTTCATGTGCTTCTAATTTTGGCATTAAGCCAATCTGTTCATCGTTTTGATTAACTAGTATTACGTTTTCTTCTGTCATAAGGCTTCTTAAGCAAACAAAAATACGAAAAAAGAAATGGCTTAAAAATGCTAATTAAGATTGTCAAAAACTCAACTCCAGACTGAATTTCTATTTTTCTGATTTACAGTATTATAATTTATGCTAAAAATTAAAAGCTGTTAAAATTAAGACATAAAAACTACACTGCATTATTTTACGTAACTAATAAAAAGTTAAAACACACTTAAAAAAATCTCAATAATAAGAAACACTGTAATTTGAAGCTAAATCTCGACGTATCTTTGAAATACAGATAAATACATCCAAAAATTTATGAAATCTAAAAACCTAATTTTCAGCCTTTGCTTTTTGATTCCGCTTTTTATTCTTCAGGCATGCGCGCAAAACACAAAAAAACAACCTGCAAAAACGGCCGTTATGGAAAATAAAATCAATAAGCCCGGAAATCCTTATTATTCAAATACCGACACAACAAAACTCAATGTAAGCAACGCCGAATGGAAAAAAGTCCTTCCTGAAGATGTGTATGCCGTAATGCGTGAAGCCGATACCGAAAGACCTTTTACGGGAAAATATTGGAATACTGACGAAAAAGGAACTTATTATTGTGCTTCATGCGGTAATTTGCTTTTTAGATCGACAGCCAAATTTTCGAGCAGCTGCGGATGGCCGAGTTTCTTTGAACAGGAAAATAAAAAAAGCATTGTTTTTAAAGATGATAATTCACTTGGAATGGAAAGAATCGAAGCGCTTTGCGGACGTTGCGGCGGACATTTAGGCCATATATTCGATGATGGTCCGGAACCAACCGGAAAACGTTACTGCATGAATTCGATTGCTCTTGATTTTGTTCCGGATACTAAATAATCTACAAATGAAAAATATACTTTTAATATGTCTTTTAGCATTTTCGCTGAATGGCATTTCGCAAAATAAAAAAGCGAATCTGGAAACTATTACACTCGGCGGAGGCTGTTACTGGTGTGTTGAAGCTGTTTATGAAAATCTGGACGGAGTAAAATCTGTTGTTTCAGGATTTTCAGGAGGAAAAACCGCAAATCCTTCTTACGAAGAAGTCTGCACCGGAACAACTGGTCATGCCGAAGTAGTTCAAATAACATACGACAAAAACATAACTGATATTAATGAAATCTTCAAAGTCTTTTTTACGGTTCATGATCCCACAACTTTAAATCGTCAGGGAGCAGATGTGGGAACACAATACCGTTCTGTTATTTTCTACAAAAATGACGAACAGAAAAAAGCCGCAGAAAGTATTATTGCCGAATTAAACAAAGCTAAAGTGTACAACAACCCAATTGTAACGAAAGTAGAGCCTTTTAAAGTTTTTTATAAAGCCGAAGATTACCATCAAAACTATTATGCAAACAATAAAAACCAGCCGTATTGCAAAATGGTAATTCAGCCTAAACTAGAAAAGTTTGAAAAAGTTTTTAAAGACAAACTCAAAAAGAAATAAAGAATATTAACCTATATTATAAAGACTGTCTTTTCGGAGACAGTCTCTTTTTTTTTCAAGCTTCAGAGAAGCGAAATATTTATAGCAAAGAATAAATGTATACAACATAAAGCTCCGGAGGAGCGGCATATAATTAGATTATAAAAAACATGTCGCTCCTCCGGAGCTTTTTTATTTGTCTTATCGAAATTCTATAAATATTTTACCCCGCTGGGGCTTGCTAATAGAACAATTCTATAAATATTCGATTAACCTAAAAAGATATCCTTTTGAAAGCGCCTATATCTTTAGCAGGCTTCGGAGAAGCAAAATATTTTTAGCAAGATTATTTTTAGCATACAAAGCTCCGGAGGAGCGGCATATAATTAGATTAATAAAAAATATGTCGCTCCTCCGGAGCTTTTTTATTTGTCTTATGAAATTCTATAAATATTATACCACGCTGGGGCTTGCTGACAAGATAATTTTATAAATTATTTGATTTAATCATTCTTTTTTTGCTTACTAACCCCTTATAAATATTGGCTTCTCCCCTTAATTGAAAAATAATTTTATTTTTTTTCATCTTTTTTGTCCAATCCTGAAAGTTCGATTGTTATTAAGGTATAAACAATTAAAAAATATACATTATGGAAACTAGACTTAATTTATTCGAACAAGGTCAAAAAGCAGTTAGTACATTATTTGGAATAAGCGGTTACTTAAAAAAAGCAACAATCGAATCATCTCTTATGGAATTAATCAATTTTAGAATCTCTCAAATCAACAACTGCGGTTATTGTTTAGACATGCACTCAAAAGAAGCTTTAGCCGCTGGAGAAACAACACAGCGTCTATTTGGATTAAGTGTTTGGAGAGAAGCTCCTTATTACTCAAAAAGAGAAAGAGTTGCTCTTGCTTTGGCAGAAGCGGTAAATGCTTGTGATGTTCCAGACGAAATCTACGAAATCGCAAAAGCTGAATTTACAGAACAAGAATTAATCGATCTTACACTTGCTGTTGCTGCAATTAATGCTTGGAATCGCCTAAACATTACTTTTGCTAATACACCAGGAACTTACAGAGTGGGACAATTCGGGTAAGCCCTAATTGATTTTATTCTCTAAAAATAATTAACTTTATACGACTTAAAAGCAGATTATTCAATTATAAAACATAAAAAATGAATGAGTTTTTATTGATTTTCAGAAGAGATTTTAAAACAAAAGAAACACAGCCGTCTCCAGAAGAATTGCAGCAGCATTTACAGCAATGGCAAAACTGGTTTGGAAGTCTTGCTGCTCAAGATAAATTAGCAAGACCTTTACAACGCTGGGACGGACAAGGAAAACTTGTAAATTCAAATAAAGGAATTACCGACGGACCTTTTGTTGAAATCAAAGAATCTATTGGCGGTTTAATCATTATTAAAGCCAAAGATTATGATGAAGCTGCCGAAATTGCACAAGGATGCCCGGTGTTGAATTTTGGCGGAAATGTCGAAATTAGAATGGCGGTTTAGATTTTGAACTAACTTATATAAAAATGCCTTTGTATCTTTACTTAGGCATTTTTCGTTAAAATATGGAGCACAAAGAACTTATTCCCAATTTATTCAGAACCGAATATCAAAAAATAGTTTCAGTTCTCTGCAGCTTATTCGGAATTCAGCATATCGAAATTGCAGAAGATATTGTAAGCGACACTTTTTTGACTGCTTCAGAAACTTGGGCCATCAAAGGAATTCCAGAAAATCCAAGTGCGTGGTTGTATACGGTTGCCAAAAATAAAACCAAAAACTATCTGAAAAGAAATAACCTTTTTGAGACCAAAATAGTTAGCGAAATAAAACACAATACTCCCTTAAACAATCCCGAAATCGACATTGATTTATCTGATCAAAATATTGCCGACAGTCAACTTGCGATGATATTTACAGTTTGCAATCCGTGTAATTCTGAAGAAGCTCAAATTGCTCTTGCCTTAAATTTACTGTGTGGTTTTGGAGTAAGTGAAATCTCTGATGCTTTTTTATCTAATAAAGAAGTTATTTATAAAAGGATAAATCGCGCCAAAGAAAAACTCAAAGAAGAAAACATAAAAATTCAACACCCGAATAGCTCTGAAATAAAAGACAGAATACAAACCGTTCTCAAAACGATTTATCTGCTTTATTCTGAAGGCTACTACTCTATTTCGCAAAATACTACTTTACGAAAAGACCTTTGTACCGAAGCCATGCGTTTGACTTATTTATTGATTGAGAACGAAAGCATCAATCTGCCTCAGACTAACGCTTTAATGGCGTTAATGTGTTTTCATTCTTCAAGATTTGATGCCCGAACTGGTTTAAACGGTGAAATTATTTTATACGAAGATCAGGATCAATCGCTTTGGAATCAGGAATTAATAAACAAAGGAACTTATTTTCTGAGTCAGTCCTCAACTGGAAATTCACTTTCAAAATACCACTTAGAAGCCGGAATTGCGTATTGGCACACTATTAAAAAAGAAACCATAGAGAAATGGGAAAATATTCTGGAACTCTACAACAATCTAATTATTTTAGAATACTCGCCAATTGCAGCATTAAACAGAACTTATGCTTTATCTAAAGTAAAAGGCAAAGAAGAAGCCATTAAAGAAGCCGAAAAATTGAATTTAACTGATAATCATTTTTTTTACTCTTTACTCGGAAATCTCTATTTTGAAGTTGATCCAAAAAAAGCATTACAACATTTTGAAACCGCATTTGGTTTAGCCAAAACTGCATCCGACAAAAACATCATCAACAAAAACATTGAGCAATTAAAAACAAATTAGCTTTTTTGTTGAACGAAATATTTATAAAATTTATTTTATCTGCAAAACCCCAGCGGGGTAAAATATTTATAGAATTTCAATAAGACAAATAAAAAAAGCTCTGGAGGAGCGACATATTTTTTAATCTAACATTTGTCGCTCCTCCGGAGCTTTATGTTGTAAACATTTATTCTTTGCTATAAATATTTCGCTCCTCCGGAGCTTACAAATAAAGCTGTCCTTTTGAGACAGCTTTATTTTCTTATTTTGATTTTGAATCCTATTACTTAGCGACTTTCTTAAATCTCATCACTGGAATATCACCCTGAATTAAATTTAGTTTTCCATCTTTATCAATAGAATAACTTGTAATTTGTCTAATTTGTTTTAAGAATACCTGTTCACCTCCACCCTCACAAAACATCATTGTAGTTGGTCCTTCTTCTCCAAAAGTCAAAGACTTTCCTTTTAAAGTATAAGAAGCACTGTAGCCGTTGCATCCGTTATTACCATAAACTTTCGTTTCTTTTTGGTCAAAAGTAAGCTGTGGTTTTTTATTTGGATATAAGCCCTGAAAAGCAATTCTTGGTCCAGAGATATATTCTAATTCCCAAGTTGTGCCAAATAAATCGTCGGCACTTTTATCTGTTTTCGATGCATTACATGAAGCCAATAATAGCATTAAAACTGAAAGGACGGCAAATGTGTATTTTTTCATAAAAATGTTTTTTAAGATTTATAATTTGTTTTTGTTTTTTTGAACTAAAATAATTCTATAAAATCCTATTCTCAATATTCATGCCCAGTTACAGCTTTTCTTAAGTTTAAATTTTATCTAAAGCCGTTATTTTCTGTCTCTAAGTTACTACAAATTATTTAAAGTTTTATAGCCCAGATGTTTAAAATAAAACAAGTGACACTATTTTTTTTGTAATTTGCATCTATCAAAAAGACCAAAATCATCAATAAAAAACCAAAAAATGAAACAATTCCTATTTTTGTTTGTATTTGCATTGACCACTTCATTTGTTCAATCGCAGGAAAACCTTCCAACAGATTATCTCACAAAAGAATTTCATCAAGGACGACGTGAAGCTTTTAGAGCTTTAATGCCTGCAAATTCTGCAGCTGTAGTTTTTTCTTATCCTGAAAGAGTTTTCTCTAAAGACGTTAATTACAATTACCATGCAAATCCGGATATGTATTATTTAACCGGCTACAAAGAACCAGATGCTGTTTTATTGCTTTTTAAAGAACCGCAGGGAACCGAAAAATATACCGAAGTTCTTTTTGTAAGAGAGAGAAATGCACAAAAAGAAACCTGGACTGGAAGACGTTTAGGAATTGAAGGCGCAAAATCTAAACTAGGATTTACAAAAGTTTACAACGGAAAAGACTTTAATACTTTTGAAATTGATTTTAAAAAATTTGATAAAATCATTTACGATAATATCCCAACCGATGTTGAGGCAAGCAAGAACATTGACAATCTATATTCCTTATTACAATCTTTTAAAACGAAAGCCGGAATTATAGCAGAAGACAAAGCTTCTGTAGATTTGTTTAACAATATTACAAATTCGCTTCGTGAAATTAAAACTCCCGAAGAATTAGTAGTAATGCGCAAAACTGTAAAACTTTCCTGTATTGCTCATAACGAAGTAATGAAAGCAGTGGGCCCTGATATGAGCGAAAACGAAGCTGATGGAATTCATGCTTACGTTCATAGACATTATGGTGCCGAAGGCGAAGGTTATCCGCCAATTATAGGCGCAGGAGGAAATGGCTGTATTTTACACTATAATGACAACAACGCCACTAAAATTGACAACCAATTGTTATTAATGGATGTTGGATCAGAATATCACGGTTATTCTGCAGACGTTACCAGAACAATTCCGGCAAACGGAAAATTTACTGAGGAACAAAAAGCAATTTATCAGATAGTTTACGAAGCTCAGGAAGAAGTTTTCAAACTTTGCAAAGAAGGAACACCAATTCAGGATTTAAACAAAAGATCTAAGGAAGTTGTAGCTGCAGGATTAATTAAATTAGGAATTATTACAGATCCAAAAGATGCCCGAATTTATTATCCGCACGGTTGTTCTCACTTTCTTGGTTTAGATGTTCATGACAAAGGAAACTATATGGGAACTTTAAAAGAAAACATGATCCTTACTGTTGAACCTGGAATTTATATTCCAGCAAACAGTAAATGCGATAAAAAATGGTGGAATATTGGCGTTCGTATCGAAGATGATATATTGATGCTTAAAGATTCGTACGAAAATCTGTCTGCTGAATCTCCTAGAAAATGGCAGGATATCGAAGCTTTGGCTAAACAAAAAAGCACTTTTAATGACATGAAATTTCCTAAGATATAATTAGTTTTTTTGCCACTCCCAATAACTATCGGGAGTGGCCAAGAAAAAATAAACCAAAGCCTCAAATTATTTTGAGGCTTTTTCTTTTGATTTTTCCCGAACTTTACATTCTTAAATAAATTAAAAATGAAAGCACTTACCTTCTCTACTTTCGGAGATTCAGATGTTTTAGAATATATCGAAATTCCGAATCCACAATTAAAGAACGATGAAATTTTAGTCGAGATGAAAGCTATCGGACTAAATTTTGCTGACGTTTACAGACGAAAGGGGAATTATCATTTAAAAGGAAATCCGCCCTTTATTGCAGGTTATGAAGGAGCCGGAATCGTAGTTGATGCTAATAATCACTCTGAATACAAAGTTGGCGATCGTGTGGCTTTTGCCGATGCGCCATTTGCCAATGCAGAACTGGTTGCTGTAAATATAAATCACGTTTTACCATTACCTGAAAATATTTCGTTTGAAACTGCTGCTTCTGTCTTACTTCAGGGTTTAACAGCTCATTATCTGGCTACAGACAGCCATAAAACTCAAAAAGGAGAAACTGTTTTAATACATGCGGTTGCCGGCGGAGTTGGGCAGATTCTAACTCAAATTAGTAAACTTCTTGGCGCATCTGTTATTGGTTTAACCTCATCAGCTGAAAAAGCAAAAACTGGATTTGAACAAGGTGCAGATCATATTTTTCTTTATAATGACGATTGGAAATCTCAGGTTTTTAAAGTTGCTGCAAATGGAGTCGATGTTGTTTATGATAGTATTGGGAGCACTTTAATGGAAAGTTTCGAAGTAACAAAAGAATGCGGACAAGTCGTTTTCTTCGGGATGGCGGGCGGTGATCCAGCACCTGTAGATCCAAGAATGCTTATGGACGGTTCTAAAACTTTAACCGGAGGCGATTTATGGAGTTATTTAAATTCAAAAGAAGAACGAATTAAACGTGCAGCTCAATTATTTAATTGGATTATCGAAGGAAAGATCAAACTTTCTGAACCAACATCATTTAAATTATCTGAAGGAAAACTGGCACATGATTTCTTGGAAAGCAGAAAAAGTACAGGGAAAATTATTTTAATTCCTTAATTGTCGTTATAAATTTTCAGGATCAATTTCAGCAATCTTCTCATCCCTTTGTCAAAGTTTAAACTTTGACAAAGGTTCTATAAAATAATTTGTTGCGATTAATAAAGCTACAATTGATCAATCTCAATCTTAGTAATTTCAGACAATTCTAAAATCCTGCCAACATTTTCTTTATTGGCAACAAAAAACAAATAGTTATCTCCATTTGTATTGTAGCTCATTAATTCTAAACCTCGTTTTTCTAACGCCGATTGGATGTAAGGAAACAAATCGTGGCTGTAGGTTTCTTCGGGATATTCGAAATTAAGATCTTCACCAATCATTTCAGAAATAAAATATTCAGCATCTTCAGGATCAAATTTCCAGTCGCTGTTCCAGGCATCAATACTTTCGAAAAAATCAAAATACCCCTCGATAATATCGTGATATTCGTCTGTGTCTTTTTGGTAGTTTTTGAAAAGCTTTTTGGATTGTTTTTTTAGTTCTTTTTCTTCGATACTGCCTCTTGAAACTAAGTTTATAAACTCTTCAAAAGTTTCCAGCTTAACTTCTTCGGTTTCTATTAAATTTTCCTGAGAAGGAAGTTCAACTGTTTCAGGTATTTCGAGATTTAAATACTGGCAGATACCTTGTAAAACCAGTTTAAAATCCCTAACTCCTATTGCCTGGCTTTCATTTTTTGGATTATTAAAATCTAAAAGCTCACTTTCGAGCAGACTTTTTGTATAATCAAAGAAATGTGTTCCTGAATACAGAATTTTAAAATCGTTTATTTCCAGACTATTTGTACAGCAAAAAAAGATAACAAAATTTTTAATGGATTGTTTAAAGAACTTTTTTTCATCAGAAGTCGGTTCTGAATAAAACTGAACGTGTATAAAATCATATTCTAATCCTTCTTGAATCTGCTCATCAGAAAGAATACCAATATTCATTTTTTTATAAAGCTCATTTAAAACTTCATACGAATTATTAAAACCTGCTTTTTTAATTTCTGCCCTGCCTTCTTCGTGATCTAATGAACCAGGAAAATAAAATAAATTAACCGCAACATTATCTTTAATGCCTTTTACTTTAAATTCAAGACTTGACTGCTGGTTATACAAATAAGAATATATGGGATCAATAACATCAAAAGAAATTATCGACTTTGGATCGTTGTTTCTATTAAACAAATTAGAAAAGAAGTTTTTCATTGGGCGTATAATTATTAAAATATAGCAATAAATATATTACAAAATTTAATAACCCGAAAGCCCCGCCAACGAATTATTTCAATGATTCAGCAATCATCAAAGCACATTTTTCACCATCAATTGCTGCCGAAATAATGCCGCCCGCATAACCTGCTCCTTCTCCACAAGGATACAAACCTTTTATCTGCAAATGTTCTAAAGTCATTGGATCTCTTGGAATTCTGACCGGTGATGAAGTTCGGCTTTCAGGCGCATGCAAAATAGCCTCGTTAGTTAAATAACCACGCATTGATTTCCCAAATTCTCTAAAACCTTCGCGCATAATCTGTGATAAAAATCCCGGAAAAACCTGTCCCATTTCTACCGAAGTAGTTCCCGGAACATAAGAGGTTTTAGGAATATCAGCAGAAACTTTATTTTGAGTAAAATCGACCATTCTTTGTGCCGGAACTTTTTGAGTCTGCCCTGCCAAATGCCATGCTTTTTGTTCGATGCTTTTTTGGAATTCAACACCGGCTAAAGCACCAAATTTGGCAAAAGGTTTAAAATCTTCTAATTTTAATTCAACAACAATTCCAGAGTTTGCAGTACTCTGATCACGTTTTGATGGCGACCAGCCGTTTGTAACTACTTCGCCGGGACTTGTAGCACAAGGTGCAATTACACCTCCCGGACACATACAAAACGAATACATACCGCGTCCGTTTACCTGCTTTACAATAGAATATGGCGCCGGAGGCAGATGCTCCCCACGGAAATCGCAACTATATTGAATGCTGTCTATTAATTCCTGAGAATGTTCGGCACGAACGCCTAAAGCAAAAGGTTTTGCTTCTATCAAAATTTTCTTTTTATCCAGTAATTCAAAAATATCACGCGCCGAATGTCCTGTTGCCAAAATCAATTTATTAGCGTGAATTTTATCTCCGTTCTGCGTTACGATTCCCTCAACTTCATTATTCTTTACCAAAATATCTGTAACTCTGGTATCAAATAAAACCTCACCGCCAAATTCGATAATTTTGTTTCGAATATCTTCGATAATTTTTGGAAGTTTATTGGTTCCGATGTGCGGATGTGCTTCTACTAAAATATCTTCTGAAGCCCCAAAAGCTACCAAAAGTTCTAAAATTCTAGTGACATCGCCGCGTTTCTTAGAACGGGTATATAATTTACCGTCAGAATACGTTCCTGCTCCGCCTTCGCCAAAACAATAATTAGAATCTTCGTTTACGATATGTTCACGGTTTATTGCTTTTAGATCGCGACGACGACCTCGAACGTCTTTTCCGCGTTCAAGAACAATTGGTTTTAAGCCTAATTCTATTAATTGCAAAGCTGCAAAAAGTCCGGCCGGACCTGCACCCACGACAATAACTTCTTGTGCAGAAGAAACATCTTTATATATAGGAAGTTCTATTTTAGTTTCCTGAAACGGTTCACCTTTTAAATAAATAAGAACTTTTAAATTGATTTTAATTGCTTTTTGGCGCGCATCAATCGAACGTTTTAAAATTGAAACATGCTGAATTTCCTGCGCAGAAACTTTTATTTGTTTAGATAAATAGTCTTTAAGCAGGATTTCGTTTGCTGCAATTTCTGGTGTTACCTGAAGTAAAAGTTCTCTTGGCATTGTATCTTATTTATTCTATTAGCTTTTCTTTCTATGAAAAGAAGATGCAAAAGTACTATTTTGAAATGAGATTTTATCTTTACTGTAAAATTTGCCCACAGATTTACGCAGGTTTAAACCGATTTTATCCTTAATCTATCTTTCGTAAAATCTTTAATATTTATTTTTAGCCACAGATTATTTGGATTAAAAAGATTTCTTTTAAATGCGATAGACGCACTGCAGTGCATCTCTACAGAAAAAAAACTCAGAACCTTAGTATCTCAGAATCTTAGAACCTTTAAGAAAGACTTTGTACCTTTGCCACTCTGAACCTTTGCACCTAACAAAAAATGTCTAGAAAAATAAAACTGATTTGGGATTTTCGCGGTCCGGCTTCTGCAAAAACTGCAGAACACCACGAAATACACCTTAAAGAATATATAGCAATCGAAAAACTGCCTTTAAATATTACAGGATTTAAAATCATAAACGATATGCACGCAACCGCTTTTATGGTGGTTACTGACGAAAATATGATTCAGGTAAGAGATGCTTTGAAACCGCATCGAGGGGAGGTTTATGAAGGATGATCAAAGTTACAGTTTTCGGTCGCAGTTTACAGTTTCTTCACTGAGACTGTAAACTGCGACTGTAAACTTCTTAATTAGCGACTTCGCTGATGAACTTAATACGCATTAAACGCAATTCATCAATATCGTAGTCACCATCAAATTCTTTTAAGGCATCTTCTATTTTATCAGATTCTGATTCCATGAAGTAGTCGTGAATTTCTTCCTGCTGGTCATCATCTAAAATATCATCAAGCCAATATTTGATATTTAATTTGGTACCAGAATAAACGATTTGCTCCATTTCTTTTATTAAAGCATCCATCGTTAATCCTTTTGCAGAAGCAATATCACTCAATGGCAGTTTTCTGTCTATATTTTGAATAATGTATAATTTATTGGCAGAATTTACTCCGGTAGATTTTACTACTAAATCATCAGGACGAATGATATCATTGTCTTCAACATATCGGCTGATTAAGGCAACGAATTCGCTTCCATATTTTTTAGCTTTTCCTTCACCTACACCATGAATATTATATAATTCCTGTAAAGTAATTGGATATTTTAAAGCCATATCTTCAAGAGAAGGATCCTGAAAAACTACAAATGGAGGAACTCCAAGTTTTTTGGCAACTTTTTTGCGAAGTTCGCGAAGCATTCCGGTTAAAACCTCATCGGCAGTACCAGATGATTTTCCTCCGGTTACAATAGTTTCATCATCAGCTTCTGTGTATTCATGATCTTCAGACATCATAAACGAAACTGGTTTTTTAATAAAGTCTAAACCTTCCTGAGTAATTTTAATTACTCCGTATGTTTCAATGTCTTTAGATAAATATCCTGTAACTAAAACTTGTCTAAGCAAAGCCATCCAGTATTTTTCGTCATGGTCTGAACCTGAACCAAAATAAGATTGTGTATCGGTTTTATGCGCTTTAATTACCGCATTTATACGGCCAATTAATGTAAATACAATTTCTTTTGACTTATAAATATGTTTGGTGTCACGAACAATTTCAAGCAGTTTTACAACTTGTTCTTTGGCTTCAATTTTATTTTTCGGATTACGAACGTTGTCATCCATATCGGCGCCTTCTCCGGTTTCGCTGTCAAATTCTTCTCCAAAATAATGCAGAAGGAATTTTCGGCGTGACATCGAAGTTTCGGCGTAAGCCACCACTTCCTGCAAAAGAGCAAAACCAATTTCCTGTTCGGCAACTGGTTTTCCCGACATGAACTTCTCAAGCTTTTCTACATCTTTATAGGAGTAATAAGCCAAACAGTGTCCTTCTCCTCCATCACGACCGGCACGACCCGTTTCCTGATAGTAACTTTCTAATGATTTTGGAATATCGTGGTGAATTACAAAACGAACGTCTGGTTTATCAATTCCCATTCCGAAGGCGATTGTTGCTACCACCACATCTACATCTTCCATCAAAAACATGTCTTGATGTTTTGCACGGGTTTTTGCATCTAAACCTGCGTGATAAGGAACCGCGCTGATTCCGTTTACCTGTAGCACTTCGGCAATCGATTCTACCTTTTTACGGCTTAAACAGTAAATGATTCCAGATTTACCTTTATGTTGTTTTATAAACCGAATAATATCCGATTCTATACTTTTTGTTTTTGTACGTACTTCGTAATATAAATTAGGTCTGTTAAATGATGCTTTAAAAGTGTTTGCATCAGACATATCCAGATTTTTAAGAATATCTTCCTGAACTTTTGGGGTTGCAGTTGCAGTAAGTCCAATAATAGGTACTTTTCCTAATTGCTTAATAATGGTTCTAAGATTTCTGTACTCAGGCCTAAAATCATGTCCCCATTCTGAAATACAGTGCGCTTCATCAATCGCAACAAAAGAAATAGGCACACTTTGTAAAAAAGCAACATATTCTTCTTTTGTTAAAGATTCGGGAGCAACATATAAAAGTTTGGTTAAACCAGAACTAATATCTTTTTTTACTTGTGCAATTTCTGTTTTGGTAAGAGAGGAATTCAACACATGTGCAATTCCGTTTTCTGAAGAAAGGCTTCGAATTGCATCGACCTGGTTTTTCATCAAAGCAATCAAAGGAGAAACAACAATAGCTGTTCCGTCCTGAATTAAAGCGGGCAATTGATAACAAAGAGACTTACCGCCGCCCGTAGGCATAATTACGAAAGTATTCGTTTTACCTAAAATACTCGTAATGACTTGCTCCTGCAAGCCTTTAAATTGGCTAAAGCCGAAATACTTCTTTAATTCCTTGTGTATTTCAATTTCGTTTGAATTCATTCTTTATTTAAATGGATATTTTTGTATAAATTTGCAACACATAAAGATACAACTTTCTTTTATACATACAAATTTTAAATATTCTGTTTTGATCTCAAAAGAAAATATACTGGCAATCGCCAAAAAAACCATACTTTCTGAAAGTGAAGCAATTACAAAGTTAATTGATTTTCTGGACGAAAATTTCTTCGAAGCTGTCCAGCGTATTTACGAAACTAAAGGCCGATTGATCGTTACCGGAATAGGAAAAAGCGCCATTATTGCTCAAAAAATGGTCGCTACTTTTAACTCAACCGGAACACCTTCTATGTTCCTTCACGCTGCAGAAGCAATTCATGGAGATTTAGGAATGATTCAAAATGACGATATCATAATCTGCATTTCAAAAAGCGGAAACAGTCCTGAAATTAAAGTTTTGGTACCGCTTTTAAAACGCTTTGGAAATACGCTTATCGCTATCACCGGAAACACTACTTCTTTTTTAGCAAAAGGTTCTGATTTCGTTTTAAATACTACAGTTGACACAGAGGCCTGCCCAATAAATTTAGCACCAACAAACAGTACTACAGCACAGCTTGTAATGGGCGACGCTCTTGCGGTCTGCTTAATGGAAATGCGCGATTTTAAACCAGAAGATTTTGCGGTTTATCATCCGGGAGGTGCTTTAGGAAAAAAATTACTCCTTCGTGTAAAAGACATGATCGAGCATTCATTAAAACCAGCTGTTACTCCGGACACTTCGGTTAAAAAGGTAATTTTTGAAATTTCAGAAAAAAGATTAGGCGTAACTGCTGTTATCGAAAATGATAAAATTGTGGGAATTATTACCGATGGAGACATCCGAAGAATGCTAAATGACGTAGATACTATTGCTGACTTAACTGCAAAAGATATTATGTCAAGAAATCCAAAATTAGTATCATCAGAAACTATGGCGGTCGATGCTTTAAATATTTTAGAAGATTTTTCGATTACACAGCTTATTGTTTCTGACAACGGCGAGTACAAAGGAGTATTACATTTACATGACATTTTAAAAGAAGGAATCGTATAATGGCAAAGAAAAACCTTGGCGAGATGTCATTTCTTGATCATCTTGAAGAACTAAGATGGTTATTAGTTAGAAGTACAATTGCAATATGCATTATGGCATTTGTTACTTATTTTATTAGTGATTATTTATTTGATGAAATCATTTTGGGACCAACCCGACCAACATTTTTTACTTATGTATGGTTTTGTGATTTATCACATCAATTAGGTTTTGCAGACAGCATCTGTATTACTGAACTGAATTTTATTATTCAAAACACCGAAATGGAAGGTCAGGTAAACATTTTTGTATGGATGTGTCTTTTGGCCGGTTTCATTTTAAGTTTCCCTTATATTTTATGGGAACTTTGGAAATTTATCAGTCCGGCTCTTTATGAAAAAGAAAGAAAGCATGCTAAGATTTTCATCTTTACTTCATCTTTACTTTTCTTTTTAGGAGTAGTATTCGGGTATTATGTTGTAATCCCAATGTCTGTAAATTTCGTTGCTACTTTCTCAATAAGTGATGTCGTTGTAAATCAGTTTACTTTAGACTCATATATGGGAATGGTAAAAACGAGTATTCTGGCAAGCGGATTGTTTTTTGAACTGCCTATTATCATTTATTTCTTAACCAAATTAGGATTAGTTACTCCTCAATTCTTAAGAAAATATTGGAAATATGCTGTTGTTATTATCCTAATCATTGCTGCAATTGTAACACCTCCAGATGTTGTGAGCCAGACTATTGTAGCAATCCCAATGTTAATTATCTACGAAATCAGTATCTGGATTTCGAAGGTTGTTTATAAAAATAAATTGAAAGAAAATGTCTGATTTAGTTCAAGAATTTAACGACTATCGTTCTAAAATGAACGAAAAATTATTAGCTGACAATAACAAAATTGTAAAGCGAATTTTTAATCTTGATACCAATGCATATGCACCGGGAGCTCTTGATGTAAAAACAAAAGAACTTTTAGGCTTAGTGGCTTCAGCAGTTTTACGATGTGATGACTGCGTAAAATACCATTTAGAAACAAGTTATAAAGAAGGCATTTCTAAAGAAGAAATGATGGAAGCAATGGGAATCGCAACTCTTGTTGGAGGAACAATCGTAATTCCGCATTTAAGAAGAGCTTACGAATTTTGGGAAGCTTTAGAAGAAGCGGGAAAATAATTAGAGAATGAGATAATTAGTCAATTAGATAATTTTCATATGATATGTTAATTCGTTTAATTGATTAATTTATTTTATCTTATTTTGCCAACAGAGATAATAATTATCTCATTATCAAATTGACACATTATCTAATTAAGATATTATCTAATTAAAAAAAATGAAGCTAAGAGCCGATAATTTAATCAAAACCTATAAAGGACGTAGTGTTGTAAAAGGAATTTCTGTTGAAGTAAACCAAGGAGAAATCGTTGGACTTTTAGGCCCAAATGGCGCCGGAAAAACAACTTCATTTTACATGATTGTGGGATTGGTAAAACCAAATCAGGGAAACATTTATCTTGATGACTTAAATATTACCGATTATCCTATGTACAAACGTGCACAGCAAGGAATTGGTTATCTGGCACAAGAAGCTTCTGTTTTTAGAAAACTAAGTATTGAAGATAATATTCTAAGTGTTTTACAATTAACGAAACTTTCTAAAGAAGATCAAATCGCTAAAATGGAAAGTTTAATTGAAGAATTCAGCTTAGAACACATTCGTACCAACCGAGGCGATTTACTTTCGGGTGGTGAGCGCCGTCGTACCGAAATTGCACGTGCCCTGGCAACTGACCCAAAGTTTATTTTATTGGATGAACCTTTTGCAGGAGTTGACCCCGTTGCGGTTGAAGATATCCAAAGAATTGTAGCTCAGCTAAAAAATAAAAATATCGGAATTCTTATTACCGATCACAACGTTCAGGAAACATTGGCAATTACAGATAAAACGTATCTGATGTTTGAGGGAGGAATTCTGAAAGCGGGAGTTCCAGAAGAATTAGTAGAAGATGAAATGGTCCGCCGTGTTTATCTTGGACAAAACTTCGAACTTCGTAAGAAGAAATTAGAGTTTTAAAAAAGTATTCAGTTTTCGGTCGCAGTTTTCAATTTTTGACTGCGACCGAAAACTGTGACTGAAAACTTTTTAAAATATGAATTCAGAAAAACCAACTCAGGAAGATTACGACAATTGGCACAAAGATCCAAACAATTGGTATTTGGGATGTTTTTATTATAATCCGAAAGACAAACGATTGCTTCCACCAAAAAGAATTCAATGGATGGGATATACAGTAAATTTTGCTAATCCTTATTCAGTCTTAATTTTTCTAGCTTTCATCGCCTTAATTCCGCTCGCACTTTTATTCTCAAAATAATACCTTTAAAAAAGTATTCAGTCTCAGTAAATACTAAAAACTGCCACTGCGACTGCAAAACTATTCAACCGTAATAAACTGTAGCTGCTCTATATCACCATTATAAATATTGACATCAACACGATGTTTAATTCCCGGCAGAGACGCTTTTTCTGTAAACTGCCAAAACAGCCAGTCATCTTCAATTTTTTCTCTGTAGAAATTATAATTGGCAATCCAGAATAAATATTCTCCAAATTCTTCTTTTAAGAAATCAGAATAATATCTTTCTCCGGAATAAATTATCGGGCGAACCTGATAATGTTTTTCCACTTTAGTTAACCAGCGTTTCAAACCTTTTTTTAAACTGTCTAAAGACTGATTTTTCGGTAGTTTTTCAATATCTAAAACTGGAGGCAGATCTCCTTTTTGCAGTTTTACCGTTTTAATAAAAAGATCGGCTTGTTCTATTGAATTTTCATTTGGACGATAATAATGATAAGCCCCCCGCATAATTTTATTTTCTTTCGCCCCTTCCCAATTACGTTTAAATTGTCTGTCAACTCGATCGTTTCCGGCTGTTGCACGAATAAAAACAAATTGTACAGGATATTTTTCATCCAGAATTTCAACTTCTTCCCAATCAACTTTTCCCTGAAATTCAGATACATCAATCCCAACCACTTTTCCTTTGTGATTTTCGAGAACGCGAATATTTCTAACATCAGAAAGGTGTTTATCAACCTCATCTTCATCTAAAACTTTATCTGTTTTAAATCCAAGATAATATGCCAATCCGGCACGATAATGATAAATTGTTCCGAAGAAAAGTACTGCCAGCAGAGAAAACACGATAAAACGAATTACTCTGCCGAAAAAAGATCCTCCTTGTTTTGTTTTTCTGGTAGTTCTTCTTGCCATTCGGATATAACTACTTTTTCAAAAAGATATTATTTACTATTGACAGCAATACGTAAATAATAATAATTAACGGTACTGCTGTAAAATGAAGCAGTAAAACCAAAATAAAGGAAATTATCAAAAAGACAATTTGTAACGCATTATCTTTAAAATTGAATTTCTTAACTTTTAAAGAAAATAACGGAATTTCAGCATTTAAGATATAAGCACTGCATAAAGTAATTCCTAACAGAACCCAGTGATTGGTTAGCATTTCAAAAATCATCAATGATTCTGAAAACTTAATAACTAAAGGAAGACTTAAAATAAAAAGCGAATTTGCAGGTGTTGGCAGACCAATAAATGAATCTGTCTGACGTGTATCGATATTAAAATTAGCTAATCTGTAGCAAGAACCTAATGTAACTATAAATCCTAAAAAGGGAATATATACAGATGAAATTACATCATTCGGATTAGCACTTTTTAAGAACAAACTGTACATAACATATCCCGGAGCAACACCGCTGGTAACCATATCTGCAAGAGAGTCTAACTGAAGACCAAGCGGACTCGAAACCTTGAATAACCTGGCAAAAAAACCATCAAAAAAATCAAAAAAGATTCCAAGGCAAACCATGTAGAAAGCCATTTCATAATTAGCTTCAGAAATAAAAACTATTGCAACGCAGCCACAAAAAAGATTAATTAAAGTAATTAGATTCGGAATGTGTTTTTTGATATTCATGTTTAGATTTGATAAATTTTAAAGGACAAATTTCGCATAAAATATGATGATATTTATACAAATAGTACAAATAGTTTATACTAGTGTATAAATTTATTTATATCTGGATAGTAAGTTTACCAATTAATCGATTTCAGCATTAAACTTTCACAATATTTCCAGGAAGGAACAAATTAGATACATAAAATATTCTATTTTTGATGAAAATTTAAAAACAGGCCTCAGTCTGCAAAAAACTAACTTTTGAAGAAACTTTTAGCGTTTTCATTCTTTTGGATTTTTACTTCACAGTATGCCCAAACTGTTCGAAAATATTCGAATGAGTTTATGAATATTGGTGTCGATGCTGCTGCATTAGGAATGTCGAGCGCAGTGACAGCTTCTACAAATGATGTAAATGCTGTTTATTGGAATCCCGCAGGTTTAACTAATCTTGAAGATCATCAGTTGTCTTTAATGCACGCCAGTTATTTTGCCAATATCGCTCAATTTGATTTTATTGGATATGCAAGCCCAATTGACGACAGAAGTGCGTGGGGAATTTCGATGATCCGCTTTGGTGTCGATGATATTATGGATACGACCCAATTAATCGACAGTCAGGGAAATATTGATTACAATAGAATTCGTTTATTTTCTACAGCCGATTATGGTTTTACTTTTTCATACGCCAGAAAACTACCTGTTGAAGGATTTCAGTATGGAATAAATGCAAAAGTTATTCGAAGAGTTATTGGAAAATTTGCCAATTCATGGGGTTTTGGCTTTGATGTTGGATTGCAGTTTACTCACAATGACTGGAAATTCGGTTTAATGCTACGCGATATTACAACAACTTACAATGTTTGGAATATTGATGAAGAAGAGTACAAAAAAATTGCTGATGCTATTCCTGGAGAAAACAACGAGCTGCCAGAAAGTACCGAAATTACACTGCCAAAAGCCCAATTAGGAGTTTCAAGAAAATTTGAATTTCATAACGATTACAGCCTTTTAGCTGCAGCAAATTTAAATATGCGTTTTGAGCAGACAAATGATATTATTTCTTCTAAAGCAATAAGTATTGATCCTGCAGTTGGTTTCGAATTTGGATATACAGATCTAGTTTTTTTAAGAGCTGGTGCAGGAAATTTTCAAAATGTAATGCAGTTGGATAACACCGAAAAATTAAGTTTCCAGCCTAATATTGGTCTCGGTTTTAAATACAAAGGCATTCAGATTGATTATGCCTTAACCGATTTAGGAAATCAAAGCGCTGCTTTGTACTCGAATATTTTTTCGATAAAAGTAGATCTTGGTATTTTTAGATAATTATTAAACCTCTTTGAACTTCTTCAAAATTTTAAATTATGAAAAAAGTCCTTTTTCCAAAAATACTTTTCAGTTTAGTATTATTTCTAAATTTTACAATTAGCTTTGGGCAAAATGTGCCTCTATCTAATTATGCTAAAATAAGCGTGATTACCTGCGGATTAGGAAATGAAACTTATTCTTATTTTGGCCATACTGCAATTCGTGTTGCAGATCCAATCAACAATCTTGATGTAGTTTACAATTACGGTGCTTTTGATTTTAGAACTCCAAATTTCGTTGCCAAATTTGCAAAAGGCGATTTACAATATTTTGTAGTCGCTCATTCCTTTTCTGATTTTCTAAATGATTACACTTATGAGAAAAGAAGCGTCTTTGAACAGGAATTACTTATTTCGCAAGACTTAAAACAGAAACTTTTTGACAAGTTAAATGCTGTTTTACTATCAGACGAGCGTTATTATACTTATAAATTTATTGATAAAAATTGTACTTCAATGGTTGTTGATGTTATCAATTCGACTCTAGGCAGCAGTGTAATTGTTAAAAAAGGAGATACAGACAAAACATATCGTTCTATTTTATTCCCTTATTTCAATGGGCATTTTTATGATCAGCTGGGAACAAGCATTATTTTTGGAACGAAAGTAGACCAATTAGGAACCCGAATTTTTCTTCCTTTTGAATTAAAGAACAGTTTAGATGAAACTACTTTTCAGGGGCATCTATTGGCAGCAAAAAGTAAAACACTTTTAAATTTTGAAAAAGAAACACCATCATCTTGGTGGAATAATATTTACACATATCTGTTTATTCTGGGATTTGTAGTTTTAGCACATAACAAAATAGTAGACAAAATCTATTTGTTGATTTTATCTTTAATGGGAGTATTTTTTGTTTCGGTTGGATTTTATTCTTTTCACCAAGAACTGGCGATGAATTATAACGTGTTGTTATTTAGTCCGCTTTTATTGGTTTTGCTTCTTTTTTCGATTGCTAAAAACAAAAAATGGACTTATAGATTTGCTGTTTTACATTTACTCTTTTTAATTGTTTACAACATTTTTATAATAAACAAGGCGCATTTTTTAATTGTACTGCCAATGATTATTACGAGTGGTTTTGCTTTGGTGAGAGTGGCAATACGAAATAAGAAGCGTATTCCAATAATAATTTAATTATTGTCCGCGATAGAATAAAACCGTGGTTATGGTTTTAAAAGTGATACTTAAATCGAGGAAAATACTTCGATGTTTGATGTAGTAAAGATCGTATTGTAATTTGATCAAACTCTCGTCTATAGATTCTCCGTATGAGTAATTTACCTGTGCCCATCCTGTAAGTCCCGGCTTAATAACGTGGCGGGTTTCATAAAAAGGCATTACTTTGGCAATTTCTTCAACAAAAAAAGGCCTTTCAGGTCTTGGACCAATTACAGCCATATCGCCTTTTAAAACATTATAAAACTGCGGTAATTCATCTATTCTGGATTTACGCATGAATTTCCCAAAAGGCGTTACACGTTTATCGTTTGAAACGGCAAAAACAGCACCATTAGTTTCTGAAGCTGCAATCATGGTTCTGAATTTATAAATCTTAAAAACAACACCATTTTTTCCAACCCTTTCTTGTGTGTAAAACAAGCTTCCTTTATTTGCTAAAAGATTTCCTATAAAAATAAAAGGAATAAAAACAAAACAGACCAATAACCCTGTAAAAGAAAACAACAGTTCTAAAAATCGTATTAAGAATAAATACAACTTGTTGTTATTGCTTCGACTAAAGGGAAAGAAACGATAAAAATCACGTTCTATGTAATGTACAGGTATACGCTGTGTTTTACTCTCGTAAACCTGAGTATATTCTCTAATAACATTTCCCGATTCTAATAAATGTAATAATTGCTGGTACAAATCAGCAGTAATACCGTCTGTTTTTTGAGAAGCAATCACTATTTCAGAAACATTATGTTTGATTACAAACTTCTCAAGGTAACTTTTCTTAATTTCTTTTACGTAATAGGAGTTAGAACTTGTTTCCATAAGTGAATCTGAATTTACAAAACCAATTATTCTATAATGCGGATCAACATTCTCAAGTCCAGAAACCAATTCTTCCACCTGATCTTTATCACAAATTAAAATTACATTTTGAGAGAATCGATGTGAAGCAAGAAAAATAGCATAAAAAAAACGCCAAAGCAGCATCATAAGTAATACTGCAAAGTAAAAAATGACAATTACTAAACGTTGTTTTGGAAGTTCCGGTGATAAAATTGGAGTAAGTAAATAGACCAAGACTGCAGTAGAAACAGAAAGCACTACACTTTTAACTATTTGAAATTGATTGCTGGCAATCTGAAGATTATACATCTCGAAAATAGTTCCAAAAATCAATAAATAGCCAACAAATATAATCGGTCTATAAATAATACTGCTTTCAAATGCAAAGTAATGAAACTCAAAAAATAAATTTAAAAGATACAATATCGCAATAACGAAAAAAGCATCAAATACAAAAAGTAAAACTTTTCGTTCTGAGATTTCAAAATGCATTTTCTTATTTGAACGCATAGTTTTATGTAGATTTAAGGGCTTAAATTCGAGGCAAATGTATTATAAAAAAACAATTTACCTAATAGAGTGTTCAGTTTTTTCGGGAATTTTTACCTGAACAGAAAGAAGGCATAGAGCGTAAACAAAAGCTGGCGCCGCTATTCGCATTGCCGCATGGTTTATTGTAAGAAGCCAAAAGATAAAAAAGGATAGAAAATATAAGTGTTGTCTATTATTGACATAAAGTATAAACGGAGTAACAACTAAAATTAACAATCCAAGGATTCCAAACATGCCGTGTTCACTTAACATACGTGAAATTTCGTTATGTGAAGCCACTTCAGTTCCATATGATTCTTTACGAGCTTCTTTCCCCATTCCAACTCCCACTCCCAAAATTGGATTGTCTAAAAATATTTTAAGATCTGCATTCATAATAGCTTCCCGCCCTCCAAGTTTGTCTTTTTTTATCCTTCCTTTAGCGTCTTGATTTGCATATCTTTTCTCTATAAGTCCGCTGGTTTGTAAAGAACTATAGGTCCAGATTCCAACACTTAATAATCCTGTTAATATCACTAGTATACCAACCTTAGTTTTACCTTTAGAGTTTGAAAAATAATAAATCAATAATAGAACACACAAAATCATTGCGGCTCCAGTAATGACTCCTCCTCTGGAGAAAGTAACAATACCTCTATAGCTTATAAAAATAAGGAGTGCAGCATTTAAAATAATCAGCCTTTTTGATTTTGAAAACAAGATCGATTGTGTAAAAAAAACAAACATTCCTAGTCCTAAAATAGTTGAAACCTGATTAGGTCCAAAACCTCCTGAAGTAATAAAATTGGAGCTTGTTCCTGTCACTACCTCTTTAATACTTGGAGTGTATACAAACAAATAAACTACAGTTGTTACAATTGGCAGCCCCATTGTAAATAATATATTTTGTAAATCGGAAAATGCAATTCTACGCTTGAATGTATAAATAGAACAAATAGCCAAACAAAATGGACCTGACAAATTAAAAAATAATGCTTTTCTAATATCTGTTTCAAAAGAAGCAATTGCATTGGTGATTAAAATTCCAGGAATTAATAAAATTAAAAAGAAGGCATATATAAAAGCAGTTTTAGAAAAATTACTATAAATCATACCCAGTAACATAAAAAGAGCTACTGTCACTTTAATATATTCATTATTAAAATTACCTCCTGTCATTCGTAAAAAAACTTCAGCTCCAACTAAATATGCAGAAATGAAAAGAACTTCATTGTTTTTATTCTTATTCCTATATACAATAAAAAAGCCCACTACAGGAATGACGAAAGCATAAACTTTGGATAGAAAGGGAACAACAAAGACTGCCAGAGCAATTCCTGCATGAAGCAACAACAAAAAACTATATGACAATTTACTCTTCATTATAATAAGAAATTATCAGTCAATTTAAAAGTAAAAACAGAATCTATCCAAAAAAGATATTCTTTTATGATCGACTCCTGACCATAATGCAGTTCTATAAATTTACTTAGTTCTATTCCCATTTCTATTCGGACATTTTCATTTTCAATCAGCTTTTGGATTGATTGTACTAACTGGTTTAGATTATTTGATTCAACAACTAATCCATATTTATCTGAAATAATTACTTTTGAAATCTCTCCAACATTCGTCGCAACTACGGGCAGCTTGTGTAATCCATATTCTAGAACTGCCAAAGGAAGGCCTTCTGAAAGTGATGGTAAAACTGCAATATCAAAGTTTTTTAAAACGTCGCCTATATTGTCTACAGCTCCATAAAAAAAGACGTTTTCCTGAAGCTGTAAATCTTTTACTTTTTGTTTTAATAGTTTTGAATAGCCGTCAAAAAAGTCCTTCCCAAATAAATGAAAAGTCCATTCCGGGAATTGATTTTTAATAACATTTGCTGTTTCTATCAATAAATTATGATTTTTTTGGAGACGCAAATTGGCAACACAAACAATTCTTTTTCTATGAACTCCTTTCAATAATTTTTTTTCATCTGTGTTAGATAAATCACTCACAAAATTCGGAAAATATTTCACATTTGAACACCATAAGTATGATTCACTCCAATTTTTTAAAGCTGAATTTACAGAGATAATACCTCCAAAAAAAAATGAACTAAATTTTAAAACCAAATTTTTTCGCGAATTTAAATCTTGTGAAATTCCATAATGATCATGCCATACAATTTTAATTTTAGGATAAATAATTTTCACTAAAACTGCTGTAAAAAATGAAGAACTGTGGGCTTGAATTAAATTTATCTGATTGTTTTTAAGAAATCTTCTTAATACAAAAACCGCTTTTAAATCAACTTTTTTATTTTTATTTAAAAACAAATAAGAGACCTTTTTATCTATTTGATTCAAAAGCAATCCTTCTTTTCGTGTTGAAATCAACCCTGAAAATTCGATTTTTTCACTTAGAACATTAGCATAGTTTACCGCCATTCGCTCTGCTCCGCCAGGTTCTAGAGAATCTATAATTTGTACAATTCTCATTGTCTCAGTAATTTTTCAATTTCGGTTTCAAAAACATCGGTAGTATAATTACGTGACCATTGCAATGCTAGTGCGCTTTTTTCAAAGAAGTTGTTTTTATCTGTAAAAGCATTTTGAATTTGTATTAGATCATTCTCTAAATTCATATCCATTAAAACACCTCTTTTACCATAATCCAGCATAAAAGGAACACAAGAAACCTTTGTCGCAATTGGAACACAACCCCAAAACATTCCTTCTGCAATGGCTTTGGGCCACCCCTCACTTTTTGATGGCAATATTACGAAATGACTTTCTTGAAATCCTTTTTTTATCACTTCTTTATTTTGATTTCCATTTAAAAAAACATTTTTATCAAGTTCATTTTCAACTATATATTTTTGCAAAACAGCTCTTTCAATTCCATCTCCATATAAATTCAACATTACATTATTTCCAGATTTAATTAGTCTTTCTACTATTTTAACTGCATATATCGGATTTTTTCCTGTAACTAAACTTCCCACAAAAATAAATTTTATAAGCTGATCAAAATCCGTCTTTTTAATCAAAACCTTGTCCTTCTCTGAGTATGTTGCTGTAAAAAATGATTTAATATTTTTAGATTGGTTATTCCATTCTCCATACACTAAAACCTGTATATTCTGGGTCAAAAAGGTATTATTTAATATCCATTTCTGGAGCCTGTACGTCCATGGCTGTTTACTTTGAGGATCCCAATTACCTGCATATTTGGCTGTTTTCTTTTTTTTAGGAAAAAACACTTGAACTATACAAGCCAGCAGCCCCATATTTCCCGGACATCTTAAGTGAATATGATCAGCACTTTTCATAACCCAAAATATCTTCCACATAATATATGGAATTTTGAAAAGACTAATCAAAATGTTTTTTATGGTTAAAAAATTAAAATCAGGAATTTTCGTAAAATCTATTTTATTATGATCATAAGAACTATCTATTTCAGCAGGAACTCCTCTGGATAAAGGTGCAACTATTACTACTTCATCAACATATTTTAACCAAATATTCATTTCACGCACATACGGCGCATAACCAAAATATTGTTTTTCTCTCTCTATATGATTGACGTGTGTGATTATTGCAAATTTCATTTCTATTTTTTTTCAATCAATCTTTTTACAACTTTTTCGGGCGCTAAATAATCATCAAAATACTTCTTACTTTGTGTCTCTAACATTTGTTTAAAATCATGATTCCCAATTATTTTATCGATTGCCAAATTTATTTCTTCAGTATTCTCTGCATAAATCAAATGATGATTATGTATTAATCCAGCAGGTAGTTTATTGTAATGATGAGTTGAAATGATTGCTTTTCCCAAAGCCAGAAATTCAGCTAATTTCCAGCCATGACATGAAAGTACAGCAGGAGTATTAAATACAAAAGCTGCTTTTTTAATTTTTTTAATATAAATTTCTAATGGTACTTTCTTTGGATATATCAAATGATCATATCCTAAATTATCACCATTACTTCTTGGTGCAAATCCTCCCTCAAAATGTATATTACTATTACTTTTACAGCATTGTATAAACATAGCGCGGTTCGCATTGGTATTACTTTCTTTTTTCCAGATACTATTTATAAAAAAAACATCAGAACGAGATGACTCACTTGGTACATATTCCTTTAACTTCAGTCTTTTAAGCTGTCTCCAGTAGTTTACTGCAAATTCTTTTGCATTTGAAATTTGTTTTCTGAATCTAAAATAATTTAATGTAAGATGATAAAATGTTTGAAACAGATTCCAAATTTTAACACCAAAACTTGGTCCTATAGAAATGATTTTTCCTTGATTTCCAGTTTCAATATTATTCGAATTATAATTTACTTTTCCGTAAATGTCGCACCAATCCAATGCTTTTAAATCGATTGTAGAAGCATCACCAGAATCGATAATTATCTTCTTGAAATTACTTCCTTCTTCAACTATAAATGCAAAAGTCCCTTGACTTAAATCTGGAAATTTAGAAACATTAAACTTATAATTCTTATATACTTTTTTAATCCCAAAGATATAATAGCCGTCATAAAAAACATTACAAAGACCATAAACATATACTTTTACACTCATTTACTCAACTTTACTTAAATCAAATCCTTTATGTTTTCATTTAACACGATAAGTTCTGTATTTTGATTTTCATCAAAAACATATTTGCCATAATATGCATCATAATAATTGATCACATTTTTGGCCATTTCATTTTTTAATTCTTGAGACAATGAAAGTGCCTTATCAATTATCAATTCAATATCTGAAATGCTTTGATACACCAGACAGTTAAACTCATCCTGCAATGACGGATTTAACCAATGCGGATAATTCAAAATTGGAATAACACCAACAGACATAGCTTCTAGAACATTATGACACATAGGCATTGTCATTCCGGGAGCGCAAAAAATAAAATCGGCGGCTGTTAAATAGTATCTCCATTTTTGATTTGGAATTGCGCCGGACTGCCATCGCATTGCAACCAGTTTATCACTGAATTTTTTAGTATCCAGATCTTCCATTAATTCTTTTCCAGAAATTGAAAGTACCCTTTTATGCTTTATTACTTCCTGATAAATATCCCATCTGTTAAGTAATCTAAAATTATCCGGAATTAAAGTTGTATTATAAATTTTTTCTTCAAAATTCCCGCTCAGTATTATTCCTATTTTTTTAGAAGAAAGATTAGCCTGAGTTTCTAAGTAATTGAAAGGGTGCATGATGTAAGGCAGAACATTTTTTTGATAATCACTTGTTGTATAAACTTTTTTATAATTATAATTCACAACAAAATCTGCACTTTTATGATGACTAAACGTTTTTAATTTATTGAGTTTTGAAAAGGGTTTAGCAAAATAAATATAATCGAGCTGTTTAAACCATTTTGCCAAAAGTAACATTCGGACAACTGAAAATTGAATTACAATAGGTTCTTTATATACTGCTTTAATTCTAAAAAAAAGATTTAAATAAGTTCTCACTTTTGTACGATGAGCTACATTAAGATATACTACTGGCTGATCACCTTCGTAAAAACGAACGTATGAATAATATTCCTTAAATTCCTTAAGCTTTTTTGAAATCTTTTTTTTAATTATATAAATCATTATTTATCGTGTTGAAATAATAACGACTGAAAAAATTCGATATTTTGTTTTATTATATGGGCTAAACCATATTTTTGAATTACAAATTCTCTTGCTTGTTTACCCATAATTTTTGCTTTTTCTTTATTAGAAAAATACCATATAATTTTATCTGCAATATTTTCCGGATTATATGGGTCGCATAATAAACCGGTTTTATAATCTTCTATTGTCTCTGGTCCCGGTCCTAAAAGTGTAAAAACGACAGGTTTTTCCATTGCCATAGCTTCTGGAGCGACAAGACCCTGAGTTTCCATATGTGAAGGAAAAACACAAACTGAAGCCTCAGAATATGCTAAAGGTATATGTGTATAAGAAATACTTCCATGAAAGTGAACATCTGTGGCTATTTTTTCAATTTTAGATAATTCTTTTTCTTTAAGCATTTGAATATAAGAGCTGCCATCAGGATAAAACCAGTCTCGTCCGTAAATTTCTAGTGTTGCATTTGGGAATTCTTTTTTTACCAGTGGAAAAGCTTGTATTAACTGTCTTATTCCTTTTTTTTCACAGACAGTCCCCGCAAATACAATTTTATTTTCAGATTCTTTTCCTATTATTGGGGTAAATAAATTAGTATCAATTGGGTTACTAATATAAGCTAAGGGTTTATTTTGGTAACTTAAATATTTTTCGGTATGATTTTTAACATACTGAGAAACAGCAATGAATGCATCTGCTTTTCTAAAAGATCTTTTTTCCTGAAATCCTTTCCATTCATTAATGTTTCTGTTTTCACTTTCTGCAAAAAAATGGTGCCCTCCATGTAACCGTACAATGTATTTTATATCTTTTAGTTTATTGATAAAAGCTAATCCAAGTTCAGAAGTTTCGACAATATGTACCGGATCTTTTTGATGAATTTCCTTAATTTTATTGTTTATCTTTTTGGAATTTAAATACCATGCAAGTCCCTTTATTGTACTTTTTTTTAATCTATAAATTTTTATGTTACCTAGAATTTCTGTTTCATCTTTTGCAATATAATTAATACCCACAACAGATACTTTCAGTTCATTTTTTACCAATGCAGTTGCCATATTTTTTACAAAACTGCCTATTCCTCCATGTGGAAATCCTTCTTTAGGAAATTCGTTTGTTAAGAAGCAGATATGCATTTATGAATGTTTTTGAATGAAAATTTCGATTGGCAAATAGAAATCATTAATATTTAGTTTAATCTTTTCTTCCGGCCAGTCCCACCAGCTAATTTTATTTAATGCATCAATAATTTGTTGATTGTGTTTAAATTTAATTATTCCTGCTGGTACTCCACCAGCCACTGAATAATCTGGGACATCGCTTGAAACAACAGCTCCTGCTAAAACAGTTACTCCGTTTCCAATTTTAACTCCAGGTAAAATTGTCACATTCATCCCAATCCAAACATCATTGCCTACTACTATATTTGCTTTTTGAGATTTTAGTTTTTCATTTATGTCACTAACTTTATAAAATACATCGTTAATTGTAACCTTATCGTTTTTCTTTAGAACTTCATGAAATAACGGAAAAGAAGTGATTTCACTTTGTGTATGAAACCCAGGATCACAAATAAAATTTACATCATTTGCAATGGAACAATATTTCCCTATTACTAAACTAGAATTATTGAACCATTTCCATACAAAAGCGCCATTATCATATGTTTTATTCCCGACACTTGCCCATTTTGCATCTTTTAAATATGTCTTGTTTATCCCTTTTAAATAATTATAATAATTAATTCCCAGAATTTTCCAAAACATTTTTCTAACATACTGAATCATATGATGTTTTTATTGAGTTTAAAGCTTGCACTGATAATTTTGAAAAATAACTATTGTACTAGATCGGATATATATTTAGCTAAATTTTCACTGCAATCCTGTAATGGATACTTAACAATTTTTTCCATCCAAACTTTTTTATCTTTTCCAACTTCATTTGGATCTTCAATCACTTGTTTTACTTTTTCAATTATTTCATTTTTGTGATTAATCCAGCCAACAGCATCTAGTTCATCTAAACTTTTGAAGTGTTGAAATTTGTAAACATCCTCAACTTTATAAACAGAATTATTAATTGGGTTATAATTTAGATATAAACATGGTTTTTGAAATACTGCAAAATCATGAGCCATTGTACTTCCAAAATTTATTACCCCCTCACAATGCCTTATAGTATTAACTAATAATTGCAGATCATTATATGACGGATAAGTTATGCTGAAAGAATTACTTTCATTGCTTCCAAGTCTCCAATCAGGATCTATTGGGAACATAAATGATTTATACTTTCTTAAAACCTCATCAAACCTATCGCTTTTATCAACTGGACATCTTCTAAACAATACTTGAGGTCTAATATCTTCATCAATTTTACTCAATTCACTTCCTAAATCTTCTAAATAATTTTGTTCATAAGGAGATGAACTATCGTTAGCCGAAAAACATATTGTTTTTTTATTTGGATTTAAACCATATTCTGTAAAAAAATCTTCTTTATTCCTAAATAATTTATCTTGAAAATAAAACTCAAATTGCGGCGTACCAACAACCTCAACGTTATCATTCTTAATTTCAGGATATAATAGACATAATTCTGATTTCATTAACTCTGACCAAACAAAATATCTATTATAGCGCGAAATTAATCTGGCTTTGGGTACATTGTCCCACGAAAAAATCACTGTTGCTGTTTTAATTTTTCGTTTTTTTGCAATAACTATAACCGGCGCACTAATTGGTGCTCTTTGATGTAGATTTAAAACAAAATCAGGATTAAAAACATCAAAATCTTTTTCTATTTTACTAATAAATGTACTTCTGGCAATTTCTTTTTCATAGAGTTTATCAAATTTCAATATAGTTTTATATGAGCTTGAAATTGCAGCTCCTAATATTTCTGAGAGTTTCAGAAGTATTCCTTTTTTCCATCCTTTTACTTTATTGTTCCAAAAAGTCATTATGCTATTGTTCGAAAGGATTTCTCTATTTCTCAATAATCTTGCATAAACATTACTTTCTCTCAACAATCTAGCTTTTGGTGATTCGATAAAAGCTGGAATTTGTTTAATAAGTATTATATTGGGCTGGACTAATTTTACTTCTTCAATTGCTTTTTCAGATATTTGATGATAAAGCATTACTTTGCAACCCTGTTTTTCTAATTCAGCAATAAAACTGGAATACAAATAATTTCGAACCGCTACACCATCTGGTACTATTAGTAGAACTCTCATGTTAAGTAATTATAAACTTCCAATTCTACCATGATCAGAAAAGGATCTATGCACAATAAATTCTTTATCCAATGGCTCTTCTGAAAGAAATGTAATATCACAAAAATAATTTTGCTCAACAGGATTTAATCTCCAGGGAATAACACTTTTATAATCTAAAACCCAACCATTTTTTTCTAGCTCTTTTGTTTTAAGATCATTCCATGAAGTAATATAATCTGTCCAAAGGTATCCTAACTTCCATGCCTCTTCTTCCAGTAAATCAATGTTCTCAATATCAACTACCCTTAAACCTCCTGTATTTTCCTGACTTACTGCACGTGAACCATCTTTTAGTTTAATTCCTTTAATTGATGGCTGTTGAAAATAATGAGTATCTTTAATAATTAAATCATCTATTGACACTTCAATCTTTTTACACAAGAATTCAAAATTTTCATCTTTAAAATCAGGATTAATTTTCACATATCTAACTAAATCATAATAACGAATCCATCTCATATTTTTGTATAAGCCGAGACCTGCCTCATTTGCTGCCGTGGCTGCTAAAGGGTAATACTTTCTTGCTAAATTGTAAAGTTTGCCCAAAACTCCTTTTCCTCTACATTCCTCATCGAGATAAACATTGATTATCCATGCAATACCCCCTTGAAAATTTCCTCCAACATGACCAACAATCTTCCCGTTATCATTTAAACAGATAAAAGATTGTCCATAATTAGGATCTCCATATTGCCATTCCCAAAACTTTTTATTTTGCAATGGATGATTCTCTCTGTAAATTCTAGTAAAAAATTCTTGCAGTTTATCCCAATCGTTTATTGTTGCTTCTCTTGTTATCATATATCTTAGCTATTTTTTCCTCCTGGTAAATCGTTACAATCAAATCTATTTAATAAAAGATGATTTTCATTTCCAATATTACTACCTCTTTTTGTGGTAAATCCTAAATTGTAACCTGTATTTTTTGCAATTATAGATACCTCGTCTGTACAGACTTCATCTGTGCCGTATGGATACGAAACCATATTTATCTTTGAATCCGTAAGTTTTTCTAAATATTTCTTACTATGTTCTAACTCAAATCTAATTATTTCCGAATCTGTTAATCCTAGAGGATAGTGGCTGTGTGTATGACTCCCTAGATATTTTTTTTGTCCCAAAACTTGTAAATTTTGATCGCTCATATATAAATCTTGTAAAACCTGTGTTTCATCAAAATAATTATCAAACATTTTATTAATAATCAATTCTTGCTGTTTAAAAGAAAACTTGAAATTTAAAATATACTTTAACTCAGCATTTAAATTAGTATCGTAACGATATATAGCATGCGATTTATTTTTATCCGCATCTGAAAAATCAATTTTAACATTCTCATTAATTTTTACTAGAAATAATTCAGGATCAATTATGGATCTCAATAAATGTATTTTATGAACTGTACTAACTTTTTTATTTTCAAAATTTAAAGTATTTACGAAAAATACTGCCGGTATCTCTAGTTCATCTAATATAGGCAGACTCAAGTCAAACTGCTCCTTTAAGCCATCATCAAAGGTGACAAAAAAGTAATTGTTTTTCGATGGTAGGACTTTATCAATATTATTGACTAAATCAGGTGGATTTATAAACTCTCCTTTATTAGTTAGTAATAATAATTGTTTTTTAAATTCATAAGGAGTTACTCCAAAAATACTGGGGTATTTTGAATTAAAATCCTCTCTGACATAATGATAGTTAATAACTGTAAGCATAAAATATTATTTTTGAAAAAAATCATTTAATATTTTAGCCGTAAAAATTCTAGCTCCAGCATCATTCATGTGTCCGCATGACGAAAAATATTTATCTTCTATAACTACATTTTCATAATTATGAATTTCCGGATAGTTTTTTTTTACTTTTTCGAAATAATTCATTCCCTTCGTATTTTCACATATTGGAGTCATTACTGCAATAAAATTGATATTATTGGCTTTGCAAATACTTTTAATTTCTTCGTAATACTTATTATGAATCAGAGGATTTAAATTTACAATATCATTTTTCATATTTGCATTTTCATGTTTAACCAAAGGATAATAGCCTAGATTATCTAATGTATTTGTCTTTTTTTGAAATGCGGCAAATAGTGTTTCTCTAAAACCAATTTTATTATCGTATTTAATATATCTGTAAAAGGGTAAATAATACAACTCTGCAAAGTCGTTTTCTTCTTTAAAATGTTCTTTAATTATCTCAGAATTGTGAATATAAGGCAGAAATAAAGCAGAAATACCTTCAGCCTGATGATCATTAGATAGATTTAAGTCTGCTTCTAAAACAACATTCTTTATTATATACTTTCTTTCAATCATTAATTTCAACATCAAAGATGCTTCAAATAAATGTCCACCGCTCATTCCGTAATTAAAAGCTTTGAGTCCTTTTTCTTCAAACATTTGTGCAACAAAATGATTATTTGCTCTTGAAGACCCCAAGATCACTACATCATATTTCTGAACTTTTGAATTAAAAACTTTTTCAATTTTCCCTCTATTATTAGAATGCATGAAAATATAAGTATACAATCCATCTAATAAAAATGCTATGAGTATAATAACTAAAATAATCTTAGTTATATAAATTAAAAATTTCTTCATTAAAATTGAAAATATATAAATTCTTTATAATCTGAAAAAGTTCCTAAGGCCATAATCGCTAAAATTGCCAAAGCTACTTTTAGCATACTCCATTTTCCCGAAAGTGGTTCTATTTTATTTCGATTATTCCATTCGATCAAAACAAATAATCCAATCAAAAGAAGTAATTCATAACTGTAACGCTCATTATCTAAATATTGAAAGCTAAAATCTCTGTTTACAAGAACTCGTTTTAAGTACAAAAAAGCATCAGATATTGTTTTTGCCCTAAAAAACACCCAAGCTACACAAGTTATTAGAAAAGTTGAAAAAATACTTAAAAGTACTTTTACTGAATCAAAATTTCGTTTCAACACTATATCCTCAATATTGTTTCTGTTACTTTTCGTTAACAGCAATGGAAGGAAATATACTGCGTTTATAAAACCCCAAGCAATGTATGTCCAATTTGCTCCGTGCCAAAAACCACTAACTATAAAAATTATGAATGTATTTCTAATTTTCATCCATAACCCGCCTTTGCTTCCTCCTAATGGTATATATAAATAATCTCTAAACCATGATGAAAGTGAAATATGCCAGCGACGCCAAAACTCGGCGATATCTCTTGAAAAATATGGGTAATTGAAATTTCTCAACAGATCTAAACCAAATAATTTTGAAACACCAAGAGCTATATCTGAATATCCAGAAAAATCTCCATAAATCTGAAAAGCAAAATATACAGCTCCCATAATTAATGAGAAAGAGTTCATTGAAGTGTAATTATCAAAAATGGCATTTGCATATGGTGCACAAGTATCTGCAATAACTACTTTTTTTACTAATCCCCAAATAATCTGGCAAACTCCTTCTTTGGCCGTCTGAAAATTAAATTCGCGTTTAACTTTTACCTGTGGCAATAAATGTGTAGCCCTTTCTATTGGTCCAGCGACCAAAAGCGGGAAATAACTAACAAATAAGGAATAATCTACAAAATTGTATTCTGCTTTTATTCTTTTAAAATAAATATCGATTACATAGGAAAGTCCGTGAAAGGTGTAGAAGGAAATACCAACCGGAAGAATAACATTTAACAAAATAGGGCTTGCTTTAATTCCCACAGAATTTAATAACTCTGAGAAAGACGATGCAAAAAAATTATAATATTTAAACAGCCCTAAAAAACCAAGATTTACCAGAATGCTCAGCCAAAACCAAAATTTCCGGCTTTTCTCCGATTTTCCTTTTTCTATTTGAATTCCGGTATAGTAATCTAAGAATGTTGAGAAAACTAATAAAAATAGAAATCTCCAATCCCAACATGAATAAAAGTAATAACTGGCGACAATTAGTAAAGCATTTTGCGTGCTTTTGTTTTTATTGAAAACAAACCAATATAGAAAAAAAACAATTGGCAGAAAAATAGCAAATGCTATAGAATTAAAAAACATAGGTACTTAATGTGGTATTAGCAAAAACGCAATTATATATCTCTAAATTGTTTTTGATGATTTAGTAGCCAAATATCGTTTTTCTTTAATGATTGCAAAAACAATTCGTTACTATTTCCTTCACCAAAATCATTTTCAGAAATTTGAACTTTGTGAGAATCGATTTTAGAAAGCGCTTCTTTTATATTTTTTTTTGAATAATCAACATTAATAATATCTGCATGAATTGCTCTGTTTTGCTGGCGTGTTCCAATATTTATAATTGGAATTCCATAATAAGGAGCTTCACGAATTCCTGCACTGCTATTCCCCATTATAAACTGGCTATTTTTTAATAATGTTAAAAAATATTCAAATCGGAGTGACGGAAAAATTCTAAATCTTGTGTTTGCTTCTAATCTTTTAAACTCATCAATTATATACTGACTGCCTAAATCATTGTTAGGAAAAACTACAATGTAATTGTGACTATCTTCGAGTAAAGAATCTACAAAATCAATTGCATATTGTTTCATAGAATGAAACTCAGTAGTAACAGGATGGAACATTACAAGCGCATAATCATCAAACGGAATTACATAATATTTCTTCGCAGTTTCAATAGATGGTAAATTGTTAGAAAACATAATATCTATATCTGGCGAACCAATAGTAAAAATAGATTCTCTTACTTCTCCCATTTGGAGCAATCTTTTAGCTGCCTGTTTATTAGATACAAAATGTATATGACTTAGTTTGCTAACACTATGGCGTATTAGTTCATCTACAGTTCCAGAAACTTCTCCGCCTTCAATGTGAGCTACTAAAATGTTATTTAAAGATCCTACGATAGCACCCGCAAGAGTTTCTACCCTATCTCCATGAACCACAATCATATCAGGATTTATTGTTTTGGAATAACTCGATAAACCTTCAATTGTTTTTGCCAGAGTCAAATCCATAGTCGTTTCATGTGTATGATTTTCGAAAGTAAAAACGTTTTTAAAGTTACAGCGCTCTATTTCGATCAATGTATAACCATAAATTTCTTGTAAATGCATTCCAGTAACGAAAACAAAAACTTCAAAATCCTGCTGTTCTTCGAGAGTTTGAATAAGGGACTTTATTTTTCCGAAATCTGCACGGGTTCCTGTGAGGAATAATATTTTTTTTGAAGAATTACTCAAAATCAGTAAAGTCTAATTGTTCGTCATTTTCAATATCTCTCACAGCAGTTTTTCCAATTATATCATTAAAATATTCTGCTAAAATTTTACCAGTTCCAGGACGTTTAACCCAAATATTCTCTTTCGATAAAATCTCTCCTTTTTTAATTGATTTTATAGAACAAACAGTAGCAAAGGCAAAATCAATTGTAACCTGTTCTTCAAGAGCCGGTTTTTTCGTTCCACCTCTCATTAAGGCAATTTCTGCACTTGAAACAATCAATTCTCCACATACTTTTTCATCCATACTACAAACAATATCTGGGCCTGTTCGCTGCATATGATCTGTAAAATGCCTTTCCAAAATACTTGCTCCAAGAGCGACTGCTCCTAAACAAGCATTATTATTCAAAGTATGATCACTTAATCCAAATATTTTATTTGGAAAAGCATTATGCAGCTCAACCATTGCACCAAACCGAACTAAATGAATAGGAGTTGGATATAAATTTGTGGTATGCAATAAAGCTACTGGGATATTATGTTTATCAAAAATATCAACTGCTTTTCGAATGCTTTCAATTGTATTCATACCCGTACTTAATATTACAGGCTTGCCAAAAGAGGCAATATGTTCTAATAATGGATAATTATTACATTCTCCTGAACCAATTTTGTAAGCTGGAATATCAAATTTCTTTAATCTTTCGGCAGCAGCTCTTGAAAAAGGTGTGGAAATAAAAATCATTCCTTTGCTTTCAACATAATTTTTCAATTCTAGCTCTTCAGATTCATTTAACGAGCATCTTTCCATAATTTCATAAATAGAAACATCTGCATTTCCTGGAATCACTTTTTTTGCAGCTCCAGACATTTCATCTTCTACAATATGAGTTTGATGTTTTACAACCTCAACTCCTGCTCGATAAGCT
Source organism: Flavobacterium sp. 22659 (assembly GCF_052044235.1). Lineage (NCBI taxonomy): Bacteria > Pseudomonadati > Bacteroidota > Flavobacteriia > Flavobacteriales > Flavobacteriaceae > Flavobacterium > Flavobacterium sp. 22659. Next base: position 292,020 of record NZ_JBQEMU010000001.1, read on the forward strand.
GCATCAACCATTTCTTTGGCTGTTTTTAAAGAACCTTCGTGATTGATTCCGATTTCAGCAATAACTAATGGTGGAAAATCTGGCCCAATTTTACGACCTGCAATTTCTATATATGGATTCATTCTTTTTAAAATTTATATTTTTCTTTTTTTAATATAAAGGGTTTTTCAAAAAACTTATATGATAAATGTGAAACTAAAATTGTTCCTGCAAATGTAAAAATGTAAAGCATAGAATTTGAGAAAAAATTCAGCCTTATAAAACAGTTTATAAAAAAAACAATAACTATTTGATGGTACATATATAAACCATAGGAAATCTCTCCTAATTTAAAAAAAAATCTGTTTTCCAAAAGTCCAGCAATATCTTTATTCTGAACCAAATTCAATATAATTATTATAAAAAAAACAGCATTCAGAGATGTTTTAAAATAAATTATATAAGGATCAAAAAACAAACTTATTATCATTAGAAGAATACTTAAACAAAAGATATAATTATTTATTATTACATCAATTATTTTGTTTTTATGAAATAAAAAATACCCTCCCAGGGCCCCAAAAGTAAGAGAATCCAATTGAATTGTTTCGATATAACCCCGTATTAATTTAATGTAAACAATATGATCAAAAGAAGAATTGTACATAAATATCAAGACTAAATTATAAAACAGAATTATTCCTAAAAAATATCTTTTTAAATGATCTGTTTTACTAATCAACAGTGGCCAAATAAGATAAAATTGTTCTTCAGTACCTATTGACCATGTTTGTGTGGCAAAAGGAATAAGCTTTATTATAATGAGTACATTTGGCAGAAAAAACATTAGTAAAACAAGAACTTTAACAAATTCAATACTACTTGTATATTCAAGTTTTAAATTTGGAATATTGAATATTTCAAAATTCGGCAAGATAAACAAAGACATTATTACAACAAGGAAATAAAGCGGCCAAATTCTTAAAATCCTTCTAAAGTAAAAGAATTTAAGATTGATTTTTTTATAGTCTTTTTTTTCCTTCAATAATAAAAAAGTAATTAGAAAACCACTTAAAACAAAGAAAAGTGACACACCTAATTTCCCTAAAAATTTTATTGCTTGAAAGCTATTACTATACTCAAAATAAGATTTATTTAATTCAATATGACTAATTATTACGATTAAAGCTGCAATAAATCTTACTCCATTAAGATTTGGAAAATAACCACTACTTTTTTCCATTAATCTTATTATATATAATCTCTGCGTATTCTAAATCTTCGAGAGTATCAATATCAATTTGTGCAAATGGATGATTTACTTCAAAAGGTAATGCATTTTCAGAAATAATAATATCTTTCATGATTAAAGATGCTTTTGAAATATAAAGTAGTCCATTTTCAAAAAAAAGCGGCTCTAAATCTTGACTTCTCTGCCCTATAGTGTAATTAAAAGGCTTAAATTTATTATTAATAATTTTTCCTAATTTTTGATGATTTCTTGAAACAGTAAATACACTGTCCAATTTATCTTTTTTATACTTTTTGAAAGTTTCTTTTAATAAATTCTGAGGTCTTAATGGATTTGTCGGTTGTAATAAAACAACATTTTCTACATCTGAATCAATCGATTCTAAAACATGTTTTAAAGCAGAAACCGTTGGTTCTAAATCTCCCGAAATAGAAAGTGGTCTATCTATAACTTTTACGCTTAGTTGTAATGCAATTTTTTTTATTTCAGCATCGTCAGTTGAAACGTAAATATTTTCTATTACATCACTATTCTCCTTAGCATATAATATTGAATGAACAATTAAAGGAAGCCCTCCCAATAATTGAATGTTTTTTTTATGAATTCGTTTCGATCCTCCTCGAGCTGGAATTATAGCTATTGTCTTCATTTCTTTTTTCAATCTACTAATATTTAAATCTGATCTGGTTTTACAATTTGATTATGCTAATCTTGATTTAGCTTTTTCAATAATTTCATTCATACCTAAATTCCATTTATCAGTTGTATATAAATCTTCTAAAAGAAAATCAAATTTTAGTGGATTTTCTATAAATTCGACAATAGCATTTTCCCACATTTCTACAAAATGCGGGTTTTCAATTAATTTTCCCAATTTTCCATATTGCAATACTTCTGGAATACCGCCCAAAGCAGAAGCGATACAATAGTTCCCACAATGTAATGCTTCGACAAGACTGAGCCCAAATCCTTCATGACATAATGTTGGGAATAAATAACAGTCTGAAGCTTGATAATACTTTGGAAGTTCATCATTAAATATTTTGCCTAAAAACATAACACCATCCATTTCTTTTCTTGGGTTACAGCCAATAACTAATAATACAATTTCTTTATGCGAAGCATAAACTCTTTTCCATGCATCTAAAATTAAATGAAGCCCTTTTTTGGGTCTATCTTGTGAACACCAGATAAACACCTTCTTATCACCAAAACCTAATTTATCTTTCAGTTTAGTTTTTTCTAAATTTGATACCTTTTTAAATTTTTCAGTATCAATCCCATTTGGTAAAATTGAGAAATAGTTTGGCAAGGTATTAATCTGTTTTTTGTACTCTACATAGCTATCATTAGTAAGTAAAATAATTTCATCTATAATTTGATAAAAATTCTGCTGTGAATCTTGATAATTATATGGTGGATAACCATGGTAAAAAAACTGTATATAGCATTGTTTATCAATGCGCTTTGATAGAAGATAGTTTTTAAGAGGTTTTACGATTCCATAATTATCAATGATTTGGATTATATATTTCTCGCTAGGAAAAATAATTTTATCCAAAGCCTCAAAAAATTCTAGATTTTTCTTTTTAAAAAATTTTCGTTGAACTTTATGCCAAAAATTAGAAACAACAAAACTATATTTTATACCATCAAATAATTTTTCGGGTTCCGGACAAACGATATAATCTATTTTATGTTCACTTTCTAAATAACTTTTATAGAGAGTTGTCCAGCTTCCAATTTTTGCAAAAGGCAATGGCACTTGTGATAGCAGAATTACTTTAGGAGACTTATTCATTTTTTATTGTATTTTAATGTCTCATCTCTAGAGAGTCCTTTCATTTGCATACAATAATACCATATTTTTTTTCTAGTTAGAATTTTTGAAAACAATTTATGGCAAAAAATAGTTGCTTTATTTGGAGGTCTATTTTTTTGCAGAAAAAGCGTCTCAAGAGGTTGGAAATCGTTTTGTTTTATATTTTCTAAAATTTCCTTCATCCAGTTTTCTTCAACATTTCCTAAATGGTAAGCAAAATTTTCTTCTGTTGAAAGTCTCCACAATCCCTTTTTTACAACAGGATGATCTAGTAATTTGGCTTCACTATCTCCGCCAAGCACGTAACTGGAACTTTTAATCTCATTACTTTCAAAAACTTCTTTTCTATAAGTTGTTGCAAAATGCCCCGCACCAACAACAGCCTTAAAGTCTCCATTTGATACAGTCAGATACTTTTCGAAATGGATTTCATTATACATATCCGGATTTCCTACGCTTTCTGCAAAAGCTTTTAAAGCAATTGGGTTTTTTACTTTTGTAAATCGAAGCAGTTTTGAAAAAAATAAATCAAACCAAATATTAAACGTATAATTTTTTAAAGATTTTGAAGATGGTGTTGGACAAACTGCTCCTGTTTTTGGAAACTTCTCAAAAACGTTATATGTTTCTAACTGCCATCCATTTAAAAAAAGAACATCACAATCTGTAACAGTTACAAGAAGAAAATCATGTCCCGAAATACCTTTTAAAACAGCATTAAGTTTGCCAATATTGGTAGTGTGAATTAATTCGTTTATGGTTTTATCATGATACAAAGAGTCTAAATAAGATATCACTTCAGTACAACTCCCATTATTAACAATTGTAAAATACGTTTTATTATGACATGTCTTAAAAAGTGATTCTAAACAATGCTGTAATATTTTAAAACTATCTTTAAAGTATCCTTCATGATTAGGGATATAAACAGGTACTATGACCTGATGAAAAAAATCATTGATTTTCTGTACTTTGTCTTTATTAGGATTAAAACCTATTCGCATTTACCTCTTTATTAAAATAAAAATAAATAATTTAATACTTTTCCATTTCATAAACCAAAAAGGATCTAACTTATTTAAAATAATCAAGCTTTTTAAAAAATTAGTTTTAAACATCTTTATCTGATTATGAACTAATTTTTGAATATATACATTGAATTCGGTTTCAGAAATAATCCCTCTATTTTTATACTCAGTTAAAAAATACTTATTAAAAATATTTAATTTTAAATATTCTTGTCTATTAATTTCTGAATTATTCGAAAAATGGATTCTGTATTTTGTAAGCGGTAAATCAACATAATAAAATTTCGTAAAAAAAGATGCTCTATTCCAATACTCTACATCTTCTCCAGCGGCAATCATTCTTTCATTAAAAAAACCAACTTTTTTTATAATTTCTGTCCTACAAAGAGGATAATCACTCACAGTATAATTACCAATCATTTTCATTGATATATTTCCGTGCTTATCTTCTAATTTTCCAGGTCTACCCACATATTTTTCTAAATCTTTATCATTTTCATCAATTAGCTTACAATAATGGTGTGCTAATCCAAATGAAGGATTACTTTCTAAGACATCTAACAGTATTTCTATTTTATTAAATTCCCAAATATCATCATCATCCAGAAATGTAATGTAAGAGCCTTTTGATATTTTTATTCCTTCATTTCTTGGTTTACATGGACCTCCAGAATTTTCAATTTTTATGTAATTTATGAAACTATATTTAGAACATAAATTTTGATTTTCATCTCCAAAACTTCCATCATCAACTACAATAATATCTAAATTTTTATAGCTTTGATTAAGAACGGATTCAAGAGCTTTTTTTAAATAATTATTCCTATTATATGTTGTAATGATAACCGAGACTAATGGCTTTTGCATGCATTTTTAATTTTTTTTAAAACTTTATACATTATTAGAGAAAACTTCCTTTCTTTTAACTTATCGATGTCTTTTTTCAAGAGTATCATGTTTTTATAATCTTCATAATAAATTCCATAATTATTCTTAAAAATCATTTCGTTTTCTTCCATTTGTTTCTTTTCATATGAAATATTGTTACTAATACCTGACAAGTCAAAAAAAGTCAATGGATAACTAACATGATTAAAAACGAAATTATTACTTAAAAAGCATCTTATATAAAAATCTCGGTCAGAAACTATTTTATATTGTTCTGAAAATAGTCCAATTTCATTAAAAACTTTTTTTCTAAAAAATGTACTCTGGTGTGGTAAAGTACCTTGTAAAAAATATAAAGGAGTTAAATAATCCGGGTAATTTTTACGTCTGTCTTCAAATTGGTAATCTCCATAAATGATATCTCCCTTAAAATCCACATGATTAATAAAATCTTCTAAAGAGGTTAAACTGTTAAGAAAGTCACCACTATTTAAAAACAATAAATATTCTCCTTTTGCTATTTTAACACCTTTATTCATAGCATTATAGATTCCTTTATCAGGTTCTGAGACCCAATAATCGATAGTCTCAGTTTGACTTTTTATATATGGGGCACTGCCATCTGTTGATCCTCCATCAATAATTATGAATTCGAAATCTCTCCATGTCTGATTAACAACACTAGCAATCGTTTTTTTTAATCCTTGCAGGTTGTTATAGTTTATAGTAATAATTGAAAGTGTCAGATTCCTCATTTTATTTTATTTAGCCAAAAATCTTTATTTTGTTCATAAGGAACATCATCTCGAAACCAAGCGTGGCATCCAAAAGGGATGCTATTTAAATTCTGATATAAGTAAGCTGGATGCCTGTCCCAAGAAAAAAACAAAGCATCTTTTACTGAAGGAATCTTAAAGCTTTTATTGTTTTCAAACGCTTCTACAAAAAAAAAGTCTTCGTTTAGCTTATAATTCCTAGCATAATAGGAATAATTATTTTTATACCCAAGCATATTTAATGGTAGAAAAACTAATTGTTTAATAAATTGTAATCTATTAATCTTTAAAAATTTTTTCTTTTGTTTAAATAATTCTGAAAAATATTTTATTGGTTTTTTTGATGATAATATTTTTATGAAACTATCAATTTTACGCAGTGAAAAACCACCATTTCCTGCTTTCCAAATTTTTGCACCTAAATAGGGATCACTAACAAATCCTTCAAACCATATTCCTCCTATATAATCGTATTTTTTTTTAGCCCAGTCCAATAGCTCATCTCGAAAAACATAGCAATCAGTATGATAAATAAGCATATACTTATATTTTTTAAAAATCTTATAAAAACTTACATTTAGCATTAACTTATTATAACCTACAATACCTTTAAAATAGGATTTATCTAAATCCATAAAAAGTTCAATATCTGGAAATTTTGTTTTATAGAAATCTAAATTTAATCCATGCGGATGTATAAAATAAATCGAATAATCAGAAAGAATGCTTATACATTGTTTTACAGATTTTATTTCGTAAACATTTAATTCTTCTTTAAATATGGGTATTACTATGCAAATTTCTTCTTTCCCCATAAAATGATACTTTTGATAAGACTTTTTAGATTATATTTTTTATTTTCTCTGATTTTGTAAGCTGTTCTTGTTATATACTTATCAGCATTTTTATTGAATTTGATTTTTCTTGGATGAATAATTTCAGCTATCTCGTTTGTCTTCATACTATCAAAAGGACTTTCCTCAATAGTGTGAGTCGCATCTTCTCCAAACCCTATATTGGATATTAAATTTACATTGGGAACAATCGTAACTCCCTGATTATTCCAAACACAAAAATTCCATTGATAATCCCAAGTATCAATTTTTTTATTTTTGACTTGTTCGAATATTGAAATCCAATAGTCACTAAAAACAGCTCTATTATCAACTTTATTAATTATTTTGTTATTTTTAAATTCATCTAGCTTTTTTAACTCAAAATCATATAAATCCCAGGACCTTTTCCATGTTGCCCACCCCCAAATGTATGCATACTGAGAAAAAAAATAAGAAGCATTTCCTATTTGTTTTCCTCCCTGAAGATTACTCCCTCCAATAGCAAAAACACTTTCATTCTCTTTATATTTATTTAAAAGCTCCTCACAATATTTAAAAAAAGAAAAATGCGGAAGACAATCATCTTCCAATATAATTCCTTGCTCAACATTTTCAAAAAACCAAGTTATGGCCTCTGATACTGCAAGTCCACAACCAAAATTTTCATCTCTAAATAAGGTTTTTACTTCGCAGTCCCAATCGATATTATTAATAATAATTTCTCTGGTTTTTCTACATTTTTCATATTCTCCGTCGATATGCTTACGTGCTCCATCGGCAGCTATATATAAAAATTTTGGTTTTTGTTTTTTTATTTCTTCAAAAACTCTGGAAGCAGTATCGATCCGATTGAATATTAGAAATAGAATAGGAGTTTCAAACATAATTAAATTAAAAAATACTCATAAAAATTCTTCTCACCAATTTAGCAAATGCAATAAATTGAAAGTTTAACAGGTATCGCTGTAATAAAAAAATCCACTCACTAAAAAATAGTTTTCGATACTTTTTTACTGCAATCTCATAGTTCATTAATAGTTCTAAGCGTTGTGTTTTATTAAACAAATGTATATAATCTGCAATCACATCTTTAAAAAAAACTGTATTTGTTTCCTGTTTCAAGAGTATATTTGACTGTCCAGAAATATTTATTGCAGAAATTCGAAAAAACACTATTGATTCATTTATTGTATAAATTAATTTGCCATCGGCAAAATCTAAGAACGCCTTATGATCACTGCACCAAGCTAATGGATAATTTTTAAAACCAAATTTTAGATAAACTGCTTTTGAAAAAATATATTCTGAAAGTGAAGCTCTTGTGATTCCTTTAAAAATTCTAACCAAAGAATCCCCAGCCGATTCCCACACAGGATGTGTATAAGCATCTGAAATATCATTTGTTTCTTCTAATACAACTTTTGTTGCAAATCGTATTACGTTTGATTTCTCGTTAAAATCTTTATAATTTTTATACCAATTTTCAATAACTGTTTCTTCTAAGTAATCATCATCACCTAAAATCATCAGCCACTCTTCTCCATTAGAAAGTTTAATACATCTTTCCCATTGCTGCGTTAAAGAAATGCTTCCAAGGTTTGATTCAAAACGGTGATATACGAAATCAATCTTTTCCTTATACTTTTTAAGTAATAAAGCTGGATTTTCTGGACTAGCATCATCACCAATGTAAACTTTAAATCGTTTATCAGTCTGAAGTGCTAAAGACACTAAAGTTTCCTCAAAAAAAGTACGTTTGTAATAGGGGATTATTATTCCTATCATGCCTATTTTTTATTTTTTATAAATACCAAATAGAGAAAAACCAAAAAATCTAGAACAAAAAGCATCAATAACAAATTTTTCACTTTTTAGTAGTTGGTTGTTTTCATTTTTTGCATTTTCTACATTTTCGAGTAATTTTTGAAAAGAGCCTAATTGTTTAACAAAAAAATCGGCATGTTTAATACTTATGTATTCATATAAATAATTTATTTTGCCCTCATCTAATTGCTTGAGCATAGAAGTCTCTTTAATCCTATAATAGAAACCAATTTCATCTAAACATTTTACTTCACCGCCATTCTTTAAAATAGCAATCCAAAACTCCCAATCTTCCCATCCATATATCATCTTTACGTCGTAACCTCCAACTGTTTGCCAATCAAACTTTCGAAACATTGCTGAACAGAAAATCAAATTTCTTTGACATAAAAGTAATCGAGAAAATTCCGGCAATTCCCAAATGCCAAAATCATCTCCAAATTTCTCCGCTTTACAATACACAACTTTTATATCATTATTCTCTTCAAAAGATTTTATTGCTAAACTAATGTATTCAGAAGATATTCTATCATCTGCATCCAAAGGAAGAATAAAAACACCTTTTGCACGTTCGATTCCGTAATTTCTAGCGCCACTTAAACCACTGTTTATTTTTTCTAAATAAATAAATCTAGAATCTTTTTCGGTCCATTTTTCTGCTATTTCTTTAGTATTATCTGGACTGCCATCATTGACAATAATACATTCCCATTCCTGATATGCTTGATCTAAAACTGACTGTAATGCTTCATCTAAATATTGAGCTTGATTATAAGAAGGGACTATAATTGAAACTAATTGTTTTTTCATTTTACCTTGTAATAAAATAGCGACTTAACAAGCAACTTAAATTCATCAGCAATTCTAAATTTCACCTCGAGTTTTGATTTTATTTTAAAATATTGAATATACAATGTTGGTGAAAATCTTTTAGCTTTAAAAAAATATCTCTTCATCAATTTATACTCGAAATCAAAAAAATATTTTTTAAAATTCTGAAATTCAAAAAAATGTTTTGAATTAGCCAAAATCATTTTTCTACGTAATTCAATAAAAACTTCAATTTCATTGAAAGTATAAAAAATGCTTCCTGTCATTATCTTTTTTAACAAATTAATTTCAGTGCCATCTAAGGAAGATTCTAAACATTTTAAAGCTTGAATTCTTGTTTCTAATGTTAAATTACTTTGCTCTTCAATTCTTTTTTGAGAAACTTGTGCATTATGTATCCTATATCTTAACAATTCTTGCTGCAAATTATGTAGTTTTCCTTTAGCCATCAATCTAACCCATAAATCATAATCTTCTGCCGGCTCTTTTGTTTCATCATAGAGTAGTGAAAAATCTACTAAGGTTTGCTTTCGAATCATTACAGAAGGATGTGCTATACAATTTCTTTCCAGTAATGCCAACCTAATATCTTCATTCTTTTCAGGTACTATAATTCTATCTTCTGTTCCTATGATTGTAAAATTTGATCCGCACAAAACAACATCTGGATTTAACTCTAAAAAAGTAACTTGCTTTTCAAATCGTATCTTGACACTTACATCATCACCATCCATTCTAGCAATATATTTTCCTTGAGCCAGCTGTATTCCCAAATTTAAACTATCTGTCAAACCTTTGTTAATTGTTTTCTCAATCAGCCTTATTCTTTCATCACTATATGTCTTTATTAAGTGAACTGTTTTATCAGTAGAGGCATCGTCTATAATCAAAAATTCAAAATCATCAAAAGTTTGATTTAGAATACTATCTATTGCTCCTTTAATATATAATTCGCAATTATATACAGGCAACAATACAGTTATTTTGGGATTTTTATTATTGTACATTATTCCTCTAAAAATATTTTCTCGATGGTTTCGACATTTTTGAAAATATCACGATTGTCATAAACATCTTGAAATTGCTTTTTTGAAAGCGATTCAGCCACTTCAAAATCATACAAAACTTTTTTACTGGCTTCGACAAATGATAATAAATCTTTATAATGAGGGTAAATAACATTTTCATCTAATCTATTTATTTGTTGATTTTCACCTATAAAAAAATCCCAAAAAAGCTGAGGAGTTCCTGTCAAACAAACTTCTAATCCTGCATAACCAGCTGGTAAGTTATTATATCCCTGAAACCAAACCATATCTATTTTTTCTTCCAAAATAGTTTTTTTCATATCAATCTGATGTCCTCTAAAATGAATTTTTCCATTTAAATCAAGATTATTAATGTAACGATCATATCCAGCATATTTAACATCTCCAACTCCAAATATGTGCAATTCTATATTCAAACCCTGATTTAACAAAACCTGATAAGCGTATAAAAAAGGATCTAAAGGTTTATCTCTATGTAATCGGGTAAATATTCCTACTTTCTTTGTTTCATTATTTTCATTAAATCCCCATTTATTATATTCTTTTGTAACGGTTAGACTCAGATACAACATTTGATATTTATAATCACTAAAACCTTCAAATTCATATTCTATCTGTTTTAAACTATCAAAACCGCCTATAAATAGATATCGATTATTCTTTTCAAAATCTCTGTAACTTTCAGATTGAAATCTTGAAGACATAACAAAAATTAATATTTCTTTAAAATAATCCTTTAAAATAACTGGTGATAAATATTGATATACATATTCTCCCATGAACACTACTTGGTCGTAATTATTAAAAAGAAGAGTAAGATTTTTGCTGTTTTTTTTCTTTATCTTTTTATTTAATATCTTATTCAATAATCTTTTTAATATTTTAGTGCCCAGTCTATTTTCTAATTGTACCACAACATCTTGATAAAAGAGAATTTTAGAGCCTAATCTGAGATGTTTTTCGTAAAAATAATCAGGCAGATCCAATCTGGTATTTAAACCGGTCAGACTTAACAGGGTTACTTCAAATTTATTTTTATTTAATGCACAATCTAACTCATACATCTCTCGTTGTGCACCATTGTGGTAAAAATCAGAAACAACAAATAATATCTTTTTCTTACTCATTCTTAATTATAGTTACGATTAATTCAATATCCGCATTTGACAACTCATAATAAAATGGTAATCGTAATAACCTGTCAGAATAATGATTACTCCAAAACAACTCTTCCCCTTTATATTTGTCTGCATAATATGAACTTCTATGTAAACTCAGATAATGAAAAACAGCATGAATTTGATTATTTTTCAAGCGAGAAATACATTCATTTCTTTTTTCTAGAGACTCAAAAACCAAATAAAACATATGTGCATTATTTGTGGCATAATTTGGTATTTGCGGTAATTTAAAACTACTGTTGATATCTTTTAAACCATTATAATACTGTGTCCAAATTTCTTTTCTATTTACCTGTATCTTATTTAGTTGTTCTATTTGCGCCCAAAGGAAAGCTGCAATAACTTCGGATGGTAAAAATGAGGATCCTATATCTACCCAGCCATACTTGTCTACTTCTCCTCTGAAAAAAGCAGATCGATTAGTTCCTTTTTCCCATATAATTTCAGCTCGATTGGCAAATTGCATATCATTAATGGCTAACATTCCGCCTTCTCCTGAAATAATATTTTTGGTTTCATGAAATGAAAAAGCTGCTAAATGTCCTATAGATCCTAAAGCTTTTTTTACACCATCTTTCCCTGTATAAAAACTATCTACCGCCTGGGCAGCATCTTCTATAACAAATAAATTGTATCGATTGGCTAATTCCATTATAGTATCCATATCACAAGCAATACCTGCATAATGCACAGGAACTATAGCTTTGGTTTTAGGTGTTATTAAAGCTTCTAATTTAGTAGTATCTATATTAGGGTTTTCTTCACTTGAATCAGCGAATATAATCTTTGCTCCTCTTAGTACAAATGCATTTGAAGTAGAAACAAAAGTGTATGAAGGAATTATAACTTCGTCGCCGGGCTCTATATTTATTAAAATAGCAGCCATTTCTAGTGCATCTGTACAAGATGTTGTCAACAAACATTTTCCGTAACCATACTTTTGTTCAAAAAAATGCTGGCACAATTGTGTGTATTTTCCATTTCCTGATATTTTCCCGGAAGCTACAGCATCCTCAATATATTGAGTTTCTTTACCTGTTAAATATGGCTTATTAAAATTTATCATTATCGTATAAATCGTACCGGACTCCCCACATATAAACCTTTTTTATTTATAGATTTTGTGACTAGTGATCCAGCTCCTATTTGAGTTTTAGCTGTAATATTAATATTATCTATTATTGTCGAATTTATTCCTAAAAAACATTGTTCTTCGATTATTGTAAATCCCGCAACGGCAATTCTTGGTGATAAGAATGAGTGGCTACCAATAATAACATCGTGTGCAATTGTGCAGCCAATATTTAAAACTGTATTTTCTTTAATTATTGCATTAGTATCAACGATACAACCAGGATAAATTACTGTACCTTTTTCTATTATTGCTGTTGAATCTATCAAAGCCGTTGAATGTATAATTTTGCCAAAAGGGATTTTTATCTGAAATTTTTCGAATATTTTTTTTTTTTCTGCCAAATGTTTGTATCCAATTCCAATCAGCAATTCATCAAATTGTTTCAATTCAAAAGCTTTTTCGACATCCTCTGTTCTTCCAATTATGGGAATACCGTTTACTATTTTTTCTTCGGAAAAATCATCAAAAAACACTACACTACTATAATGTAAATCAGATAAAGCATAATATGCTAATTGCCGTCCTAAATCTCCTGAACCAATGATTGCTAATGTTTTCATATTAATATCGGTTTCTTTAATTGTAAAAAAGATATTATTATATTAGTACTATCAGATAAAATATTATTTCTGTCAAATATATTTGATTAAGCATTTTTAGCTTTTTTTTAAAAAATCAACTGCATTTTTTCCCTCACAAAAAATCAAATCCAAAACAGACACATGATGCTCAAAAGGATCTTGTAACTGCTGATATTCTGGATAACCTGAGTAATCAAAATAATGGACTTTTATACCAGCTTCATTAAAAACCTTTTCATCCATATAAGATTTAGCGGAGGGACCTGAATAATAATCTGTTCCATTTAAATTTAGACAGATATCTGCTAATCGTTCTGAACGTTCTTCTTTCAGTCTAAATTCAGAAGAAAACCTAATATTTGATTCTATTTTTAATATTTCACAAATAGCAGAAATGAATCTAAAATTTATTTCTGTTAAATAAAGTGATGTGGAATTAAGGTATAATTCTTCAAAAAAATCTTTAAAATCTATAAATTTTTTAGATTTAGAATAATTAGTCTTAATACTATTCCAGTGATCTACATTCCATTTTTTATCTGAAATTTTGGTTTCATTTATCTTTTGAAAATATTTGCCTTTTACTTCAACAGGAATTGTCAACCATTTATTACCATTAGGTGTTTTAATAATATTTCTGTTTCTCCAATCTCTTTTGGTAAACTGCATATCATCATATATTACAAATTCATCTGATAAAGCAATAGCATCAAAATAGCCTTTCCACGGGATATAATTAGATTGAGTAATAACTATTTTTTTCATTTTTAAATTTTATTATTCAAGCTCCAAGTCAACGAAGGTCTAATAAAACCATTGACTTTTCCTAAATATCCAGATTCCCTCTTAACATCCTTTACTTCAAAAGTTAATAACTCTTCATCACTAAATAGTTCTTTCATTTCATTTGTATGAAAATAACAGTAAATTTGATATACGTCGTCGTTCAAAAAATTTGCTGGGATTCGACAGCTAATATCTGTAAGTTCCCCAATCTTACAATCAAATTTACCTCCTGAACCAAATACTACATCACCTTTTATGGTTAGCAAGTCATATCCTATAGAAATTCGTTCATTCTTTGTTTTATTGACAATTTTAATTCTAAAGTCGACTGCAGATGTGACATCAATAACTTCATTTTTATCCTGGGTTGATGCATTTTCGATTGCGGCATAAAGAATTTTTATATTTTCATTTCCTTTGGCCTTATCAATATTATCAAAACTAATGATTCGTTCAGAAAAAGAATTGCTTTGTAAATATTCCGATATTACTTTAGTTGGATTTCCATTTCCAAAAATACTTCCATTATTCATACTGATAACTCTACTACAAAGTGTTTCAACAGCTGCCATATTATGACTCACAAATAAAACGGTTCTACCTTCTCCTTTGGAGATATCCTGCATCTTTCCAATTGCTTTTTTCTGAAATTCAGCATCTCCAACGGCCAGAACCTCATCAATTACTAAAATTTCAGGCTCAAGAAAAGCTGCAACGGCAAATGCCAAACGAACTGTCATTCCAGAGCTATATCTTTTCACAGGAGTATCTATATAACGTTCACAACCAGAAAATTCAATAATTTCATCAAGTTTTGTGGTGATTTCTTTTTTAGTCATTCCTAAAATAGCACCATTAAGAAAAATATTCTCTCGACCGGTCATTTCTCCATTAAATCCAGTCCCAACTTCTAATAGAGAAGCAATACGTCCTCGAGATTTTATACTTCCTGTTGTTGGTGCTGTAACTTTTGAAAGTATTTTTAAAAGAGTTGACTTTCCTGCTCCATTTTTACCTATAATTCCTAAAACTTCACCTCGTTCTACTTCAAAATTTATATCCTTTAATGCCCAAACATAATCCGAATTGCCTTTTGTAGAACGATCATTTGTATCTCCAATTTTTAAATACGGATTTTCTTTTCCTCGTATTTGATGCCACCAGCGATTTAAATCATGACTGAGTGTCCCAGTACCTACTTGTCCTAAACGATATTGCTTAGAAATATTTTCAGCCTTTAAAATAATATCTTTCAAATTAAACAGGTTATTAATGATAAAAATAATTTAAACAGTATCTATAAAACTCTTTTCTGTTTTATTAAAAATTAAAAGCCCAACAAAAAACACAATCATCGTTACTATAATTATATATAAAAGTCCAGTAATAGATATCTCTCCAATATTTAAAAGCATAAAACGTGAAGCTTCAATTACATAAGCGAGAGGGTTAAGTTCGACAAGCCATCGAAATTTTGGCAACTTTTCTCTAACAAGTTCCATGGGATAAATTACCGCAGATAAATACATTAATAACTGTATCCCAAAACCAATTAAATTTGAAAAATCTCGATATTTAGTAACTAAAGAAGAGATTAACATTCCAAGTCCTAGTCCCAAAATTCCCATAATAACAATTAATAATGGAAAAAAAACGAGCCATATATTTAGATTCAAATCTGCTCCATTAAAGTAAAAATAGATGTAAAAGAAAACAAAAATTAAAAATTGAATTCCAAACTTTATCAGATTAGAAATTACAACTGATAGTGGTGTTATAATTCTTGGAAAATAAACTTTTCCAAAAATCGCAGCATTTGTTTTAAATGTATCTGAAGTTCCTGTCAAACAGGATGTAAAATAATTCCAAACTGTTATTCCTGCAAGATTAAACAGAAAAGGAGGAACTGCTCCTGTAGAAATTCCCGCAACATTATTAAATATTATAGTAAACGTAACCGAAGTAAATAAAGGCTGAATTAAATACCACAAAGGACCTAAAATTGTCTGTTTATAAACTGTAATAATATCTCTTTTAACAAACAAAAGAAGTAAATCACGATATTGCCAAATTTCTTTAAAATTAAGTGATAAAAATTTATTCTTGGGTTTTATTTCAAACAGCCAATCATCTGACAATTTTGTATTATTCATTTTTAATTAGTTATCTTTTATTTAATAGGTTTTTTACTATTTTAAAAATTATTTAAAATACAAAGAGGTACTTAAAAAGCACCTCTTTTATATAATAAATCTTAAAAGTAGAATTCAAAAAGTTATTTATCTAAAACCTCAAAAGTAGAATTCATGCTTTTGAATTCCGGAACAATTTTTTTCATTTTTGCAACAATATCATCATTTTCATAAAAATCTGCAATACCAATCAGCTCATCAATATCAATATGCAAATCTTCATATTCATCTTGAATTTCCTGAGCAATCATAATTTTATTATGATACGTTGGTAATGTTTTAGAAGTATCATTTAATAATTCTTCATATAACTTTTCTCCAGGTCTTAATCCAACAATTTTTATTTTAATCTCTTTGTCAGGTATAAATCCAGCAAGTTTTATCATCTTTTTAGCCAAATCAAGTATTCGAACTGGTTTACCCATATCAAAAATGTAAATCTCTCCACCATTACCCATCGCACCAGCTTCTAAAACTAATTGACAAGCTTCTGGGATAGTCATAAAATATCTGATGATATCTTGGTGAGTTATGGTGACTGGTCCTCCTTCAGCAATTTGCTTAGTAAACAAGGGTACTACAGATCCATTAGAACCTAAAACATTTCCGAAACGTGTCGTAATAAATTTAGTTACTCCTGGAATATTTTCTTTTTGATTTTTTAAAGATAAAGATTGTACATATTTCTCAGCTATTCGCTTACTAGCTCCCATAACATTGCTTGGGTTAACAGCTTTATCTGTCGATACCATTACAAATTTTTTCACATGATATTTACAAGATAAATCGGCAAGATTTTTTGTCCCTTTTATATTTGTTAAAATAGCTTGCGATGGATTTTCTTCCATTAATGGAACATGTTTATAAGCTGCAGCATGATAAACCACATGTGGGTTGTAATTTTTAAATACTTTTTCTAATGCCTTTTTGCTTTTTACATCAGCAATCACTGCTACAATTTTAGCTGAGGAATTCATACTAAGGGTTTCTAAACACAAATTGTGCAATGGGGTTTCAGCATGATCCAGAATAATAATTGTTTTAGGATTAAAACCAAGAACCTGCCTTACTATTTCACTTCCTATTGATCCGGCAGCACCAGTTATAAGAACTGTTTTATCTTTTAACTGTTTAGAAATTGATTTACTGTCTAACACAATTGGTTTTCTTTCTAATAAATCTTCAATCTGTATGTTTTTTACTTTTTGGGAAATCTCTTTTTGATTTTCCCAATCTGAAATCAAAGGAACTGTATAAACTCTATAGTTAAACTCCAGACATTGATCAACGATAATTAATTGTTCATCTTTTGTTAAACTTTTATCAGCAATAATAACTCCTTCAGCAGCAACTGAACGCATTAAAGCAGGAAGTTTTTTTCTTAAAATCAAAATTGGCAAATCTAACATACGTTTAGATGCATTTTGATTATTTTTATCTACAAAACCAACAATTTTAAATCTAGATGGTGTTTCAAATTTTAATGCATTAGCCACAGAAATTGCATTAGCATCTGTTCCATAAATTACAGTTCTGATTAGCTTTGAATTTGTTTTTTCAGAAAAATACATTTCGAAAGTCTGTTTTACAATTACTCGATATAAAAACAAACCACAAAATGATAACACAAGATTAATAAATAATGCCGTATTTAAAAATGCCTTGTGCCCTGTATATAATTCGAATACTAAATTAAAAAACAAGAAAAACACTAAAACCGACATTTGTGAAAACAACAGCTTTATGGCATCTATGTAAGATGAGTGCCTTATAATTCCTGAATATGTTCTAAATAGCCAAAAGAAAAATATATTTACAAAAAGTAATCCCCCAACAAAAGCAAATTGATGTGAAGTAATTATATACCCCAATGCTGTTCCTTCGAAAAGCATATAAGTAAAAGAAAATGAAAAAATAAGAACCATTACATCAATTGCAACGATAATCCATCGAGGCAAATAACTAAGATTATTAATATTTGCTCTTAAATTCCTTGGGGACAAAGAATTATATAATATCGACGATATTTTGTTTTTATTATCTGTATCCAATTTGGTTTGGTTTAATTTTGTAAACTTTGTCTTTCTTACAAAAATACAAATTAAAGGATTAAAAATTTATTTCTTACACAAATTAAACTTTTGCTCCTTTTTTCTTTTGTTTTAAAAATTCTATTAAATATGTTCCATAACCAGATTTAACTAAAGGCAATGCTAAATTTTCCAATTGTTCATCATTAATAAACCCTTGTCTCCAAGCAATTTCTTCAACGCAGCCAACTTTTAAACCTTGTCGTTCTTCCAGAACTTGTACAAATTGCCCCGCTTGCATTAGGCTGTTAAATGTTCCTGTATCTAACCAAGCTGTACCTCTGCTCAAAATGGCTACTTTCAAAGCATTGTTTTTTAAATATACTTTGTTAACATCAGTAATCTCATATTCTCCACGAGCACTTGGTTTTATATTTTTAGCTATTTCTACTACAGAGTTATCATAAAAATAAAGTCCAGGAACTGCAAAATTAGATTTTGGCTCTTCAGGTTTTTCTTCAATAGAAATTGCATTCAGGTTTTCATCAAATTCAACGACTCCATAACGCTCTGGATCAGAAACATGATAAGCAAAGACAACACCGCCTTTTGGCTTTGTGTTAGATTTTAACAACTCTTGCATATTAGATCCAAAAAATATATTATCTCCTAAAATCAAAGCAACATCATCGTTACCTATAAACTCTTCTCCAATTACAAAAGCCTGTGCAAGGCCATTTGGTATAGGTTGTTCTGCATAACTAAATTTACATCCTAGACTTGATCCGTCACCCAATAGCTTTTTGAAATTTGGTAAATCATGAGGAGTTGATATGATAAGAATTTCATCGATTCCTGACATCATCAATGTTGATAATGGATAATAAATCATTGGTTTATCATAAACAGGCATCATTTGTTTGCTCATTGCTAATGTTAAAGGATGTAAACGTGTGCCAGAACCTCCAGCCAAAATAATTCCCTTCATAAATCTTGAATTTAAATTAGATCTTTAGGATCTTAATTATATAAACATCTTTTTTAAACTTTTCTTATAATCAGGTATCTGTAAATTATAAGTTTCTTTTATTTTTTTCTTATCTAATAACGAAAATTTGGGGCGTTTTGCTGGAGTAGGATAGGATGAAGATGAAATACCTCCAACTTTACAATTATATTCTCCAAATTCTTTTATAGAGAGCGCAAATTCATACCAGCTAATTTCCCCTTCATTTGAATAATTGTAAATTCCTGGAACCCAATTTGAAGATCTTAGAATATCAATCATTGCTTGAGCTAAATCTGCAGCATATGTTGGCGAACCTACCTGATCATTTACAACATTAATTTCATCTCTTTCCTGCATTAGTCGCTGCATCGTTTTTACAAAATTATTTCCAAATTTGCTGTAAACCCAAGATGTTCTAATTATAATTGAATTTGGATTTTCTTTCAAACACGCTAATTCTCCTGCTAATTTACTTTCTCCATATACATTTATTGATTTAGTCTTTGCTTCTTCATTTAAAGCTGACGAAGAAGACCCGTCAAACACATAATCTGTTGAAATATGAATTAATTTTATGTTTTTTTCAAACGCATATTTTGCTATTAATTCTACAGCTAAATGATTTATTGTAAAAGCTAGTCCTTTTTCAGTTTCAGCCTTATCCACTGCAGTATAAGCACCACAATTAAAAACAATATCAGGTTTAATTTCGTTTAACTGATTTTTAAGTAATTCTAAATTATCTAATGTAACTTTTGTTCTATCTGCAAAAACCCATTCAAATTCTCGATAAGAAGTTGATAAAACAAAAAGTTCAGATCCTAACTGTCCGTTTGCTCCTGTTACAAGAATCTTTTTCATTAAAATAAACGATTACAATTATCTATAAAAGGAAGTATTTGATCTTTTTCAGAAACAATGGCATCCTTTAAATCCATTCCCCAATCAATATTTAAAGAAGGATCATCAAATTTAATTCCTCCTTCTGAAGCTTTATTGTAAAATTGATCACATTTGTACATTACTGAAGCTGTCTCGCTAAGAACTGAAAATCCATGAGCAAATCCTTGAGGTACTAATAACTGCTTTCTATTTTCAGCTGACAATAGGATACTGAATGCTTTTCCAAATGTTTCTGAATCTTTTCTTAAATCTACTGCAACATCAATAATTTCACCTTCTAGAACACGTATTAATTTAGTTTGTGCAAATGGAGGATTTTGATAATGTAAACCTCTCAAGGTTCCCTTTTTTGAGAACGATTGATTGTCTTGAACAAAATCAATATTGATGCCTAGATCTTCAAATTTAGTTTTACTGTAAGATTCAAAAAAGTAACCTCTTTCATCTCCAAATATTATTGGCTCTACAATTACTAAATCTTTTATAAACGTTTTTTCAATTTTCATTTTAAAATATAATTCTTCTTTATTTTTAGCTTAATTAAAAAAAGTTTCAATTACTTTTCTAATTCTATTTTTATCTTCAATTGTTAAGTTTGAACCTGATGGTAAACATAAGCCCATATTAAATAGCTTCTCAGCAATATTGCTTCCGTAATAAGGATATTTATTAAAAATTGGTTGTAAATGCATCGGTTTCCAAAGAGGACGACTTTCAATGTTGGCATTTTCTAGTGTCAATCTTAAATTCTCCTTATTTATATCATTACTTGGTTTTATAAGAATTGTATTCAACCAAAAATTCGAAAAAAGAGTTTCATCTAATACTTCAGAAAGTTTTACATTTTTGATCTCTTTAAAAATCTCTTTATAAAAAAAATGATTCTTTCTTCGCGCTTCAACATTTTTATCTAATATTTTTATTTGTCCTAAACCGATACCAGCACAAATATTACTCATCCTATAATTATACCCTATTTCACTATGTTGATAATGCACAGCAATATCCTTTGATTGATTTGAATAAAAAATTGCTTTTTCTTTTAATTTTTTAGAATTTGTAATTAAAGCCCCTCCACTTGAGGTTGTAATAATTTTATTACCATTAAAAGAAAGAATTCCAAAGCTCCCAAAACTTCCACATTTTTTACCATTGTATGTACTTCCTAAAGCTTCTGCACTATCTTCAATAATTGGTATTCCATATCTATCTGCTATGGCATGAACATCATCAACCTTATAAGGTATTCCATATAAATGAACAGCAATAATAGCTTTAGGCTTTTTCCCTTTTAATATTCTATCTTTTATTGCTATTTCAAGATTTTCAGGACAAATATTCCACGTATCAGTTTCACTATCAACAAAAACAGGCATAGCACCTTGATATAAAATAGGATTTGCGGATGCCGAAAATGTCATGCTTTGACAAATTACTTCATCCCCAGCTTTCACATCTAATAAAATCAGTGCTAAATGAATAGCTGATGTCCCAGAATTTAATGCTGTCACAAATGATTCTTTATTAAAATAATTCTCAAGTTTATTTTCAAAATCATCAACATTTGGACCTCCGGAAGTTATCCAATTTGTTTCTAATGCTTTTTGAACATATTCTTGTTCGAAGCCACTTTGTACTGAAAGTGATAAATAAATTCTTTTATTATCCATTTATAGACCAGTAATCTGAAGGATATCGCACATCATCTTCAGTAACATTTGCAAGTGGTAAAGTTGAAAAAGAAATTAGTTTTGAATCTGTTTCTATAGATTCTATAGCATTGGCATAACCAGCAGGAATATGAACTATTTTACTATCAAATTCTGAAACCATGACAGTTTCAATAATTAAATCTTTTGAAGGTTTCTCCCAATTATCGATTTTTATAAAATGAATCTTGAAAGAACCTCTTAAGCAATAAAAGTTTTTGGAATCTAATTTATGGCCTTGCCATGCACGAATTGGATTTTCATCAGAATTACTAATGATATAAAACCTTTCAATTTCTTTAAAATTAAAATCATTTACATATGAGATAGTCCCACGATGATCTGAAAAATTTCCTCCCTGAATAATTTTAGGAATCATGCTTTAATTTTAAATTATGCTTGTTTAATAAATAAAACTTTGATGTGTATACCAACAGTAAAGGTATAAGTATAATTAAAAACAAAATTGAATCTTCGACTTTATTATAAAGGGGTATAACTAAAAAAGAAATCCCTGTTTGAACTAATGCATAAAATAAAGAAACCAATCTATGCTGCATTTTATATTCATTACTTAACACTTGGTATAAATGCAAACGATGTGCTTCAAAAATATTTTGTCTTAAAAAAAGACGATGAATAATTGTACATACCGCATCTACTCCATAAACTGCTAAAAACAAAATCCAAATTAGAGAATTTGTAATTAAAATTAGTTTTAAAACTAAGTAAATTATCCAGAAAGCGATTGCAATACTTCCTACATCACCTGCAAAACATTTTGCTTTTTTTCTATAATTGAAAAACAAAAAAACTAAGCTTGCAATTATTGCATACTTTATGAATTCTCCATCTATAAAAAGTTGAATTTTTTCATTTACATATAATAATGCCCCCATCACAGCTAAAGTATAAAGACCAGTAATTCCATTAATTCCATCCATAAAGTTATAGGCATTAATTAATCCAATGGCTAGTATGTAACTTATTAGAACAGCCCAAATTGGAACTAAAGTAAATAAGTTTAAATCATAAAAAATTAACGTGATTGAAAGAAAATGAATTCCAATTCTGATTTTATTAGACAAACTTTTGATGTCATCCCAAAAGCTGACCAAACTAACTAATGTTATTCCAGTAAAGAAAAAATAATTATTGTGTATATGCTGTACAAAATATAATAAAGCAGAAAACCAAAAAATTATTCCTCCTCCTCTCAACGTTACCTCAGTATGAGAACTTCTTTGATTAGGATTATCAATTATATTAAAATGATCAGCCGCCATAAAATAAAGCAGTATGATGACCATTAAAATAATTCCTAAAATTGTATATTCCATTTGACGAATTTACCCCCAGTGAGTGTCTTTTATTTCATTGTAAACTTTTTGAATGCCTTCTTCCAAGCTTGTTTTCGCTTTCCATCCAAAACTATTTAATTTTGAAACATCCATAAGCTTACGAGGAGTTCCGTCAGGTTTAGATGTATCTGTCAGAATTTCTCCTTCGAAACCTACTACTTTTTTAACCAAAGCTGCCAAATCTAAAATTGATATATCTTCACCTACACCAATATTTACTAATCCCTGTTCATTATAATTTTCCATTAAAAACAAACAAGCTTCAGCAAGATCATCTGCATGCAGAAATTCTCTTTTCGGGCTGCCTGTTCCCCAAATTGTAACTGAAGCATCATCATTACGTTTTGCAGTAATAAATTTTCTCAGCATCGCTGGAAGGACATGCGAGTTTTTTAGATCATAGTTATCGTTGGGGCCATACAAATTTGTTGGCATCACAGAAATAAAATTACACCCAAATTGGTCTCTATATGCATCACACATTTTAATTCCTGCAATTTTAGCGATTGCATAAGGCTCATTTGTAGACTCCAATTCTCCCGTGAGCATATACTCTTCTTTTAATGGCTGCGGAGCCATTTTAGGGTAAATACAAGAGGATCCTAAAAACATTAATTTCTGTACGTTATTCAAGTACGATTGATGAATTATGTTATTTTGTATCATCAAATTTTCATAGATAAAATCACCTCTATAAGTGTTATTAGCAATAATACCCCCAACTTTTGCTGCTGCTAAAAAAACGTAATCTGGTTTTTCTGCTGCAAAAAAATCTGCGACAGCTTGCTGATTTCGCAAATCTAATTCTGAAGAAGTCTTTAGTACAAAATTTGTATATCCTTTTCCCTTTAATTGACGCAAAATAGCCGAACCTACCATTCCACGATGTCCAGCTATGTATATTTTATCGTTTAAATTCATAATGCTTATTTCTAATTTAAGAATAAAATTATTCTGATTTATCTAAATTAATATTTAATAGCTGATCTTACTTCTTTTAACATTTTTTCTTTTAAAACATACTGAAGATCTCCTGCCATCATTTCTTTTAC
Source organism: Flavobacterium sp. 22659 (assembly GCF_052044235.1). Taxonomy (NCBI): domain Bacteria; kingdom Pseudomonadati; phylum Bacteroidota; class Flavobacteriia; order Flavobacteriales; family Flavobacteriaceae; genus Flavobacterium; species Flavobacterium sp. 22659. The sequence goes on from NZ_JBQEMU010000001.1 coordinate 316,244, forward strand.
TAATCCAGCCAAATCATACTTAGGCACCCAGCCTAATTGAGTTTTCGATTTCGTAGGATCTCCAATAAGCAAATCCACTTCCGTTGGTCGGAAATATTGTGGATCAACTGCAATAATCTGCTTCCCTACTTCGATTTGATAAGCAGGATTACTGCAAGAAGCAACATATCCTTTTTCATTTATTCCTTCTCCTCTAAATTCGATATCTATACCTACCTCTGCAAATGACATTTTAACAAAATCACGCACATAAGTAGTTTCTCCCATAGCAATAACATAATCTTCAGCAACATCTTGTTGCAGAATTCTCCACATTGCCTCTACATAGTCTTTAGCATGTCCCCAATCGCGCTGCGCATCTAAATTTCCTAGATATAGACAATCTTGTTCTCCTAACGCAATAGCTGCTGTAGCCATGGTTATTTTACGAGTTACAAAAGTTTCTCCTCTTCTTGGTGATTCATGATTAAACAAAATTCCATTACAAGCAAACATATTATAAGCTTCACGATAATTTTTGGTAATCCAAAAACCATAAATTTTTGCTGCTCCATATGGCGAACGTGGATAAAAAGGTGAGTTCTCATCATAAAATCCTTTTTCATTTTTATTCTCCGCCAAACCACCATATAATTCAGATGTAGACGCTTGATAAATACGTGTTTTCTTTTCTAAACCTAAAATACGTACAGCTTCAAGAATTCTTAATGTTCCGATACCATCAACATTTGCTACATACTCTGGTGAATCAAAAGAGACTTTTACATGGCTCATAGCTCCTAAATTATAGATCTCATCAGGTTGTACCTCTTGAATGATTCGTATAATGTTAGTAGAATCTGTTAAATCTCCATAATGCAACTTAAAATTTACATGTGTTTCGTGTTGATCTTGATAGATATGATCAATACGTTGCGTATTAAAAGAAGAAGCCCTCCTTTTAACTCCATGAACCATATAACCTTTCTCTAGTAATAATTCTGCCAAGTACGAACCATCCTGTCCTGTAATTCCTGTTATAAGTGCAATTTTCATTTTTATTTTTTTATTTTTATTTTATTATATGTTTTGGCTAATTTGATTTTAAGCAATAAAAATGATTTAGCCTTTTAAAGTTTCTCTAGATATTAAACAATAAAATCATATTCAATAAATTGAATATAAGTTTTAAGATTAAAATTTGCTTGTGCTATTGAACCATTTTAATCTAGCTTAGAAATGTAATACATATTTTATTTAAAAATTTGCTTTACCATCTTGAAACATTGTAGAGTTTCGTACAAATAGCATCAAATATTATATTATTATTATTTAAATATTTTTTATAAAGTTCAATTTTCTCATCTTGTCCTTGAAGTTCAGGAGATACCAAACAAATATTAAATCCATTTTCTTTTAGAATAGTAAAAATTTCATAATTTATAGGTAATACAGTAAAACAATCAACCCATATCCATTCCACTTTATTTCGTAAATTTAATATTGTATCTATCCCTTCAAATTCAGAGAATCTTAAAGCTATATTTTTATTGCCCTCTTTTGAAAGATTATATATCATCGGAAATGAGCTGTCGAGAAAAAAATATTTTTCAATCTCATATTTCTGTATTAATTCTAAAACTCTGTACTCTATTCTTTCGCTTTTAATATTCAATATCATAATCCCGTGATTATAATGTTTGAGATATTCTTCAAAATCTTCTCCATCTTTAAATGGATCGTGTTGAAGTATTAATCTATCTCCAAAATCTCTTAGATCGATTTCAACTCCATATTCTTTTGGAACATTTTTCAATTCCTCTACTGTATTAATTCTATGCGCAATAAGTTCCATTCTAAAGCTCCTTTTTTAATTTAATACTAAAATCGATGGTTCTTTTAATAAATTTCCATTTTGAAACTATACCATTATTCCAGCTTGATTCACCATGGATCCGAGGAGGAAACACTACATCAAATCTAATGACATTTATTCCTCTTTTTTTTGCCATATACAAAAAATACAAATCAAGAGAAAAGTCTTTTGGAATATTTTCTAAATCTTGAAAGAATGTTTTGTGAAAAATATTAGGTTGCGCGTTTATATCCCATAATTTTGAACCTAAATAAATAGTTTCAAATAAACTCATCCCAGTAGTAAAAATCTGATCAAATAACCTTCTTTTTTTTCTATTACCCTTTACATAACATTTTTTAGGATCATCTTGTGATTCAATAATTTTAAAAGCCTTTATAACATCCAAAGGGTCTGTTTGCATATCTGCATGAGTATAACCAATAAAATTACTTTTAGCTTCTTTTAAACCTGAAACAATACCAAATCCATAACCTTGATTGACATCTACCTTAACTACTTTAGCAAAACTGTAATTAGGAAGTAATTCATTTAAAACTATTTCACTATTGTCAGTAGAGCCATTATTAACTAGAATAACTTCAATATCTTCTGTTTTTACAACTTCATTAAATTTTTCTAAAATTAGCGGTATGTTCTTCTGCTCGTTATAGCAAGGAACTACTATAGATAATTTTATTGTTTCTTTCTCCATATATAAAAGTTTTTATTATCTCCAAACTTTTGATAACCATAATTATTGCCTTTATTGAAATTCTCAATTATTTGTAGTGATTTATTATATTCTTTAGTATCAACTCGCTTACTCAACTTTCCTTTATCAAAGTAAACATCATTTTTTGACAGTATAATAAAATCTATCTGTTTATTTTGCAGTTGATCATTATATACAAACATTTCTTCAGAAATTGGTCCGTAGATAATATTGACATTACTATAGTTCAATCCTAATTTACTATAGTCAAAAGGAGTAAATGGACTAATTAATATATTTGTTTTATCTGTTATTACAGGTTTCAGATCTTTTACTAATAAATCACTCATCTCTTTTTGTTTCCTATCTGTCATTTCATATTCTGGATGGTAGCCCGTTGTAAACGCCTCTTGATAATTACTAATATGACTACTTATTTGAAACAAGATTATTCCAATAACCAAATAATATTTGTATTTAGAAAATTTATCTACAAAAAATAATAAAAGTAAAGGAACAGCAATAAATATGGTTAAATAATAGTGTTGCCAATCTTTATTTACCATTAAAAATAAATACAAAATATTTATTGCAAAATAAAAACTAATCAAGTTTATTATTGACTTTTTATCTTCTTTTTTAAATATTAAAAGAACGAGATAAAAAGAAAAAATAAAAACGAAGGCAAAGACAAAAATATTTAGATAGTAAAAATCAATTGCATTATAAATCTTTTCAAAAATAGTAACCTTGACATTTAAACCATGATTTGTTGCATTGGACTTCATATTTGAAACAAAATTGGATGTAAATAGTTTCAATCCGGAAGGATGAATCAAATATGGATTTGAAAACAAAAATGTCAACATTCCCACTATTACAAACTTAGAAAAAAACTTAACTTTTACTTTTATTTCATAAAAATTTCTAAACTTAAAATTATCATAGAAAACATACATGAAAACAAGAGGTAAAAATGTTACGGCCTGTATCTTAGTTCCTAATGCTAAACCGAAAGCAACTCCAGCCCGCCAAAAATATTTCTTAAAATCCCAGTCATCTTTAGCAAAAAGATAGATGGATAAAATTATAAAAAATGTCATCATCCAATCGGGATGAAACCACATAGCATTTTTCCAAAAGCCAGGCATCGTAAGTACAACAACAGATAATAGAAGAGAAAAATACTTATCACTATATAATCTTGCTATCTTATAAATATACCAAAATGTCCCAACAGCGAAAAATGACGTTATAATTCTTGGGATATAAATACTCATTTCAATATTACCTGATGCAATAAAAGGAGCTACAGCTAAAGAGTTTAAGAAAAAAAATCCAAACCCATAACTATAGAACCAAAAAGAAAATATTTTTTTAATATCAAAAGCAGTTAAGCCATCATACATATTAAGCAAACTACCATGAAAAGCATATTCATCAATACTATAAACACTTAAAAAACCAATATTTAAATGTTTATAATTGACGTAAGCTAAAGTTGAAAATACTAATATTGATATGTAACCTATTATTCCTTTTTTTTTCATTTTACAGGTCTTATGTATTTAGATTTATCGATTAGTTTTGTTAATGTTTTTTTGAGAAAATTGATAATATTATGTCAATGCAATGACTAAATAAACTTTATATGGCAACTCCCTAATTAGATTGTTTTGGCAATTTGTGTAAAAATATGTGCTTATACACAATTCTATAAAAAACAATTAGTAAAAACGAACAATTAATAATCAAAATATTTTGGTGCTTTTTATTTGTAAAAAGTAAAGAACAAGAGATTTAAGGAAAAAGAAGTGTAGTAAAATCAAACACATAAATTCTAATTACCTTTAAACAGTTTTGCAAAAAATGCTACTATTTTCTATAACGTCCTTTTTGTCTCTAAAAAACTAAAAAATAGGTAGTAACGAAATTAAAAAACTCTCTGAAAGCAATTTTACTAGGTCTAACAAATATTATTGATACATCAAAAAAACACGTATATATTTATTATGGCTGGTTGATTTTCTATTGAAAAAACATTCAAGAGGCCCAAAATGAACTAATTTTATTAAGAATCTACATATAAGTCAATTTTCATTTAAATACCCAAAATTTTTGACCAATAAAATTTATTATAGTGCTCACCACAGTTGCTATTAAAAAAGAAAGTATTACTATTCCTGAATTATCTAAAACCAATTTATTAACTAAAACATTTGCTCCAAGAGTTAGGCTGTAAAGTATTGCAAATCGAAGAATTTCAACATAGGATCTTTCTTTTTTTTCAAAAGTCCAATATTTGTTCATAAAAAATGCAACTATTGTACCTAAAAGAAATGAAATACTTTTTGACATAAAAGTAGATAAAAAATTCAATAACAAATAATATGTAATTAAGTCAGTAGCAACAGCACTAAATCCTGCTGCTATAAACCTTTTTAATTCTTTTTTAGTTTTACTCATCTGTACTCTTGTTCAAAAGTATAGTATCTCTCGTCTAACTCTTTTATCTTATCTTTATTTACGGTAATATCTTTTTCTAGACGATAGGGATGCCATGGTACCTTATGAAAAAAGCTCTGCCAATAAACAAATGTTTCATAATCATTTGGTGTACCCCAACAAATATAATCGTCTATTTCAAAAACCTTAACCTTATAACCAAGTCCTATTAATTCTCCCATCAAGCTATCAACATAATACTCCCCATTGATTCTTATGTTTTTATCTAAAAGATTCTCCAAAGCATTCTTAAAGTACTCTACTTTCTTAAAATAGAATGCTCCAACAATTGCATGATCATTATAAGGATTATCTGAAATAGGGATTTTAACAGAAACTCCAGTCGCATTATCATTATCATCCGTTTTAACCCAGCCATACATCTGAGGATTAATCTTACTTGATATATGATGTCTAAATGTAAAAATAATTGCATCTATATTTTCAACTTTTATAAGATCTTGATATTTTTCACTATTATAAATCATACCATTATCAGTAGCTGCTATAAGCAATGAAGCATCTGGATCAACATCTTTTAATCCTAAATCACATGTTATAGCCTGCCCCTCTGTCACTTCATTAATTGCTATAATTTTAGAACTTGGAAATTCCTCTTTTAAAACTTCTTCTAATGGATAACTATCCAGATGTTCTTTTAACGTTACAAATATGTGACTCTCACTATTTGGAATTGAATTTGCGGCTTGAACTATCATAGGCTTACCACTAACCTCAATTAAAGGTTTTGGATCAATGTAACCTTCTGCTGAAAATCGACTTCCACGACCTGCTAAAGGGATTAATGTTATACTATTATCTTTTGCTGCGTCTTTTTGTGTTTCATTACAAGCATTTCTAAAATATTTTGACCAGCTATTATATTCTTCAACATCTTGTGGAGTTCCCCATTGCAGCATATGTTGAATATCATAAATAGATACTTTGAATCCGTCCTCTACCATAAGATTATAAATAAGCGAGACGTAGTATTCTCCATTTAAATTTATATCTTTTTGCATGAGTTCCTTGAAATATTTTTTTACAAATTTTCCTTTCTTAAAATAGTAAGTACCGTTTGATGCATACTCGTTCATTCTATTACTTGTAAAAGGATCTTTCTCTTTTATTTCTAACATCCATTGCTTATCGTCTCTCATAAAAGCATAATTGGTCTTTCCTAGCATATGAGGATGAAATCTTTTATATGAAGGCAGTGCACCATCAGCATCTCTTTCTCTTGTATGTTTAAGAAAATCTGAATAATCCCAATAAGTACCGAAATCACAATAGTTCACAATTACTTCTTCATCATCTTCTATCAGATATTCGACTAAAGAAACTGCATAAACTGGTCCTTTCTTATGATTTGGAATTTCAATAATATTAGCGTTAGGCTTTATTCCCAGCAATATATTTCGAATATTTGTTTCAGCTAGATGTTTAGAATTACAGATAAATGTAAATTTTGTTTCGCCTGGAAATAAATCACAAACATGTTCAATAATTGGCTTTCCATCGATTACAATTAATGGTTTTGGTTCAATATATCCAGCTTCTATAAATCTATTGCCAATTCCTGACATTGGTATTATTATATGCATACTTATAATTTTTGTCTATATTTTTCAGCCTCCCAATTTGAAAGGTAAGCCAGTTCATCGAATTCTAAAAAATTTAAGTCATTATTATAATTTTGTGCTAAAACCATAATGTGAAACTTAAAAACTTCTTCTATCTCTTTTGCTTTTTTTAAAGTCGACGCTCTAAAGAAAAGCCTATTATCATAAATAACTACTTTTGGAGATTCATGATTTTTTGTTTTATACTCTTCTAAACTTTTAGCATCTGATATGCATTCAATTTTTACCGAAAAAAAACCACAATAAACAAACGTATCTGGACAAAAAGGGGTTTTAAGAAATAGTTTTTCGTTCTTTTCTAATTGCTCATTTAAAAATTTATCCTCACACAGATATGTAATATTTTCATCATTAAAAACAATCTCAAATAAGCTGCTAATACTATTAGTAAGCTTATAACTTTTCATATCAATATTGAGATAATTCTCTATTTTTTCTAAAACATATTCAGTCAATATCTTAATTTGGTCCTTTTTGTCAGATGTAACAATCAAACCATGATTTTGCAAAATAATGATATTGGGAATTTTATCAAATTTTTGCAACTCTTTATCTAAAGCAATTGCTAATTCCACGCCAGGAGTTTCATATCCTACGAATGCAATTTTATCTTCTTTAAAAATAGAATTTAATATCTCCTTCCAATTTTTTTGCACAACAATCATGTTTACTACTACAGAGTGCGTATGTAGCGTATATTTATCTAGTAATGAATGAAGTAACGTCTCAATAGAAGGACGATTTTGCTTATCAATCGTTGCCTCCTTTAAAAATTGGGCCGTTAGTGCTTCTCTTTGACGTTTATTCTCCGAATTAATAATCTCTTCATTTTTCACAATTTCAGCTACCGCCTTTGTAAAAACTCTTGAATATCCATCTTGAATATTAACGTCACTTAATAAAAAACCAGATGCTTTAATAAGCATTTCACCATTATCTAATTTAACGGAACTATTTCCTCCAGCTGCCTGAACCAAATCAAGTCTTTCTCCTGCATATTTTGAAATTTCAACAAAATCTTTTATTTCTTTCATAATAATCTTAAAATTTCTTTAAAGCTTTTTACTTCAGTTATAAGTTCATTATCATGACTTTCTGTCTTATTTTCATGATTGATCCAAATAGCTGAAATACCAAAATTTATTGCGCCAAATACATCTTTTTTAAAGCTATCGCCAATCATACAAACTTCATCAGGCTTTAAACTCATTTTTTCAAGGGCCATACTAAACATATACGGATGGGGCTTCTCATGACCAGCCTCTTCACTTGTCACAAGTGCTTTGCAATATTTTTCAAGTCCCAATTTTTTAATCTTTCTATATTGGATATGCGCTGTAAGATCAGTAACTAGACAAATTTTGTTCTCAAATTTCTCTAATAATTCATATATTCCGTCAAACGGCTGCATTATTTCTAAAAAGCTATCCCAATAAATATTGTAAATTTCAAAGGCATATTTCATAGGGTTTACTCCTATTATTTCTGACATCCTTTGAAAATATAAAAGTCTGTTATGAGATGCCGCTGTTTCACAAAGCTCAATATGTATTTGCTTTCTAGCCTTTTCATATGCAGTATTTACCTCCTCTTTAGACAAATTAAATACAATCATAGAATATTCCAATACTTTACTTTTTGCAAAAGTATGTGAAATGTTATAATCATAAAGCGTGTTGTCAATATCTAAAAGTAATCCTTTATATTTCATTTATCGTTTTCTTTTAACTTTTCACTAATCATTTTTAATGATATTAATTGAATCAAGCCTTCATAACCAGTTTCCCATTTAATATCAAAAGTGACTATTTCTGCTATATTTTCAATAGAATCTATGGCTATATCATGAAAATTCGCTTCGGGTCTGTTTTCAATTTCTATATATTGAGACTTTAAATCATCGTTATAGTCCCATGTGAAAGGACAATTTAATTTATCCAAAACATCTTCAACATGTATATTTGCATCAAATGTTAGTTTTAAACCTAAAATTACATTTTCTGTTTCTTCTCCTAAAACGAACGTATTTACTGGATAATATTTAACAATCATATCCGCAAACTCTTTTTGGGGGTAAATATATTTTCCCGCATCTTCCATTCTTGCTTCTATCTGTTCTATTATCTTTTGAGTACTATACCCTCTTTTTTTTGTATCTCTAATAATTTTCCAATGCCTTCTTAAAGTTTCATCTGTATCAATATATATTTTAAAATCTATATTTTTTCTCAGTTTGGGCAAATAAAACGGATGCAAGCCTGCAATAACTATAAATTCCTTTGGCTTAATTTTCTTGGGTGCTGAAAATTTGCCATTGCTATGTTCATATTCGCTTCGAAATATAGTTTCATTATGCTTTAAGCTATAGATCGCTTCTGATTGTTTATGTATATGATTTGCTTTAGGATCAAGATGGGTGAATTTACTCCAATTCTTGTCACCTCGCTCCCATTTATGCTCACCATCACCTTCAATTTGAAGAAGTTTATTCCCAAATAAATTTTGCAGATTATTCAAAAGTGTAGTTTTTCCTACTCCACTATCTCCTCCAATACCAATTATTAAATTCAGTCGTTTTCTGTATATTGAATTACTTTTGATGCCATATTTATAAAAAGCATACATTATAGAAACAAGTGTCACTTCTAGTAAAGTAAAAGAAATATCTGCTAATCTTTCATTTTGTATTTTTAAATCTATTTCATTCCCTAAAAACAAAATGTCTTTATACTCACTTGTATAAAAGAAAATAAAGAATATTAGATATGTAATTGAAAAACCTATATAAAGCAACCTGCTTTTATAAGTATCGTTTTGAATAAAATACATTGAAACGAAAGGAATCATCCAGACATACCAGGCAGAACCTGAATAGATAAAAAAAATAGTTGCTGTAAATAGAATCCCAAAATAAAAATAAAGCAGATCGTGATTAACTTTTTCTTGGTTGAAGAAATGAAGATAAATCATAAATATTGCCGCTATTGGCAATAATATTCGAACAGATCCAATACTATAAAATGAATCAAAAAGCAGGGATTGTTTTGGATTTAATAACACCATTTTTATAAATCCTTCTGAAAATAAATACGGGAGATCGAATAATAAAAATACAATTAGTGAAGCTAACACATATTTGAATGCAATTTTAATATTTTTAATTTTATATAGGTAAAAGAATATTAAAGGTAAAGCAATAATAATATGAATCTTTGTGGCCAAAGCGAGTCCAAATACTAGAGATGAATAATTAAACTTATTAATCATTAGCAAATAGATTCCGTATAGTAATAATGCAGTAGGAATTATATCCAGCTGTGAATGGATGTAAATTGCATATATAATGATTGGGTTCAAGAAATAGAATAAGTAAACACTTTTTTCTTTATTAGGGAAAGATTTAAGCAATACATATAAAATACCTAAATCTGCAAGCAGCAAAGGAGCCTTAAACAGAGCTTCAAAATGTAATAACTTACTTAAAATTGCAAAAGGACACAAAACAAATAGCATCAAAGGATGGTACGGGAATGAATCTAAATTCAAATTATGTTCAATATAAAATTGCCACGGATTTGACACCCCATTATCTATAAAAGAGTGTATAAAAGGTTGAAATAATACACTACTATACTCTGAAGAGAATATAAAAAGTATAATGATTTTTATAAAAAAAATGATCTTAAATCTATAACTCATCATTAAATATTAATTATTTTCATATTTATTTGTAAACATATTATTCGCTAATATTTTGTAAAAGATTTAAGCCTAATGATTAAACCTTGCTCTGTTGTCACTAGTAACGGCGGACTAATTGTTGAAATAATTTTACCATTACTCTAAGTTCATTAATCTCATAATCTTTCGCCAATAATAATTCAGCTATACGCTATACATCTTGTCTTGTAATTCTTTTTATAATAGTTGCTTTAATATTTTATATTTTATTGTTATTTATATAGTCAACCACAGATTGCGGATTCCAATTTAAAATCCTCCTTGCTTTAGTATCATCAAAAGTCAAGTCAGAAGTTATCTTTTTTACTTTCAATGTGTTAATAGGAGCCTTACTTCCTAAAAAATCTCCTAATCTAGCTATTATTAAAACCAAACTTTGAGGTAAGTTTTTTGGTCTTTTTTTATTTTTATTAATAGATATAGCAATACTTAATTCTTCAAAGCTTGGATCATATCCGTCAGCAAGATTATAAATACCCCCCTTTTGGGCAGCTGATATAAGTATAGAAGCCACATCCTTTCCAAGAACCATGCTTTTTCTTGCTTTTCCTCCACAAATGTTAAAATAGTATCCTTTGTCTATTGCTTTTATCATAGCTCCTAAATTACCCGGAGCATTTGCTGCTACTATTAATGGCAAACGTAAAATTGTACAAATAACATCTTTCTCTTTACACCAATTTAAAACTACTTTTTCGGCCTCAATTTTACTTGAACCGTATGGATCGCAAGCATTTAAGGAATAACTTTCATCTATTTTGCTTCCACTTTTTTGTCCGTATACAGCAACAGAACTTATAAAAACAAATTGTTTCGGAATAGTTAAATTTTCTAACCCTTTTAACAAATTTTTAGTTCCTGTCACATTCACGTTCTCAAACTCCTTTTTTTCCAGAGATGTTTTTGGAACAGTGTGTGCCTTCCCAGCGGCATGAATTACAAGATCAAAATTATCATTAAAAATAGGAATTTCTTCCTCTAATGAAAATTTGTATATACTAGAACTTCTTGATAATTCATAAATTTCATTTCCTCTTTTTAGTTCTTCAAAAATTAATTTTCCCAAAAACCCACTTGAACCAGTTAATAAGATTTTCATCTTTTCTATCTTCTTAAATAAATTGTATTAGACGTTTGTATATTCTCATTGGCATTAAGTAAAAAGGAGCTTTAAATGAATTCCCTTTCCAAGCTCTAACAATTTCTCGATTTTGATTAAGAATATTCACAAAACTTTTGTTCGTAGCTCCACCTAGTCTCATTTTAACAATTAAGCGATCCATATACTTAACTTTAAAAAAATGCTTTTTAAACATTCTAAGCATTAGTTCATAATCTGCTGCAAGTTTATAATCTAAGTTAAATAATCCTGCTTCATCATAAACTTTTTTTCGTACAAATAATGCTGGATGTGGCGGAACATTTCCATTTTCAAAAAAATGATTGTAATATGGTTTACATTTCCATTTTCTAACTATTCTATTTATATCATCAGTTTTTACATAGACAAGATTTCCGTATAATATGTCTAAATCAATATCATTATTAAACTGTTTCATAACATCGTTAATAACATCAAAGTCTTGATATAAATCATCTGAATTCAAAATTCCTATAACTTCTCCAGTAGCCATTTTAATTCCCTTATTCATAGCATCATATAAACCTTTATCTTTTTCAGAAATAAAATGGCTTATTCTGTCTTTATATTCATTAATTTTTACTACTGTATTATCTTCAGATCCACCATCAATAATAATGTACTCAATATTATCATAACTTTGAGAAATTACAGACTGTATTGCATCTAATATTGTTTTTTCGTTATTATAAACGACTGTAATGATTGATACTTTCATTATTTATATAATTCTTTATAAAATTCTGCTGTTTCTTTGTATGTATTTTCCCAGCTAAAATGTTTGGTTTTTTCAAAACCAAGATCAATCGTCTCTTTTCTCAGATTATCGAATGATAGTTCTTTTATTTTATTAGCTATTTTTTGAGGTGTTGGCCTTTCAATTGCTAAATAATCATTACCTATAACTTCAGGTATTGAAGATGACTTGGTAGCAATTACAGGACAACCAGTACGCTGAGCTTCAACAACCGGAATACCAAACCCCTCATAGAGAGATGGATAAAGCAAACAAAAAGCTTTATTGTAATAATAATTTAAATCAGGAACACTTACTCCCAAAAGAGATTGAAAGTTACCGTTACCTAATTTTATCTCCAAATATCGTAATTCTTCTGCTGTCAATTCACCTCCGCCAATAATCAAAAGTGGAATATTTGCTAAATCGCAAGCGTTTACAGCCATATAAAAATTTTTATATGTAGCTCTCCGATCGCCTATATATAGCGCATAAGCAAAATCATCAAAGTTATGCTTTTTATGAAAATTCGAATTATACTCTAAAGGCTTAAACTCTTCATCCACTCCGTTGTAAATAACTTTAATTTTACTTTCATTTACATGAGGTAAAAAATGCAAAATATCTTTTTTTGTATTTTCTGATATACAAATAATTCCATTTGAATTACTGATTGCAGCATTTTTTTGCCAAGAATGTACCTTTTGAGACACACCTTTTACAAAATATTCATAAGTAAAATCATGAACCGTTGTAATATTTACGGTATTTTTTCCCGTCTCGGTTCTGTAATACGAAGAATGGAAAATGTGCCTCTGATCATCTTTAGAAATCAAATTAAGATATCGTTTAAAAGATAAAAATTGAGATCCTTTTGTATTAATAAAATTCTTGTCGATTGCTAATTGTTTTCTAAAAAAATTTTCCTCTGCATTACTATATTCTAAAAAACTACATATAAAATTATTGTCTTTTAGCAATCTTTTTAAATGTTGCTGCCAAACAACTGATACGCCACCACTTTTTTGCAATGAAAAAATAATGTTATCTAAATATATATTCATTAGCTTTCAATTTTGAGTCTCTACTGAAGTTAATTTTAAAAATCCTGTCTAAAACTTATACTCTTCAACTATACTCTTTAGAGCTTTTATATAGCCTTTTCCATGTTTCAAATCTGGTTCCATATAATTTCCTTCTCCCCATTCGTTCCATGATTTAAGAAATAAAATTTGACGGCTTTCTGGCTTTTTCTTAATCGCATCTAAGGCATTTACGATATGTTTTTTAAACAATTCAGGTGATGATTTATCAAAAACAACTCCATAATTTCCGCTTCGTGGAGTATGGTCCCAATTTGGTATTATGGTTGGAAAGATATTTTCATCTTTATCAATTTCCTGAATAAAATATTTAGATATAAAAGAATATTTCAACCTAAGAGGTCTTTTCAAAATTTTGAACTTAAATAATTTAAAAGGAATTTTTTTTATTACACCCAAATTAAATCTATGCTCTCCAGTACGAACAATATTTACAGCATCAAACTTCATTTTCAAAATAGGTTCTTTTTCTTTATTATCAAGAGTATGACCTATAAAAAACAAACCTTGATCAAAACCATTCTCTTTTGCCAGATTATTCCATATATCTATAAACTCATTTGCATCAGGCATCAAGAAAGGTTTATATATTACAAAAACGGGCCTATCTTCAATTTTTATATATCTAGAATCTTGTAGAGCAGGGAGGATTTCAAAAAAATGCTTTTCTATATCTAATTTTCCTGGATACTTTTGTTCCATCAACATAACATCTTCTTTTGCATCGGCAGAATTCCAAACCTTAGCTTTCCATGATTCATTTGCCCAACCTAAACAAAATGGGAAATCCGGTTTTCCCGAATTCAAAACTTCTCTAAAAGGCATATCTAACAAACGTCTTCCATCTCCAAACCAATAATGCCAGTAGCAAAAGCCTGTTACACCAGCTTCAATTGCCAAGTTTACTTGTTTTTCTCTTACCTCTGCAACTCTTAAGTCATAATATCCAAGATCAGCAGGAACTTTAGGCTGATAATGTGATCTAAATAAAGGCTTTGCTTTTCCTACATTAGTCCATTCAGTAAATCCTTCTCCCCACCATTCATTATTCTCCTTAAACGGATAATATTGAGGCAGATAATATGCTATTATTTCCATAAAAACTTTTATTTTAAATATTTAATTATTGTTGCTGGTACACCGGCAATAACACAATTAGAAGGAAATGATTTCGTTACAACAGAATTTGCTCCAACTATACATGATTGACCGATTTTTACATTAGGCATTATACAAACTCCATCTCCAATCCAAACATCGTCTTCAATAACAACTGCACCTTTACTAAATAAATCTCTTTCCAATGGATGAATATCTATATCTTTTGAAGTAGAAGTGCCATGAAAATGATCTGTGACATAAACATTACTGCCAAACAGAACATTGTTCCCTATTTGAATTAAATTAATTGCCCCAATATGACAATTATCCGAAAATGACACATTATCTCCTATTAAAATTGAGGGCTTGAAGGAAACATCTTTATATTTATCCCACGCTTCAATTCTTAATCTATAAGAAGCGTGAAAATTTTTTCCAATTTTGATGTATTTTCCTCCAGCTAAATACGTTGGATATCTTAAATCTACAGGATAACCACAATAAGAAACTTGTCCAGAAAATCGTCCAGAATGTAGAAAGTGAAAGAAGTTACAAACTTTATCTGCAAGATTCTTGGTTACTAAATAATTGGTTATTTGTCCTGCAACAAAAGCAAGTTTTATAATATATTTTTTCAAAATAACTGTTTATCAATTAACATTTAAAAAGATCCATTCAGGTGGACACAATAAAGAAGATAATGTATCTACTGTCCAAAAATTTGGGGCAATTACCGTTTTTAAAGGATTAATATTCAACCAGGCTCCCCACCATGAAAAAGTACTATTTGCAATAATATTGTGTTTACATTGACTCATTAAATACATATCTAAATAGGCATCCTTATTTATATTACCTTCAATAAAAACAAAATCGTTTGAAATAAACTCATTTTTAGCCCAAGCTAGGTCATCTGTAAATATGAAAAAAAGCGGAGATTCTACCTTTTCTTTAATGTGGTCTATTGCCTTTAAATAATATTCATTAGAGTTAATAACATTTAAATTTGCAAATTTCGGATCTAAATAATCACCTCGTCTAATATGTATTGAAACAGAATTACAATCTCTAATTTGTTTTAATAAATTATTTTCAGAAAATTTTTCAGGTAATTTAAAATTAAATTCTTTTAAAACTTTATCTCGTACAGGATCTAAGTAATTATAGTTTTGCCAAAAACCATCTAGGTATATATTTTTTTTTGTAGTAAATGCTAGAACATTATCAAAACTATAAGGTGTGGTTTGTTTAAATTTAGTAACTAATAAATATTTACTTTTTGCTATGCGACCTAAAATTCTTTTATAAATATCAGGTAATAAAGATTTATTTATTTTGACGAGAAAAAATATTTTGTTCTTTGTAAGTTTATCAATCTGAATGTTAAAAACTTCAAACAATTCTACACCGTTATGCTGTTTGGTAAAAAAATATTCATTCCAAACAAGATGTGCTTTTATCCCATTCTCTCTAAGATATAGTTTAAAAGCATAAAAAAACATCTGGTTGCCAAGTCCTCCCTTTACAGGAATAAAGAATTTATTCATATTATATTTTCCTTGTATTAAAGGATTAATTTAGTAAATATTTAATTCTAATATTAAATAAAAGCATTGATTAATTTGTTATTTTTTAATTGCCTTTACAAGTTTTAATTTCCACCAAATATCTTTTGAATATAACAAAAATGCTATAACCAATAATAAAAAAAGAACAAAAACGTAAGATACAATAACATTCAAAAGTGTTCCCAATCCAGCACTAATATCTCCTATTAATATTGTTACATTGTAAAAAGTAAAATATGCAAAAGCGCTTATTATTACACTGTTGGATTTTATAAAAGAGAACTTAAACAATAATGATGTAAATACACCTTGAATAAATGAAAAAATCAATCCTCCAATATAACCAAAGCATACTAGGCCAAAAATAGGAAATAATGCTACTGGTCCAGTGTTTGAACCTGCGGCAACAGGATAAACAATATCCTGTAACTGAAAACCTATTGGTGGTTCTGCTTTGGAAGGATCTAAAATATGTAAAGGCCCTAAAAATCCCATAAACGTATATTGAAAAGGAGAAGCAATTACCACAGAAGACCATGTATCATCAGGCAAAGCTTCCCAATATAAATCACCTGATGCAACTGCACGCTCAAAAAACATATATAAAGCATAAACCAAATTTCCTGAAGAGTTGATTAAAAAAGAAATCATTGAAATCAAAAGGGTCGGAATGAGAAGTTTTTTGTAATCAAGCGCCTTTGGTTCATCGTTTAAATAGAAAGTTTTATATCCCCAAAAAGTAAAAACAGTAGCCAAAAAACTAGATCTACTGCCAGATAATATTCCAAATATTAATATTGGCAATAATAAAAAAAAAGGCTTTATTTTATTATAAACACTTTTATTACTAATAAATAAATGGATAATATAAAAAATGCAATATGTTTGTAATACTGGAATTATTCTAGCAATAAAACCTAATCCGGAGCCAGTATATGTTGTAAGCCTTCCATTTTCATTAAACAATGGTATCCCTAAAAGTTTATAGGAAATCAACGTCATTAAGACAAATATAAAATAACAGCAATAAAACAACCATTTAGCTAAAATTGGCTCATCTCCAAATTTAATAATAACTTCTTTTTGTTTATTTTTAAAAATCAGCAAAAAAACTCCCCAAAATAAAACAGTACTTGATATTGTATAAACAAACGTTTTATTGGAAACATATCCAAAGAAATTAAGAAATAAGACAACAGATATTCCAATCGAAAATGTAAAGATATTAACCCTTATAGGATTCAACCAAGATGATGTAGATCTCTTCATTACTAAACCAAAAAAAAGTAAAGAAATCAACAAAGAACCTATAAATGAAAATGGATAATCATTTAAAAGCGCAAAAAACTCAAACGTTGTCATCTTTTATTTTTAGTTTAACATAAAGTTTCATTAATACAGTCAATTTTTCAATATCTTCTGATACATTTCTATATACTTATCTGCAACAACTGGACTATTAAATTCTGTAATGATTTTTTCTCTTCCAAATTTAGAAAGCATATTATAATCAGTATTGTTTAAAATCCAGTTAATTCCATGTGACAAATCTTGAATTTCGTAGGGTTTTGCTAAGTATCCAGTCTTTTTGTGTTCAACTATGTCCAATAATCCGCTGTGCGCAAACGCTACAACCGGTGTACCGCATGCCATTGACTCGCTTGCAGTTTGTCCAAATGCTTCTTGTAAGCTTGGGACTATCATAACATCAGCAGCTGAGTATAGGGTTACTAAACTAACATCATCACTTAGATGACCTAAATAATGTGTTTTAAATTTTAAAGATAGTTTTTCAATTGGTTCACTACTACCAAATATCACCAACTCTACATTTTCCTCACCTTCTAATAATTCTAAAGCTCCTGAAAGTTCCTTAAAGCCCTTATTCACATCACTAGTAGCACTCATGGCCCCAAAAAGAACTAACTTTTTATTTAAAGGCAAATTCCATAATTCTCTTGCTTGTACTTTATCAAAAGGCTTAAAAACATTTGTATCAATTGGATTTGGAAGATTTATAATTTTATGATTTTTAAATAAACTACTTTCTTTAGCACAATGTTCTAACCATTTACTTAAACCTATTACTGCCATTTGAGGTATTTTTGAAAAAGTGCTTTTTTTTCTACTAAAAATTTTTCTACTTAAATCATTCTCTTTATGGCTGTTTAGATGAGGACAAGAACCGCAACATTTTTTATATTTATCACAATCCCACATAATATGACAACCTCCAGTAAAGGCCCAATTATCGTGTAATGACCATACAATTGGAGCTTGAATTTTGGTCAAATCTTCTATTTTAATCATACCGCCGTTTATCCAATGAAGATGTACAATATCTGGCTGTAATTCATTTATTTGATTTACTACATTGTTAAAACCTAACCAAGCTGGACTAAAAAGTAATTTTCTGTGGTTTTTATAAAATCGCACAGGAAAAGTATCTAATAAAGGCCGTATTTTCATAATCATCATTCGCACAAACGATTGAGGATTAGTTATCACTGTAAAATCATCACTAGCTTTTTCTTGAACCAGCATCTTACTTTCAATTCCTTTTGATAAAAGAGATCGGTGAAGTCGATATGCGGCTCTTGCTGCCCCTCCCTTTATATCTGACGTATTTACTATTAAGACTTTCATTAATTTATTATTGTTTTGGACAACTTATTTACTAGAAAAGCCAGATTTTGTTTTATAATATAAAAGTAAACCCATTATTCGTTTCGTTTACAGATAAAATAATTCTATTTATCTATAAATGAATTAATTTTATCTTTTTTTATGATTTTATTTCCATAATTAGCAAAAGGTATTTCAATAAAAGTTGTTATCAAATATGAAAAAATAATAGTTACTATTAATAAAAACAATAATGAAGATATCATAACGAAGTAATTATTGATTATCTCAAAATTATTTAATAGACTAATAAATTTAGGCAGTACAAATATTAGTAATAACATGTGCGATAAATATATCGCGTATGATATCTTACCAATAAATCTAAATATTTTAAGATTTAAAATACTTTGTAAATTGATAGAAGTAAAGCAATATACCAACATAGAAAAACTTCCTAATCCCGTAATAATCCAAATTAAATCATCACTACTTAAAAAAAGAGAATATTCGCGTGCAAAATAATAATAGTACATCGGTATTGTAAATCTGTATGTGTACATTAAGATTATAAGCCCCACTAAAATCCATTTATATTTTATTTTAACTTTAATAAAGCTTGCTATTATTAAATCCTGATTCATCGCTAGAAAAATACCCAGAGAAAAATGAAATATGAAAACTGGAATATTAAAAAAAAGATAAAGAACTAAATTTAAAGTAGAGAAAAATATAAAATTTGTCTTTTTATAAACCAAAAACAGAAACGGAATTAAAAACGAAAACTTAATCTCAGCAAGTAATGACCAATTTTGAGGTACTAGTTCTGCAAAACCGTCTAAAGGCTTAATAAAAACAATTTGGTTTAGAAAATTAGTCAAATCAAGTGGCAGTCCCCAAAATGTATTTAACCAGATATTTGAATCTGGAATGGTATGAGTGATATTAAAAAAAAAATAAAGAAATAAACTAACGAAAAGGACAAAAATATAGGAAGGCATAATTCGAAAAATTCTTTTCAAATAAAATGATTTCAACTCTAGTGCATCATTTTTTTTTAATGATAAAGTCAAAACGTAGCCACTCAGAACAAAGAAAAAAGTAACAGCAGCAAAACCATCATAAAAAAAATGTAATGGACTAAAATTAATCAATTTTGATTTAGAGTCTATGCCATAGCCTAAAAAAAAATGACTTAAGACTACTGATAGTGCGGCTAACCCCCTTAAACTATCTAAATACTCAATTCTATTATGCTTCATATAAATTCAAACTTTAACTTATTGAATACTTAATTTTTAGTTAAAAACTCAAATTTAATTATTATTTGCAACTAAAAAATTAAAAAAATATTCATTTTTACTACTATCTTTTAAAACTTAAGTACTAGATATTAATCTACCTTAATAAGATTTTTTATAAAAAATAGCATAAAATATTAGAGTATTATATTATTTACTAAATCAAATATATTGTTCTAAAAATAAACTATTTCTTTTTTTCTTATTTTGTATTTCTAACAAATAAAGATTTTATGAATTGTTTTAAAAACCAGTAATAAATTGCAAATTTACTTGGTAAACTCTTACCGTAACTATACTCGTCTGCTTCAATATCTGAAACAAATATTGCTGGTGAAATTATATTCGACGGGAGATTCTTCACTTTCATGTTTGCAAAAGGACTGTTCAAATCAACAGTATGAGTTGCCTCTCCACTAAATCCAATATTCGAAATCATATTATAATTTGGTATAATAGAAATGTAGCCCTGAACTAAATTAGAATAAAAATACTGATAATCCCAAGTATCTATTAATCCTTTCTTCGTATTTTGAAATGTTTGGTAAATAAACTTTTGGATAACACCGTTTCTGTTTACTTTATCTAAAAAATTATATTCATAAGCTGTTTCCAAGTTTATCATTTCAAAATCATAATTTTGCCAAACTCTTCTCCAACTTGCCCAGCCCCAGACATTAACCAAACCAGAATAATAATAATCTCCTTTTCCTCTCTTTATTTCGTCTTGAAAATTTGTCCCACATATATGACCAATTCTATTATCTTCTCGATATTTTTCTAGCATTGAATCACAAAATATAAAAAAGTCCGAACTTGGCAAACAATCATCTTCCAGGATTATTCCTTCTTTTTCGTTTTCAAAAAACCACGTAATTGCGCTACTTACAGCCTTACCACATCCAAGGTTCTCTTCCCTAAACAATGTAATTAATTCGCAATCCCAATCAATTTGTTTTAAAATATCCTTTACTTCTTTGCATACAAGTTTATCTTTTCCATTATTTCGAGGTCCATCCGCGGCAACATACAGCTTCGTAGGCTTAACCTCTTTAATAGCATTAAATAAGATTTGGGTCTCTTTAGGCCGGTTGAATATTAAAAAAAGAATTGGTGATTTTACTTTATACATAGTTATAATTAAATAAATAAAATAGATTTGGTTTGTAAAATGAATATGTGTCTTGTTTTTCTAAAGAAAAAATAGTAAAGATAAGATGCGTAGAATTGTGAAATTAATGTTGCTATCGCAGCTCCATTAATTCCATACTTTGGTATTAATACTAAATTTAAAACTACATTTAACACTAATCCTTGTAGAGATTTTATCAAATTGTGCTTGTTTAAATTTTCAACAACAAGTATGTTACCTGCGGCGACTCCCCAAAATACAAATACACCTGTCCAGATACTTATCTGTAATGCAAAAACCGACATAATATATTCATTCCCATAAAGGAAACTTATAACAAAGTTTGAGAAAAAAGTAAAAAAAAGAGAGATTGAAAAGCTTATTACAAATAATAGTTTAAACAACTTTAAACATATAGTTTGATAATTTTCTTTCTCTGAATTGAATTTCTCAACTAGTTTTGGAAAAAAAGAAGTTGCAAATACAGAGGGAATAAAATACCACAATTCAGTAAATCTAGTAGAGACAGAGTAAAGACCAACTCCTTTATCTCCAATCATTTCTCCTATCATAATTTGATCTAATCTCATATACATCATAATTACAATACCAGACAAGATTAATGGCCAAGCCTGCTTTAATAAAACTAGACAGTAAGCTCTATTAAATTTCCACCCCTTTAAATTATTAATACCGTAATACAAAATAAGTCCTATGCAGCCTAGTAAGCATTCAAATAGCGCTAAAAGAACGAAAGACAATAAGGGATACTCAAGATATACAAAAATTAATCTCAATATAGAAACTAGCACAAAAGCAGCGTTTTTTACAACTACTGTCTTTCTTGATTGTAGTAAAGCCTGATTTTTTAAATCAATAACATCAAAAGTTTGAAACCACAAATTTGATACTGTTAAAAAAGCAACTATCAATAGCATTGTGTCATTTTTAAAAAAGTAAAAATATACAATAACAATTACGGTACTTATAAAAGAACCTATTAATCTTAAGTAAAAAGCAGTTCCTAATAAAAGATGCTCTTCTTCATTTTTATCTAATAAATGCTTAACTACAATTTGGTCTAAGCCTAATGTAGCGATGGCACTCACTAAACTTATAAATGCAATTGCATAATTCCATTTTCCAAATAGTTCAGGCCCCAAATATCTGGCGACTAAAACCCCCACAATCAAGCCAACACCTAAACGAAGAAACTTATCAAGAAATAACCAAATTGCATTTTTTGAAGACTCTTGCTTTAAATAATAAGTAAGTTTTTTTTTCATAAAACGTTTAAAAACTCCCTGTTGTTTTTAGTAGCTTCTAATTGTTCTTTTGTAAAATTTAGAAAATAATCATACGTTATTTTTAATCCTTCTTGTCGAGATATTTTGGGTTCCCAATTTAAAAGAGATTTAGCTTTTGTAATATCTGGTTGTCTTTGTTTTGGATCGTCTTGAGGCAATGGATGATATATTATTTTTTGAGATGTCCCGGTCAATTTTATAATTTCTTCAGCAAAATCATTCATTGTGATCTCATTTGGATTACCAATATTAACTGGATATACATAATCAGACATTAAAAGTCTATATACTCCTTCAATTAAATCATCTACATAACAAAATGCTCTTGTTTGTGTTCCATTACCAAAAATTGTCAAATCTTCACCTCTTAGAGCTTGCCCTATAAAGGCAGGTAATACTCTTCCATCATTTAATCTCATTCTTGGTCCATAAGTATTAAAAATCCTAACAATCCTTGTTTCAAGTCCGTGAAATGTATGATAGGCCATTGTAATTGCTTCTTGAAATCTTTTAGCTTCATCGTAAACACTTCTCGGTCCTATTGGGTTAACGTTACCCCAATATTCCTCTGGCTGAGGATGAACCGTTGGATCTCCATATACCTCTGAAGTAGATGCAATAAGAAATCTAGCTTTTTTTTCTTTGGCTAAACCTAATAAATTATGAGTTCCTAAAGATCCTACTTTTAATGTTTGTATGGGTATTTTTAAATAATCAATTGGACTTGCAGGAGAAGCAAAATGCAATATATAATCTAATTGACCGCTCACATGAATATAATTAGATACATCATGATTATAGAATTCAAATTGTTTTAATGAAAACAAATGTTCTATGTTTTTTAAGTCTCCAGTAATTAGATTATCCATTCCAACAACTTGATAACCTTCAGCAATAAAACGATCACATAAATGAGACCCTAAAAATCCTGCGGCCCCAGTAATCAAAATTCTTTTACTCATAAAAATAACTTATTGAATATATTTAGTATATCTTTTCTTAACTCAATTTGCAGCAAGTAAACTATATATGAATATTTTAGAACGGTAATATTTTGAATTAGTAAAATTATATAGATAATCCTTTAAGTTAAAATCGAATAAAAGTTCAAAACAAATACCGTAAATCACAAATACACTTAACCTTAAAATTCCTTCAACAGTCTCCTGATTATTAATCCAGTAAGCGTAAAGAATCCAATTAACAATCCACCTATAAGAATTCCCTTAGCTTTTCCAAAGCGTTCTTTTGGTAATGGTAGTATCGGTTTATCTATAACCTGAATTAATGGAGTCTCTTTTCTTAAGGTAACTTTTGCTAATTCAGACTGCTTAACTAATTCTGTCAAAATAGCTGTGTTTGCCTGAACATCAACTTGGTTTCTAGCAACAGGAGCACGTCGAACATTTAAAGCTGGATTTAAATTAAAAGTATTATCGTTAGCAACTGCTGTCCTTGTTATTGATCCGTTTAATTGTCCTCTTATTGAATCAACTTGTTTTTGTAGTACAGCCATATTAATCCGAGCCTTCTTGCTTTTTGTATCAACATAAAAATCCGATACTTCTTTCGCTAAAGATTCACAAAAATATTTTGCAAAAAGCTCGTTTGTTGATGACACATCTATATTTATAATTGATATTTTTTTGTCTTTTTGAGCAACAGACAATCCTGACTTCGAAAGATTTGCATACATCAACCCCATTATACTATCTTGATCTCTAGTAAAACTTTTACGATTTGCATTAGGCAAAAACTGAAGAGAAGAGTATTTCGGTTTATCATTCCATTCTTTTCTCCATTCATTATTTTGAATGTACATTTCAGCCAATGAAATTATTTTTCCATTGATCTTGACAGGAGACAATAAAGTCTTTTCAACCATTGATCTTGACTTAAACAGTTCAGTTAAATTAGAGCCTGTAAAAATTCCTCCTCCACTTCCTCCTAAATCTAATCCAAATGAGCTTGCTAAACCGAGAGCACCACCTAGGCCACCTCCAGTTTTTTCGTCTTCTAAAGCGAAAGATAATGTTGCAGTATAAATTGGTTTTCTAGTCAGAGAATAAGTTAATCCTAAGACCGCTCCCATTACTCCTGCCAAAACAATAACTTTCCACTTTGACAACAAATAAAAGTACCATTCTTTTGCTTTTATTATTAATTCTCTTAACGATATTTCATCGTTTACAATAGGTGCATCCTTCATTAAAACAAATTTTATTTAAAAGCTGTAACAATTAATAAAGCCAAGCTAGAAACCACACTTCCAATACCAACCCATTCACCAGCAGTCATTTTCTTTCTTTCTGGTCTTTCAGGAACTACAATTTGAGAATCTGGTTCTACTTTTGGATAAGATCTAAAAAACAAGAATGAACTTGTTACCGCAGCCTTCCCATTTGGATAAATTATATATGCCTTTTTCTTCCAGCCCTTACTATCCACACCACCAACAGAATTAATGTAATATTTAAACCCCTTCCCATTTCTATATGGAATTTCTGAAGTTAATAATACATTACCTGTAACTTTTACTCCTTCATTATATATTGCAACTTCAATTTCATCACCAGGAAATAGTGTAACATTTGAATAATGATTTTTATCTTTAACAATTTTTTCCCAATTAACGGGAATAGTGGCATATTTTAATTCGTCTCTAAGCTTCTTAGATAATTTAGAACTGAGTGTATCTTTAGTTTTTAATTTTGATTCATCATTTAATTCCTCTTTTTTCTCTAAAGTTTCTTTTTTCTCAAGATTTAAATTAATGCTCTCTAACTGTTCAATCTGTTCTTCTTTAATTGGTCTTTTTATTTTCATTCCATCCAAGTTAGCAATAGATGTAAGTCCGCCAGCTCGCATTACAATATTATAGACTGTTTCTTTTTTATTTGCTAAAACATATTTACCAGGATATGTAACTGCCCCACTTACTTTAACCATTTCAGGTTTTTCATAAACTGCCATTCTACGAATATTTATAACATCGAATGGTTTTAAAACAAAGTTTTTGATTTGTTCATTATTCTGTGCAGTAATTTCAAGTTCGACTAACTCTATTCGTTTTGGATTAGCATCATCAATTTCATCTGATTTGATCATTCTTGCAATCTCTACCCTTTTAGATGCAGAACCTGTTAAACCACCAACTTGAACAACTAAATCATTTAAAGTTAAATTTTCGAAGTACTCATATTCGCCCGGATTTTTGACCTCTCCATCAATTGTAACTTTATATTCTTCTCTAAATTCCAAAATTGAATATACAGTAATAATATCTTCTCTTCTTAATTCAACATCAGAATTTATATCTCCGGACATTGCTGCACTCAAATCAACATTTACAATTTCTGTAGTTAGATCCGTCTTTAATCGAATTATTCTTGCTCTTTTAGTATAGGCATCTTCTTTTAATCCCTCTGCTCTTGTTACTAAATCCGAAATACGCATTCCTTCACTATAAGAATAGTAGTCAGGTCTAAAAACTGCACCTTCAATTTTAATTCTATTTTCGAATCGATTTAAAATTTTTGTGATTCTAAAAACATCACCTGATTGTGGTTCATAAGTATTATATTCACTTTCGTTGATATCATGTACTTTAAACTCTTTTCCTGTCTTTTGCAATACATTTACTGATGCTGTGTACGCAAATTCATTAAATCCGGAAGCAAAATTCAATAAATCAGAAAATTTCTCTCCTTTTTTCATTTCAAAAATTCCAGGACGTTTTACTTCACCTTCAACCGTTACTCTCTGACTGTAAGCTGGAATTCTAATAACATCATTTTCTTTTAAACTAACATTATCTGATTGATCTCCTTTAACCAGAAACTTATAGATGTCAATATTTTTATAAACTTTGTTATTGCGAATTAATTCAATATTTCTATAGCTTCCGTTTTTACCCGGCCCTCCTGCTAAATGCAGAGCATTGTAAACCGTTGCTAAAGAAGAAATAGAATAATTACCTGGTTGCTTCCCTCCAACAATAGTAACTTTTATTGTACGAATCTGGCTTAAACTAATACTTACTTGCGATTGTCCAGATCGAACAGTACTGTAAACTCTGGATATGGCAGATTTTATTTTTTGAGTCGCTGCTTCAATTGACATTCCTGACACAGCAATTTGTCCTACATAATCAACAGTGATTTTACCTTCAACACTAACTGGTATATTTGCATTATATTCTTGAACTCCATATACACTTATTTGCAATTCATCTCCTGGTCCTAAAACATAATTCATAGGGGTTGCTAATTTTAAATCAGGCTCAAAATTAAGCGTAGGATTGTCAAATAATTCTGAACCAAAAATCAAAGCATTAGCAGAATCTTTGACTTTTTCGTTTTTGATTATTTCTTGTTTTCTTCCAGTATCTTTACTCCCTGTTTTTGACTTATTATCCTTTATATCTCCTTTAGAATTCTTCTTATCAAATTCAGCAAGTTTAATTCTTAATTTATTAAATTCTGTTTGCGTCATTCCCTTAGATAGCGCCATTGATTCAACCTGCTCAATCGTAGTGCCATTACTTTTCAATTGAGTACTAATTTTAGCCAAATCATCATCAGACAAATAATCTACTTTAATTGTATTTAAATCTTTAGACTTGAGAATGTCTTGTGCATTTGCATTAAAAGAGAATAAAAAATTAAAAACCAGAATAAGAACGTATATTATTTTTTTCATATGTATTAATCTTAAAAGAACGAAGTTTTAATTAAAATTGTCATTTCTATGAATATTGTTTTTCATAGTAATCTTTATAAGTCCCTGATGTTACATTTTGTAACCAATCTTTATTATTAAGATACCAATTTATCGTTTTTTCTAAACCTTCTTCAAAAGTAACAGATGGTTTCCAGCCCAATTGCTTATTTATTTTTGAAGCGTCAATTGCATATCGTAAATCGTGACCAGGTCTATCTTTAACATACGTTATCAATTTTTCAGATGTTCTGGATTCTCTTCCTAATTTCTGATCCATTATTTGACAAAGTAATTTCACCAAATCAATGTTTTTCCATTCATTAAAGCCTCCAATATTATAAGTCTCATGATTTTTCCCTTCATGAAAAACTAAATCTATAGCAATAGCATGATCTTCAACAAATAACCAGTCACGTGTATAGTTCCCATCACCATAAACGGGTAAAGGTTTCTTATTTATGATGTTATTTATAAAAAGAGGAATTAACTTTTCAGGAAAATGATATGGCCCATAATTATTTGAGCAGTTTGTCATAACATAAGGAAGTCCATATGTTTCGCCATATGCTCTAACAAAATGATCAGAACTAGCTTTTGAAGCTGAGTAAGGAGAATTAGGATCATAAGATGTTGCTTCGGTAAATAACCCTTCAGTACCTAAAGAACCGTAAACTTCATCTGTACTGATATGATAAAAACGCTTTCCTTTAAAATCATCTTTCCATTGTTTCTTTGCTGCATTTAGCAGATTCATTGTCCCAATGACATTTGTTTTAACAAATGCTAAAGGATCTTCGATAGAACGGTCAACATGTGATTCTGCTGCTAAATGAAGAACTCCATCAAAATTATGTGCAGTAAAGAGTTCATTTATAAAATTCTCATCAACAATATCTCCTTTTACAAAAGTATAATTTGATTTGTTTTCAATATCTTTTATGTTTTCTAGATTCCCTGCATATGTTAAAGCATCCAAATTATAAATTTGATATTCTGGATATTTATTTACAAAACGTCTTACTACGTGAGAACCAATAAAACCAGCGCCACCTGTTACGAGAATTTTCTTCATAATTAATTTAATAAATCTGAATTTTGTTTTTCTAATGCACTATATACATCTTTTACATCTTGTGAATTTTCTTTTTGTAAGATTAAATTTGCTGTGTCTGTATGAACGAATATTGTATTTCTCAATCCTAAAAAAATAGTATGACTCTCACATCCTATGACCATATTACCATTTGCGTCTATTGGGTGTCCTTTAGAAACCAAATACTCATAAACAGATTCGAAAGAACCTAGATCAGACCAAGAAAAAGAAGCTGGAACTACTTTTATTTTTTTACTTCTTTCCATTACAGCATAATCAATACTGATTGATGGAATCTGCATTGATAAATCTAAATTTAAGAATCCTTCTTTCGATTGGCCCCAAACCTGTTTAGATTTCTCATAAACATCTGGTTGAAATTGTTTTAATTCATCTAGAAGAACTCCTGCTTTAAAACAAAACATACCACTGTTCCATAAAAAATTTCCCCTTGCAATAAATTCTTTTGCAGTAGTTTCGTTTGGCTTTTCACGGAATGATATTACATTATCTCCTTTCGACTCAATATAACCGTATCCTGTTTCGGGTTTTGTTGGAATAATACCAAATGTTACTATATATCCCTCTTTAGCTTTTAAAATAGCATCTTGTATAGCAATATTGTAATCATCCATTTTATCAATAATATGATCTGAAGGAGTTATAATTAAAATATCTTCCGAATCAGCAGCAAAAGCGGCGAAGGCAATTGCAGCAGCCGTGTTTCTAGGGGTAGCTTCTACAATATTTAAATAAGAAGTTTTGGTTTTATCCATTACTTTCCCACTTAAATGATGATTATCTACATTTCCGACAACCATCACTTTATCTGCTAAATGATTGTTACGTTCAACCGTCATCTCAAATAAAGATTTATTTTCAAATATCTCTAAATATTGTTTTGGCTGACTTTTACGAGAAAGCGGCCATAATCTACTACCAACTCCTCCTGTTAAAATTACATGTATAACTGAACTATTCTTTTCCATTTAAATAATATATAAATTAAAAAGGAGATCTAGAAATTACAATCTATTATCTGCGATTGTTCCCAAAACCCCTTTAACATCGTATAATAAACTATTTTCTTTTTGAAATTCTGAAAAATTTAATTTCAAAAACTCTTTGTGTGACACTCCTAAAACTATAGCGTCAAATTTTTCTATTGGCGAAGAATTTGTAGTTTCTAGTTTGTATTCTCTTTTAACCTCTTCAACATTCGCCAAAGGATCATAAATTGTAACTATTATTCCATATTCTTTTAATGCTTTTATTACATCAACTATCTTTGTATTTCTAACATCTGGACAGTTTTCTTTAAATGTAATTCCGAGCATTAATAAACTGGCTCCATTAACAGAAATTCCTTTTTTGATCATTAACTTCACGATTTGCGAAGCTACATATTCCCCCATACTGTCGTTCAAACGTCTACCTGCTAAAATTATTTCAGGATGGTATCCAAATTCTTGCGCTCTTTGCGCTAAATAATAAGGATCAACTCCAATACAATGACCACCCACAAGTCCTGGTTTAAATGGCAGGAAATTCCATTTTGTTGCTGCTGCAGTTAATACTTCCTGCGTGTCGATATTCATTAAATTGAAGATCTTAGCTAATTCATTTACAAAAGCAATATTTATATCACGCTGAGAGTTTTCAATTACTTTTGCCGCTTCTGCAACTTTTATCGAAGGCGCTAAATGAGTCCCCGCAATTATAACTGATTTATATAATGCATCAACTTTTATACCTACTTCAGGAGTTGAACCAGAAGTAACTTTTAAAATTTTCTCTACTGTATGCTCTTTATCTCCTGGGTTTATTCTTTCTGGTGAATACCCTGCAAAAAAGTCTTCATTGAACTTTAAACCTGAAACTTTTTCTAAAACTGGAACACATTGCTCTTCTGTAACTCCTGGGTAAACTGTAGATTCATAAATTACAATATCCCCTTTTTTTAATATTTTACCTACAGATTCACTGGATTTATATAAAGGTGTCAAATCAGGTCGATTATTTTTATCGACTGGAGTAGGCACTGTAACAATAAAGTAATTACAAGCCGCAATATCTTCAAGAACGTTTGTACAGTATAATCCTATTTCGCTATTTGAGTTATTGACTAAAACAGCTTTTAATGTTTCTTGATCGACTTCTAATGTTGTATCAAATCCAGAATTTAAACTTTTAACTCTGGTTTGATTTATATCGAACCCAATAACTGAATATTTTGTCGCGAATAATCTTGCTAAAGGCAAACCAACATAACCTAAACCAATAACAGCTATTTTTATGTTTTGTTCCAATTTCATTAATTATATTTTTATAATTTCATTCATTTCAACTCACGGCTTCGCCCTTCTGAGTCACAAAAAATTGCCTCAGATGCCTTAAAATCATTTTCGGCAAATATAACATATTCACATTACTTAATCAATACGGTTTCTCGTATTACTAAAAAGAAATCGTGTTAATTTTTTGTAAAAAAAACAAACAACTCTTAATCAACAGATAAAGATTTTTTTTACAAAAAAAAAGAGTCTAAAACATTAAACAATGATTAAACTCTCTTGATATTTAATATGCTTTCTTTGTAGAAAACGAAATTATTTGTATTTTATTTTCAAAACACATCCTAAAGATTCAAGAACTAAAATATAATGTGTCTTTGATACTTCTTGTACAATTGCATTTTGATTACTAAATGCCCCTGTTTCTAATTTAATCTTATCTCCTACCTGAATTTGTGATACCGAAATATCTGCAATATTTGATGCTTTTAAACTGTTTTTTATAACATTAATTTCTTCATCACGTACAACTGCAGGTTTCCCCAGCCAAAATAAATACCTTACAACACCAGCAACCTCAAATACAGAATTTCGGTCAGCATCTTCAATTTGAATAAATACATAAGAATTAAAAAGTGGCATTTCAACTTTTTTCTTTCTATCCGACCATTGCTTGACTTGAGTAATCAATGGACAATAACATTCGATTCCTATTTGAGTAAGCTTTTCGGCTACCTTTTTTTCCCATTTGGGTTTTGTATAAACTACATACCAATTCATAATTTTTATTTATCTTGAAATAAAATTCTTTAAACCCAACCTGCAATACCTTCGTTTCAATCTTTCAAATTTTATTCCAATTTATTTACCAATTATGAACCTATTCCGTTATAAATAAATCCAATTGATTCTAATTCTTTTGCATTTAAAATATTTCTGCCATCAAAAACAAATGCCGGTTTATGCATAGACTCGTAAATTTTTTGCCAATCATAAGTTGTAAACTCATCCCACTCTGTTAATATTGCTATTGCATGCGAATCTTTACAAGCTTCATAAGCATTTTCAAACATCGTTAATGCTTTAGCATTTTCTTCTACACCTCTAGTCCCTAAATAATCCAAATCATTAAGCATTTTATTTCTTGAAACTTTTGGATCATATACAGAAATCTTAGCTTGCTCATTAATTAAATCATCAGCAACATAAATTGCAGCAGACTCTCTTGTATCGTTGGTGTCTTTTTTGAAAGCCCAACCTAAAAAAGCAATTTTTTTATCAGCTACTGTATTATATAATGTATGAACAATTTTATTTGAAAATCTTCTTTTTTGATGATCATTCATTATGATGACTTGTTCCCAATAATCCGCAACTTCATTTAATCCGTATGATTTTGCAATATAAACTAGATTTAAGATGTCTTTTTGAAAACAAGATCCTCCAAACCCAACAGAAGCTTTTAAGAATTTTGGTCCTATCCTGCTATCCATACCAATTGCCCTCGCAACTTCACTTACATCCGCACCTGTTTTTTCACATAACTCAGACATCGCATTAATTGACGAAATACGTTGTGCTAAAAAAGCATTAGCAGTTAGTTTTGATAATTCTGATGACCAGACGTTGGTAGTTAAAATTTTATCCTTAGAAACCCAATTTGCATAAACATCAACCAAAGCATTAATTGCAATTTCACCTTCTATAGTAGAATCTCCTCCAATTAAAATTCTATCTGGGTTTAATAAATCCGTAACTGCTGTCCCTTCCGCCAAGAACTCAGGATTTGACAAGATCTGAAACTGAACACCATTTCCTGTATTATCTAATATACTTTTAATTGCCTCGGCAGTTCTAACAGGCAAAGTTGATTTTTCAACAACAATTTTATTCTGTTTTGCAACTTTTGCAATTTGTCTGGCACATAATTCAATATATTTTAAATCAGCAGCCATACCTTTTCCTTTACCATAAGTTTTGGTTGGGGTATTTACCGATATAAAAATGACTTGTGCTTCGTCGATTGCTCTTTCAACTTCTGTCGAAAAAAATAAATTTCTTCCTCGTGCCTCAGCTACTATTTCTGAAAGACCTGGTTCATAAATAGGAATATTATCTGTATTTGGATCATTCCAATCTTTAATTCTTTGTTCGTTCAAGTCCACAACAGTAACTTGAATATGTGGACATTTTTGAGCAATTACTGCCATTGTAGGACCGCCTACATAGCCTGCACCTATGCAGCAAATTTTTGTAATTTCCATTTACTATATAATTATTATCATATTTTTATTTCAAATTATTCCAGTACCAGCTAACTGCTTCTTCTAATCCTTCTTGTAAAGAATATTTCGGATTATATCCTAACAGTTTTTTTGCCTTCTGGATACTTGCCAATGAATGTGGAATATCTCCAGTTCTATTTACTCCATAACTAATTTGAACATCAGCAATTACAGGATCAAATTCTGATAAATATTGTTTTAAATATTTCACTAAATCATTTAGTGTGTTTCGATCTCCAAACGCAGCATTATAAACTGTATTAATTGCTGCTGAATTATTCGTATTCATTGCCAGTTCATTCATTTGAATTACATTATCTATGTAGGTAAAATCACGGGAATAATTACCATCTCCATTTATTACAGGACTCTCAAGATTGATTAATTGTCTAACAAATTTTGGAATTACTGCAGCATAAGCACCATCTGGATCTTGCTTTCTTCCAAAAACATTAAAATATCTCAATCCAATTGTTTCGAGACCATAAATCCTGCTAAAAATTTCTGCATAAAGTTCATTTACATATTTTGTAATAGCATATGGAGATAAAGGTTTTCCAATTACCTCTTCTACTTTTGGCAATCCTTCAGAATCCCCATAAGTTGATGAGCTGGCAGCATAAATAAAACGTTTTATTTTTGCATCTCTTGAAGCTACTAACATATTTAAAAAACCAGAAACATTTACTTCATTTGTTGTTATCGGATCATTTATAGACCTTGGCACAGATCCTAATGCAGCCTGATGCAAAACATAATCAACTCCTTGAACAGCTTTAGTACAATCTTCAAGATTTCTAATATCACCTTCAATTAATTTGTAATTAGGATTTTCTATAAAATCTTTTAGATTATGTCTATGTCCAGTAGAAAAATTATCCAAACAAATTACTTTATGACCTAAACCTAAAAAATACTCAGATAAATTTGAGCCAATAAACCCTGCACCTCCAGTAATTAATATCGTATTTTGAATTGATGTTCTCATTTGTTCAGCGTTATTTTTTTCTAAACACTTTAGAAATTTTTTTCAAAAGCCCGTTTTTTTCCTCTTCTTCATGATATCCATTTGAATAAGCTCCGTATCCATAACCATATCCATATGTAGAGCCATATTTTGCTTTATTTTCGAAACCATTAAAAACAATACTTGCGTTACTCAATTCACCTCTTTTTATTCTGTTATTAAGCAACGTGATCATATCTTTTTTAGTATAATTTTGTCTTACAATATATAGTGTAACATCAGCATATTGAACTAGTTCTATAGCGTCTGAAACTAAGCCAACCGGAGGTGTATCCAGAATAATATAATCATATTTTAGCTTTAGCTTCTCTATTAACTCTGCCATAGCATCACTTAAAATCAACTCTGATGGATTTGGAGGTATCGGCCCCGAAAGTATTACATCCAAATTAGATATTTGTGTTGAGTTTGTAATTTCCTCCAAAGTATTTTGTCTGATCAGATAGTTAACAACCCCTAATTGATTATTCGTCAAACAAAATTCATCAGCTAAACGGGGTTTCCTTAAATCCAAACCAACAATTACAGTTTTTTTCTCGCTTAAAGCAAAAACTGTAGCAATATTAATTGAGCAAAAAGTTTTTCCTTCTCCACTAATAGAAGATGTAATCATTAACGTTTTTGATCCACTCAATTGCTGTCTTTTATACAAAAACTGTAATGACGAGCGAATACTTCTAAAAGCTTCTGAAAGTGCAGACTTGGGTTTATCAAATACAGCTAAATTACCTGCATCTTTATTGAATCCTACTACTCCAATTATTGGAATTTCGGTCAGTTTACTGATATCGTCTGTATTTTGTATAGAATCATTTATAAAAAAAATCGCAAATACGAACATTAGAGGAATCAATGTTCCTAAAAAAAATGCTAAAACATAATTTGCTGAAGTCTTTGGTCCTATTAATCCTCCTCCAATATCTTTGGCAGGATCAATAAAGTGAATATCTGATAAATTTGAAGCTTTTACAATTTCTGCCTCATTTCTTTTCTGGAGAAATTCAGTGTAGATATTATCGCTTAAATCGTATTTTCTTTTAATTTTTAAAAGTTCTTGTTGTTCCTCTGGAAGCCTTCTAACTGTACTTTCGGCCTGACCAATTTTAGCATTTACTAATGACAAGTCATACAATAAAGATGTTTTAGCAGATGCAATGTTTTCTAACAATACATTTTTTACAGCTTGCATTTGATTATCAAAGTCCTTAAAAATCTTATCACTTTTTACAGCATATGCCATTTCCGATCTTTGAGTAGAAAGAGCAATAAGTTTCGATACACTTGATACAATATTAGGATCTTCTATCCCCGCAACTGAAGGTGCTGGAAGTCTAGAATAATCCACACTATTGTTTAGATAATTTTTTAGAGAATTATAATAAGCAATTTTTCTTGTAATTTGATCTTTTTCAACATCAAAATCCATTATTTTATCTGAAAATTTAGCCCCCCCATCTTCAATTTCAAATATATTTTTATCCTTTCTAAAAGTTTTTAATTCGTTTCCTGTCTGTTTTAGTTGTGACTCCATAGCAACAAGAGTGCTATCAATAAATCTTATTGTATTTGTTGCAAATTGGTTTTTACCATCAAGTTGAATCTTCATCAACATTTTCACTGTAGAGTTCAAATATTCAACCATTCTAGCCTTATTTGTTCCTTGCATCCCTAAGGTTAATAATGATCCCGAACCTTTATCTCCATCAACACTTATTCCTCGATAACGAGCAACGGTTCCATCAAAATCATTGAATCGAATAAAATATTCTTTTCCTTTATAAAATCCTAGATTGTCATTAATTTGCAATTTCCAATTTAAAAATGGTAAAGAAACATGTTCTCCAACTTTGTACTTTTTAGCAAAAGTTACAGGCTGTACAGTAGTATTACTATAAGTATTATTAGAATAAGTTATTAACGAAACCGAACTACTTTCAAATGGAATTTCTATTTGATATTCTTTTTCATCCAAAAATACAACCTTAACTAAAGTACCTGCAATTTGCCCCTTTGTTTTGTCAATATCTAAGTAAAAAGGAACTGCTCCGTAAGAATCTATTAAATTATATTTTCCTTGTTCTAAATAATCGATATAGAATTGTAATTTATCGACAACAAGTTCATTATGAGATCTTGATTGCAGAATTGTAGAAATTCCGTTAACCTGATCTGAAACCCCGCCCCAATTAAATACTAAACTTGTATTAGATGTAAAAAAAGGATTGTTTTCTTCTTTTATAGAAATCATAGTCTGCATTCCATAAATTTTTTCCTTTCGAACGTTTACTTGGTATGCAATAGTAAAAGCTATTAGTAAACTGGCCAAAAACCATTTCCAATAGCTTAAAATTTTCAGTAAAAACCCTTTAAAATCAAAATTTGAATGATTTTCAAAAATGGAAAAATCTTTTATATCTAACATCTTTTGATTGAAGTTTTAATTTCTAATTATCAAATAAACTGTTGTTGCTAATGACAACAAAGTTATAATAGTACCTATAGATTGTATTCCTGTCTGCCCTGTTCCCCAAGTTTTTTGTTTTAATGGCTTGACATATATATAATCATTTGGTTGTAAATTATAGTAAGGAGATTTCATCACATTGACATCTGTAAGATCAATATCATGCATTTGAACACCTATAGGCGTTTGGCGAATAATCATTACTGCTTTCCTGTTCCCAACAGTAGTAATATCTCCCGAATTTGCAATCGCTTCCATAATATTTACACGTTCTTGGAATAATGTTTTTGTACCGGTACTTCCAACTTCCCCATTTATAGTATATCTAAAACCTGCTAATTTTACAGTGACAAATATATTAGCTTCACTTTTAAAATGTTCTTCTAATAACTTTTTTTCAATATTAACTCTAACCTCTTCGAGAGTATAACCGATAACGTTAATTTCTCCTAAAATTGGCATTCTTATATTTCCATGATCATCTACTGTAAATCCATCAAAATATAAGGTTGACTCAGATTTTGCGCCTGCGTTGTTTTCAGTTGCATTAAAAATAGACACAAGTTTTGGATCTATCGCTTTTATACTAATACTTAAAACATCATTTACTTGAAGTCTATATGGCTTAGATTCTACAGCAACAATACTATTTTGTTCGTTTGAGGAGTTTTTATCTTGCAGATATGTGAGATCTTTCACTGGTATACAAGACGTAAATAACGTACTAATCGTTAAAAGTATATAAAAACAGTTTTTGGTCATTTGTAAAATTTTACGGCAAATATAGCTTTTCCTTTAATCTTCAGGAAATCTATATGTTATTTGATCTTATTTAATTATTTTTGAAAGTTTTTTCGAATGGAACTCGATGCAGAATACTTCGTCCAAGGGTAATTTCATCAGCATATTCTAATTCATCTCCCACTGATATCCCTCTTGCAATAGTCGAAATTATAATTTCTGATTCGGCAATTTGTTTATAAATATAAAAATTGGTCGTATCGCCTTCCATTGTAGAGCTTAGTGCAAATATAATTTCAACCACTTTTCCTGATTTTACTTTCTCAACTAAACTTGAAATATTCAGCTGACTTGGACCAACTCCTTCAATTGGCGAAATCTTACCTCCTAAAACATGATAAATTCCTTTATATTGTCCTGTGTTTTCAATTGCCATGACATCTCGAATATCTTCTACAACACAAATTGTTTGATGATTTCTAACTGAATTTGCACAAATTTCACACACTTTCGTATCTGAAATATTGTGGCAATTTTCACAGAATTTAATATCCTCACGCATATTTAAAAGCGCCTGCGACAAAAATCCTGTTTGTTCTTTTGGCTGTTTTAATAAATGTAACACCAATCGCAATGCCGTACGCTTACCAATACCTGGTAATTGCGACATTTCATTGACTGCTTTTTCTATTAATTTTGATGAAAATTCCATGACGACAAAAGTAATACTTTTAATGGTACCAGAAGTTTTGATGCATCTAAAATCAATACCTTAAAAAGATAAAATGTTATAATTAATTCAAATTAAAGTAACATCATTTTACAAATCACTAATAACTTTTTCCGACTTTGAAGTAATTAAGATAAAGCCAGATATTAATATTGATTTGTTGCCAATAGTACCAAAGTACAAGCCACTTCTGCTTCAATATTATTTAACTCTAATAATTGATACAGTTCAGGATTTTCAGTTCCCGGATTAAAGATCACTCTTTTTGGCTGTGCTTCAATGATATAATTATAATAATCACGCTGACGAGTAGGATTTAAATATAAAGTAACTGTATCTATATTTTTAACCGGAATTGCTTTTGTATGAATTTTTACCCCTGCTACTTCTCCGGCATTTTGCCCAATAGCAATAACAGTATGCCCTTTTTGAGTTAATGCATTAATAGCTCTAAAAGCATAACGATCTGTTTTTGTTGTTGCTCCTAGCAACAAAGTTTTTTTGTTTTTCATCATTTTAGAATATTATACAAAAGTAGTTAAAAAGCATAAGTTTAACTTATCTTATTAATTTAGAATATTGACTGTAAAAAACAATATGATAATATTTATTTGTATGCAGCTATTAAAATTTGATTATTTTTACTTTACTAACCAATATTTCATGGATTTATTTATTTACCTATTTGCCGCTCTTTTCTCAGTACTAAACCCAATTGGAACAGTACCCATTTTTGTTGGATTAACACAGCATGATTCACAAAAAGAACGTTCGAGAATTTCTTTATGGACAGCCATAAATGTTGGTATTATTTTATTAGTTTCTTATTTCATTGGCCAATATGTTTTAACTTTTTTTGGAATTAGTATTGATGCACTTCGAATCGCCGGCGGAATTGTAATTGTAAATTCTGGTTTTTCGTTACTTTCTGGTAAATTCAACAAGAAGCGAGGTATCAATAAAAAAATTGAAAACGAAGTACAACAAAGAAATGACATTGCTTTAACTCCATTAGCAATTCCGATGCTTGCTGGTCCCGGATCAATTTCTTTGTTAATTGCGTTTTATCAGGAACATCATCAAATGGAAGAAATCCTTTTTTCCTGTCTCGCTATTTTAGCAATAGCTGTTGTGATTTTTGTTATTTTAAAAAGTGCACATTATCTGGCAAGAATCTTAGGTGCGTCTGGAATCGTTGCTATTTCAAGAATTGTTGGCTTTATTGTAATCTCTATTGGGATTCAATACATTGTAAGCTCGATCGTAAATATCATAAAAGGAAACTTAATGTAGTATCTTTTAAAAAACAAAAAAGGGGATAAAACTAATGTTTGTATCTCCTTTTTTGTTTTATATAAAATCTTAATTTCTTGGCAAAAATACTTCAGCCATCATACATCTGGCACTTCCGCCTCCACAAGCTTCAATAGTATCTAAACTAGAACTCAAAATCTCTGCATGTTTCTCTAACTGCTGAATTTGTTTAGGAGTTAAACTTTGATGAGCCGACGCACTCATAACGATATATTTTTTATCGTTTGTCCCACGAACTTCCAACATATTACCAGCAAAATTATTTACTTGATCTTCTGTAATTAAAATGATTTCTTTTTTATCATCTTTCAGATTATCAAGAACCATTTTTCTTTCTTTTTTATCATCGATACAATCTGCACAAATAACAGCAAATGTTTCTCCTAAACACATCATAACATTGGTATGATATATTAGTTTTCTTTCACCGTCAACTGTTTGAAAAGCTTCAAAAATTACTGGAGCATAATCAAAATCTTCGCAGAATTCTATAAATAATTCTTCATCAGCACGAGGTGATAGAGCACAATATGCTTTTGCATTAGCACGATCTAAAAGCAAACTTCCGGTTCCTTCTAAAAAATACCCATCATCTTCTGCAGATGTATAATCCATTATATTAGAAATTTCGAAACCTTTTTCTTCTAGTGTATCTAAAATATCTTCTCGACGTTCTTGACGACGATTTTCGGCAAACATAGGATAAAGTGCCACATCTCCATTTTCATGAAAAGAAACCCAGTTGTTTGGAAAAATACTATCCGGAGTATCAGTTTCCAATGTATCTTCGATTACGGTAACATCAACACCTACTGCTCTTAGTTTTTCAACAAAAGCGTCAAATTCTTGTTGTGCTTTTGCATTCACAGTACTTGGCAATAATCCATCTAATACTTTTTGGTAATAATTATTTACGGCAGTCTGCTCATTCATTCTGAAAGCAACTGGCCGAATCATTACGATTGCATTTGTAGTTTGTTTCATCTTTTATCTTTTTTGTTTCAGGTTTCAACTTTCACGTTTCACGTCTTGTACAAACTTGAAACCTGAAACCAAAAACTATTTTTAGTCTCTAATTAATGGCAAAGTTGAACATCTTAACAACCCTTCTTGTTTTGCTATTTCTGCATAAGGAATCTCTTCCACTGTAAAACCTTTTGCACGAAGCCAATTATTTAAACGAGTGAAGTTCTTTTCAGAAACAACAACATTTGTATCGATCGAAAAGACATTTGAAAACATATTGTACATTTCTTCTCTTTCTATATGGAATAAATTTTCCTTTCCAAAAAGCTTTACTAAATACAAATAATCTGCTTCTTCACGAAAACCTCTTTTGTAGATAATGCCTTTATCTTTCCCAACAGGTTGAAAACAGCAGTCTAAATGCAGTGCATTATCACGTGCTTCTAATTTAGATTTAACTAAATCAAATTCTTTTACAATTTTATTTGGGAATAATTCTTTAATATAATTTACGCCATGCATATTTGTTCTGGCCGTAATGTAATCTTTATAGTCGCTTCCTTTATATGTACCAATAAAAATATGATCATTCCAAAGCATGACATCACCGCCTTCAATATGAACTTCTTCCGGCGGACGCACCACTTTTAATGGATTGATTTGATCAATAACATATTGAATTGCATCTAATTCGCGTTCGCGATCTGGCAGGATATTCGATTTTACAAAAACATCATCAATTACAAATCCTATATCTCTTGCAAAAATCTGATTATAATTTTCGATCAGCTCCGGACGATAAACTGCCACATCATACTTTTGAAAAACAGCATTAAAAGCATCCATTTCAGCAACCATATCTTTTTCTATTGGATATGTTCCTGCTTTAATATGTTCCAACGATTTAGGATCATAGGCTTCATCAATTGTAGGAGTTGGCCCATTATGAACGGCAGAACCCAAAACAACAGCCCGAAGCCTAGATGTTTCGTTCTTTACATTTAATTGCAACATAACATTATATATTTTGAGCAAATATAAAAAAAGCTTCACAGTTAAGTGAAGCTTTCGTTTTTTATTTATTAGACTTGAACTCTCTTAAAGGATGTCCAGTATAAATTTGTCTTGGCCTTCCAATTGGCTCTTTATTTTCACGCATTTCTTTCCATTGTGCGATCCAGCCTGGTAATCTTCCGATAGCAAACATTACAGTAAACAT
The DNA here is from genome assembly GCF_052044235.1 of Flavobacterium sp. 22659. Taxonomy (NCBI): domain Bacteria; kingdom Pseudomonadati; phylum Bacteroidota; class Flavobacteriia; order Flavobacteriales; family Flavobacteriaceae; genus Flavobacterium; species Flavobacterium sp. 22659. The sequence continues at coordinate 357,551 of NZ_JBQEMU010000001.1, forward strand.
ATCTGTTGGAATTCCTAACGCTCTGTAGATAATTCCAGAGTAGAAATCAACGTTTGGATATAAATTTCTTGATTTGAAGTAATCATCTTCAAGAGCTGCCTTTTCTAATTTTCTTGCAATATCTAAAATTGGATCTTCAACACCTAAAGTTTCTAAAACTTCAGTTGCTGCTTTTTTGATGATTTTGGCTCTTGGATCAAAGTTTTTATAAACTCTGTGTCCGAATCCCATTAAACGGAATGGATCATTTTTATCTTTCGCTTTTGCTAAGAATTTATCAGTATCTCCACCATCTTTATTAATTTCTTCTAACATTTCAAGTACCGCTTGGTTTGCACCACCATGAAGTGGCCCCCATAAAGCAGAAACTCCTGCAGAAACTGAAGCAAATAAACCTGCATGAGAAGAACCTACCATTCTTACTGTCGAAGTAGAACAGTTTTGTTCATGATCTGCATGAAGAATAAATAACTTATCTAAAGCATTAACAATAACCGGATTTGCTGCGTAAGGACCTGTTGGCAATTTAAACATTAATTGCATAAAGCTCTCAACATATCCTTTTGTATTATCGTAGTAGTTTAACGGATAACCCATAGATTTTCTATAAGTCCAAGTCGCTATCACAAGAAATTTTGCCATTGTTTTACAAATAGCTTCGTACATTTCTTTTTCATTATCAACATTTACCGCTTTTGGATTAAATGCTGTCAAAGCACTTGTTAAAGCTGACAATACTCCCATTGGGTGAGCTGTTTTTGGAAAACCGTCAATAATATTTTTCATTTCTTCGTTTACCAAAGAATGTTTTCTAATATTATTTTCAAAATCTTCTAATTGTGCCGCAGTTGGCAATTCTCCAAAAATCAAAAGGTATGAAACCTCTAAGAAACTAGCTTTTTCTGCTAAATCTTCGATTGAATACCCTCTGTAACGTAAAATTCCTTCTTCTCCATCCAAGAAAGTGATTTCACTTGTACAAGATCCTGAATTTTTATAACCTGGATCAATAGTAATAACACCTGTTAAATCACGTAATTTGTTAATATCGATAGCTGATTCGTTTTCGCTTCCTGTGATTACTGGAAGTTCAATCTTTTTACCATCTATTTCTAATGTAGCTATTTTTGACATAATATATTGGAAATAATTCTTTAAATAATAATTTACCAAATCTAATGAATTTAAGACTAATTAAAAAAAGAATACTGCTATGAATTTGTTAAAACTCCAAAAAAAAACCATTCGTTAGAAAACGAATGGTTTATCTTAATATAACTCTTATGATTATTTAATCTTAAAAGCATTTAAACCAGGAAAATAAGCAGTACTTCCTAATTCTTCTTCAATTCTTAATAACTGATTGTATTTTGCCATACGATCAGAACGAGAAGCAGAACCTGTTTTAATTTGTCCACAGTTTAACGCAACCGCTAAGTCAGCAATTGTATTATCTTCAGTTTCTCCTGAACGGTGAGACATTACAGATGTATAACCAGCGTTTTTCGCCATGTTTACAGCAGCAATAGTTTCAGTTAAAGTTCCAATTTGGTTAACTTTTACCAAGATTGAATTTGCGATTCCTTTTTCGATACCAGTTGACAAACGAGCAACATTAGTAACAAACAAATCATCACCTACTAATTGTACTTTATTTCCAATTTTCTCAGTTAAAGCTTTCCATCCATCCCAGTCATCTTCATACATACCATCCTCGATAGAGATAATTGGATATTTAGCTGCAAGTTCAGCTAAATAATCAGCTTGTTCAGCAGATGTTCTGATTTTTCCAGTTTCTCCTTCAAATTTAGTATAATCGTATTTACCATCAACATAAAATTCAGAAGCAGCACAATCAAGAGCAATCATAATTTCGTCGCCGAAAGTATATCCTGCTTTTTCAACTGCTAATTTAATAGTATCTAAAGCATCTTCAGTACCACCAGCTAAGTTTGGAGCAAAACCTCCTTCGTCACCAACAGCTGTACTTAAACCTCTATCATGTAATACTTTTTTCAAGCTGTGGAAAATTTCAGTTCCCATTTGCATAGCATGTGTAAAAGAAGTAGCTTTTACTGGGAAAATCATAAATTCCTGGAATGCAATAGGCGCATCAGAGTGAGAACCACCATTGATGATATTCATCATTGGAACAGGTAATGTATTAGCAGAAACCCCACCTACATATCTGTATAAAGGCAATCCTAATTCGTTTGCAGCAGCTTTAGCAGCAGCTAAAGAAACTCCTAAAATTGCATTAGCTCCTAATTTAGATTTATTTGGAGTTCCATCTAAATCGATCATTAATTGATCAATAGTGTTTTGTTCAAAAACAGAAGTTCCAACTAATTCTTCAGCAATAACAGTATTTACATTGTTCACTGCATTTAAAACTCCTTTTCCAAGATAAGCTTTACCTCCGTCACGTAATTCAACAGCTTCGTGCTCTCCAGTTGATGCTCCAGATGGAACAGCAGCTCTACCTAAAACTCCGTTTTCAGTTACTACATCAACCTCGATTGTAGGATTTCCTCTGGAATCCAAAATTTGTCTTGCGTGAACTTTAATTATAATACTCATTATTTTTGTTTTTTATTAATAGATTATAGATTTTTTTTCGAAATTATAAAAATATTTAATATTAAAAACGCTTTTTCTCTACTAAACACCTTTATTTATTAACTACATCGTTTTAGACACAGCTAGTTTTATATTCTCAACAAATTGGTCAAATAAATATGACGAATCGTGCGGTCCCGGACTTGCTTCTGGGTGATATTGTACTGAAAAACAATTCTTGTTTTTCATTCTCATACCTGCAACAGTATCATCATTTAAATGTATATGTGTAAGCTCTAATTCCGGATGACCTTCCAAAGCCTCTCTCTTTACAGCAAATCCATGATTTTGAGAAGTAATTTCACCTTTACCTGTTAGAAGATTTTTTACAGGGTGATTAATACCTCTATGGCCTCCAAACATTTTATAAGTCTGTACTCCATTTGCCAAAGCAATAATTTGGTGTCCTAAACAAATTCCGAATAAAGGTCTGTCATCAGCAATGATTTTTTTAGCAACTTCAATTACTCCATGTAACGGATCCGGATCTCCAGGTCCATTCGACAAGAAAAATCCATCTGGATTAAATGAATTCAAATCTTCGTAAGTAGCATCGTATGGAAAAACTTTAATGTAACAGTCTCTCTTTGCAAAGTTTCTTAAAATGTTTTTCTTAATTCCTAGATCAAGTGCAGAAATTCTATATGTTGCATTTTCGTCTCCAACAAAATATGGTTCTTTGGTAGAAACTTTTGAAGCTAATTCTAAACCTTCCATGTTAGGAACATTGGCTAATTCTTTTTTCAAATCCTCAATTGAAGTTCCATCTGTACAAATAACAGCATTCATTGCACCATTATCACGGATATAACTAACAAGAGCTCTAGTATCTACATCTGAAATACAAATTAAATTTTGTTTAGCGAAATAATCTTCTAAACTTCCAGAAGCACCTACCCTTGAATAATTAAAACTAAAGTTTTTACAAACTAAACCAGCAATCTTTACATCTTCTGATTCAACTTCAAGATCATTCACACCGTAATTACCAATGTGAGGATTAGTAGTTACCATAATTTGTCCAAAATAAGAAGGATCTGTAAAAATCTCCTGATATCCTGTCATTCCAGTATTAAAACAAACTTCACCAAAAGTTTTACCGCTGATTCCGATAGATTTACCATGAAAAATAGTTCCATCGCTTAGTAATAAAATGGCGCTTTGTCGTGTTGTGTATTTCATTGTTTAATTTGTATTGTTTTTAATCGTATTATGAAACTTTTAGAGTTCCATTGTAATTAGATATTTTGCAAATTTACTTCTTTAAAAGAGTGCTGCCAAGATTTTTTAAAATTTTCATTCATAAAAATAAAACCTTGACAATGAAATAAGTTAAATTTTACTCTTCTAAAAAAATCAAAAAAAAAGGATAAACTAAAAATTAGCTTATCCTTGATTTCTATAGAATCATTACTTTCATAATTATTCAGAAGCTTCAGTAGTCGATTCTGATTCAGCTGCAGGAGCTTCAGGAGCAGTACCTTCAGCTTTTTTAGCTTTACCACCACGACGGCTTTTAGCTTTTTTAACTTCTTTTTTACCTCCGTTGTAAAGTTCATTAAAATCTACAAGTTCGATCATCGCCATATCAGCGTTATCTCCCAAACGATTTCCAACTTTAATGATACGAGTGTATCCTCCTGGACGGTCTCCTACTTTAGCAGCTACATCTCTGAACAAATCAGTTACAGCATATTTGCTACGTAAGTATGCAAAAACAATACGACGATTGTGAGTCGTATCTTCTTTTGATTTTGTGATTAAAGGCTCAACAAATTGTTTAAGCGCTTTAGCTTTAGCAACAGTAGTATTAATACGTTTGTGCTCGATAAGAGAACAAGCCATATTAGCTAACATAGCTTTTCTATGTCCAGTCTGTCTGCTTAAGTGATTGAATTTTTTTCCGTGTCTCATTGCTATTTTAAATTTAACCCGCCGAAGCGGATTGAATTATTCTTTATCTAGTTTGTATTTAGCTAAATCCATTCCAAAAGTTAAATTCTTCACTGCAACAAGTTCATCAAGTTCAGTTAAAGATTTTTTACCGAAATTACGGAATTTCATTAGGTCATTTTTATTGAACGATACTAAATCACCAAGTGTATCAACTTCAGCCGCTTTCAAGCAATTTAATGCTCTTACAGATAAATCCATATCAACAAGCTTAGTTTTAAGCAATTGTCTCATATGCAATGACTCTTCATCATACGATTCTGTTTGTGCAATTTCGTCAGCCTCAAGTGTAATTCTTTCATCAGAAAACAACATGAAATGGTGAATTAAAACTTTAGCAGCTTCAGTAAGAGCATCTTTTGGATTAATAGATCCATCAGTTTTGATTTCAAAAACTAATTTTTCGTAATCTGTTTTTTGCTCTACACGGAAATTTTCGATTGCATATTTTACATTTTTTACCGGAGTAAAAATAGAATCTGTAAAAATCGTTCCAATTGCAGCATTCTGTTTTTTGTTCTCTTCAGCAGGAACGTATCCTCTACCTTTTTCGATTGTTAAATCGAAGTTCAATTTGATTTTAGAATCTAAATTACAGATAACAAGGTCTGGATTCAAAACTTGAAAACCTGAGATAAATTTTTGAAAATCACCTGCTGTTAATTGATCTTTACCAGAAACAGAAATAGTAACTGATTCATTATCGATATCTTCGATCTGACGTTTGAAACGTACTTGTTTTAGATTAAGGATAATTTCGGTAACATCTTCAACAACACCTGAAATAGTAGAAAACTCATGATCTACACCTTCGATACGAACAGATGTAATTGCATAACCTTCTAACGCTGAAAGCAAAACTCTTCTAAGTGCATTACCAACTGTCAATCCGTAACCAGGTTCTAAAGGTCTAAATTCAAATTTACCTTCAAAATCGGTTGAATCGATCATGATAACTTTATCGGGCTTTTGAAAATTAAATATTGCCATAAATTTCGACTAAGTCAATTATTATTTGTTGTACAACTCTACGATTAATTGTTCTTTAATGTTTTCTGGAATTTGAAGTCTCGCAGGTACAGAAACAAAAGTTCCTTCTTTAAGATCATTGTTCCAGGTAATCCATTCATAAACATGACTTGAATTTGATAAAGAACGCTCGATAGCTTCTAAAGATTTAGATTTTTCACGAACTGCAACTTTATCACCAGGTTTTAGGTGGTAAGAAGGAATGTTTACAACTTCTCCGTTTACAGTAATGTGTCTGTGAGATACAATTTGACGAGCACCTCTTCTAGATGGAGCAATTCCCATTCTAAAAACAACATTATCTAATCTTGCTTCACATAGTTGTAATAAAACCTCACCAGTTACACCTTTAGTAGCTGATGCTTTTTCGAATAAATTTCTGAATTGTTTTTCTAAAATTCCATAAGAATATTTAGCTTTTTGCTTTTCCATTAATTGAACAGCATATTCAGATTTTTTTCCTCTTTTCTTAGCCATCCCGTGTTGTCCAGGTGGGTAATTTCTTTTTTCGAAAGACTTATCATCTCCGAAGATTGCTTCGCCAAATTTACGAGCGATTTTGGTTTTTGGACCAGTATATCTTGCCATTTTAAAAAAATTTTAAGGTAGAGATTATGAATTCAGGTCTAATCCTCCGATAATCTATATTCTACCTTGATTATACTATAAAAATAAAAAAATTAAACTCTACGTCTTTTTGGAGGACGACATCCGTTGTGAGGCATTGGAGTAACATCAATAATTTCAGTAACTTCAATTCCACCGTTATGAATAGAACGGATAGCAGACTCACGTCCGTTACCTGGACCTTTTACATAAACTTTTACTTTTTTAAGTCCTGCCTCAAGAGCTACTTTGCTGCAATCTTCTGCTGCCATCTGAGCTGCGTACGGAGTATTCTTTTTAGAACCTCTGAAACCCATTTTACCAGCTGAAGACCAAGCAATAACTTCACCTTTCTTATTTGTCAAAGAAATGATAATATTGTTGAAAGTCGAAGAAATATGAGCTTCACCCGTTGATTCAACGATAACTTTACGTTTTTTTGCAGTTGCTTTAGCCATATTACTTATTATTTAGTTGCTTTTTTCTTGTTAGCAACAGTTTTTCTTTTTCCTTTTCTTGTTCTAGAGTTGTTTTTAGTTCTTTGACCTCTTAATGGAAGACCAGATCTATGACGAATACCTCTATAACAACCAATATCCATTAAACGTTTGATGTTCAAAGAAACTTCAGAACGTAATTCTCCTTCAATTTTGTAAAATGAAACAGCATCACGAATCGCTCCGATCTCGTCATCATTCCAATCTTGAACTTTTTTATCCTGGCTAACTTGAGCTTTCTCTAAAATCTCAATAGCTCTACTTTTTCCTAATCCGAAGATGTAGGTAAGTGCAATAACACCTCTTTTGTTTTTTGGGATATCTACCCCTGCTATTCTTGCCATAATTATCCTTGTCTTTGTTTAAATCTAGGATTCTTTTTGTTTATCACGTACAATCTTCCTTTTCTACGCACGATAATGCACTCGGCACTTCTCTTTTTTACTGATGCTCTAACTTTCATACTGAATATCTTTTAATATCGATAAGTAATTCTTGCTTTTGACAAATCGTAAGGGCTCATTTCCAATTTCACTTTATCACCAGGTAATAACTTGATATAATGCATTCGCATCTTTCCAGAAATATGAGCAATTACTATATGTCCATTTTCTAACTCCACACGGAACATAGCATTTGATAATGCTTCAATGATTGATCCGTCTTGTTCTATTGCTGATTGTTTTGCCATAAATAATATTAAGCTACTGCTTTTCTATTTTTACCAGTCTTCATTAAACCATCATAATGTTTGTTTAACAAGTATGAATTGATTTGTTGAATAGTGTCTATTGCAACCCCAACCATAATTATTAATGAGGTACCTCCAAAAAACATCGCCCAAGATTGTTGTACATCCATAATACTTACAACAATAGCTGGGAACACAGCAATCAAAGCAAGGAATAAAGATCCTGGGAAAGTTATTAAAGACATCACTTTATCTAAGAAATCTGAAGTTTCAGCTCCTGGACGAACTCCCGGAATAAAACCACCGCTTCTTTTTAAATCATCAGCCATTTTGTTAGTAGGTACAGTGATTGCAGTATAAAAGAATGTAAATACAATAATTAAAGTTGCAAAAACAAAATTATACCAGAAACCAAACATATTACTAAATGCACCAACAATTGATTGTGATGTATCTGACTTAGACAGTCCAGCTACAGCTGCAGGGATAAACATAATTGCCTGAGCAAAAATGATAGGCATAACTCCAGAAGCATTAAGCTTAAGAGGAATCCATTGTCTATTACCACCTGCCAAATCTTGCTCGTAATCACCAGTTGTAGTACGACGAGCGTATTGAACCGGGATTCTACGTACTGCCATAGTAAGCAATACACAAGAAATGATTACTAATAACCACACAATAATTTCAATAACTAACAACATTGGACCACCATTGTTATTGGTAACTCTCGTTGTAAACTCTTGAATAAAAGCTTGTGGTAAACGAGCTAAGATACCAACCATGATTAATAATGAAATTCCATTTCCAATACCTTTATCTGTAATTTTCTCACCAAGCCACATAGCAAAAATTGTACCTGTAACTAAAATGATAACTGACGAGAACAAAAATTCTGGTGAATTAAAGCCTAGTAGAAAAGCACTACCAGGCAATGTTCTGTATAAATTATAGATATAAGTTGGACCTTGAACCAGTGTAATAGCTATAGTCAACCAACGAGTGATTTGATTAATCTTTTTTCTACCACTTTCTCCATCGTTTTGAAGCTTTTGTAAATAAGGAATAGCAATTCCCATTAACTGAACAACAATAGATGCAGAAATATAAGGCATGATACCTAAAGCAAAAACTGAAGCTTTAGAGAAAGCACCCCCAGTAAACATGTCTAGGATAGATCCTAAACCATTTTTAGTTTGTCCCGCTAAACCTGTTAATTGAGTTGCGTCAATTCCAGGAAGCGTAACGTGTGCACCAAAACGATATACTAAAAGTAATCCTAATGTAATTAAGATTCTGTTTTTCAGTTCTTCGATTTTCCAAACATTACTTAGTGATTCAATAAATTTCTTCATCTTAATAGATAAGTTATATAGTTACAGCTTCACCACCAGCAGCTTCAATAGCAGCTTTTGCAGTAGCAGTAAATTTGTGGGCAGTTACTTTTAATTTTGCTTTCAATTCACCTCTACCTAAAATCTTAACGATTTCATTTTTTGAAGCTAGACGATTAGCTACGAAATCTGTCATAGAAACAGAATCTGTAATCACACCATTGTCTACTAATAATTGAAGCGTATCTAAATTAACACCTTCGTATTCTTTACGATTGATGTTTTTGAAACCAAACTTAGGAACACGTCTTTGAAGTGGCATTTGTCCACCCTCAAAACCAATCTTTTTAGAATAACCAGAACGAGATTTAGCCCCTTTGTGACCTCTTGCAGCAGTGCCACCTTTTCCAGAACCTTCTCCTCTACCTACTCTTTTATTTTGATTGTGCGTTGATCCTTCAGCAGGCTGTAAGTTACTTAAATTCATAACAGTATTTGTTATTTAGCTTCTTCTACAGAAACTAAGTGTTTAACTTTGTTTATCATCCCAAGGATAGCAGGATTTGACTCATGCTCCACAACTTGTCCTAATTTACGTAGACCTAAAGCTTCTAAACCTCTCTTTTGAGAAAGAGGACAGTTGATCTTGCTTCTTACTTGTTTTACTAATAATTTAGCCATAATTTCCTTGATTAACCTTTAAAAACTTTTTCTAAAGAAACTCCTCTCTGTTTTGCAACAGTATGAGCGCTTCTCATTTGTAATAAAGCATCAAAAGTTGCTTTAACTACGTTATGAGGATTTGATGATCCTTGAGATTTAGATAATACGTCGTGAATACCTACTGATTCAAGAACTGAACGAACAGCTCCACCAGCAATAACTCCTGTACCATGAGAGGCAGGGATTAAGAATACACGCGCACCACCAAATTTACCTTTTTGTTCGTGAGGAACAGATTGTCCGTTCAAAGGAATTCTAACTAAGTTTTTCTTAGCATCTTCTACTGCTTTCGCAATTGCTTCAGAAACGTCTTTAGATTTTCCTAATCCGTGACCAACTACTCCATTTTCATCACCTACAACTACAATAGCAGAAAAACCAAAAGCTCTACCTCCTTTTGTAACTTTAGTAACACGATTTACACTAACTAGACGATCTTTAAGTTCAAGACCACTAGGTTTTACCAATTCTACATTTTTGTATTTAGACATAATATATTAGAATTTAAGTCCAGCGGCTCTTGCGCCTTCTGCTAATGATTTAATACGACCGTGATATAAATATCCACCTCTATCAAAAGTGATGGTATCTATCCCAGCTTTTAACGCTTTCTCTGCAACTAGTTTTCCAACAGCGGCAGCGATTTCAACGTTAGTACCTTTTGCTATTTCTTTTTCTCTTGAAGATGCAGCTAATATAGTAACTCCATTTACATCATCAATAAGTTGAGCGTAAATTTCTTTGTTACTTCTAAATACAGACAATCTTGGCTTAGCAGCAGAACCACTAATCGTTTTTCTAATTCTGAATTTAATTCTCTGTCTTCTTTCAGATTTTGTTAATGACATAATCTTATATTTTAAGCTGATTTACCTGCTTTTCTTCTTAATACTTCACCCACAAATTTAACACCTTTTCCTTTGTACGGCTCTGGCTTACGGAAACCTCTGATTTTCGCAGCAACTTGCCCTAAAAGTTGTTTATCAAATGATGTTAATTTTACGATTGGGTTCTTACCTTTTTCAGATATTGTTTCTAAACTTACTTCCGGAGCAATTTCTAAAACAATATTGTGAGAATATCCAAGAGCTAAATCTAATTTTTGTCCTTGGTTTGAAGCTCTATAACCAACTCCAACTAATTCTAGTTCTTTTGTGAAACCTTCAGATACACCAACAACCATATTACTGATCAAAGATCTGAATAATCCGTGTTTTGCTCTATGGTCTTTATGATCAGACGATCTTTCTACTAAAACTTGATCGCCTTCAACAGTTACATTTACGTCCGAAAACTCCTGAACTAGTTGACCTTTTTTTCCTTTTACTGTAATAATACCGTCTTTAACTTCTACAGTTACACCAGCAGGGATTACAATTGGGCTTTTACCTATTCTTGACATCTTATCTAGTGTTTAAAATTAGTATACGTAACAAATTACTTCACCACCTACATTTAACTGCTTAGCTTGTTTTCCTGTCATCAAACCTTTTGATGTAGAAACAATAGCAATTCCTAATCCGTTAAGGATTCTTGGTAATTTGGCAGCACCTGCGTACTTACGTAAACCAGGTTTACTAATTCTTTGGATATCTTTAATTACAGGCTCTTTAGTATCTTTATCATACTTTAAAGCAATTTTGATAGAACCTTGAACTGTGTTCTGCTCAAATTTGTAACTTAAGATATAACCTTGATCGAATAAGATCTTAGTTATTTCTTTTTTAAGATTAGAAGCTGGAATTTCAACAACTTTGTGGTTTGCAGCCACAGCGTTACGAACTCTAGTCAAATAATCTGCAATAGGATCTGTATACATATGTATTTGATTGCGATTATGGTTTTCAGGAAGCACCCGCTTCCTGAACCTTTAATCAATTTATAAACTTTTTTAAATTACCAGCTGGCTTTTTTTACACCTGGAATTAATCCATTGTTAGCCATTTCACGGAAAGTTACACGAGAGATTCCGAATTGACGGATATAACCTCTTGGTCTTCCAGTTAATTTGCAACGATTGTGTAAACGAACAGGTGAAGCATTTTTAGGTAATCTTTGTAAACCTTCATAGTCTCCAGCTTCTAATAAAGCTTTTCTCTTTTCAGCATACTTAGCTACCGTTTTCTCTCTTTTCACCTCGCGGGCTTTCATTGATTCTTTAGCCATGTCTTAATTCTTTTTAAAAGGTAATCCTAATTCAGCCAATAATGACTTTGCTTCCTTGTCTGTTTTTGCAGTAGTAACAAATGTAATATCCATTCCTGAAATTTTATTTACTTTGTCAATATCAATTTCTGGGAAAATGATTTGCTCTAAAACTCCAAGATTGTAGTTACCTCTTCCGTCAAAACCAGTAGCTTTAATACCACCAAAATCTCTAACACGTGGTAAAGCAGAAGTAATAAGTCTATCTAAAAACTCATACATTCTTTCGCCACGTAAAGTAACTTTTGCTCCAATAGGCATCCCTTTTCTTAATTTGAAAGACGCAACGTCTTTCTTAGAAATTGTAGATACTGCTTTTTGTCCAGTGATCTTAGTTAACTCATCAACTGCATAGTCAATAAGTTTTTTATCAGATACAGCTGCACCAACTCCACGGCTCAAAACGATTTTTTCAAGTTTAGGAACTTGCATTACGTTTGTATATCCGAACTCTTCTTTAAGAGCAGAGATTACTCTACTCTTATATTCTTCTTTTAGTCTAGGTGTATATGCCATTACTATAGTACTTGATTAGATTTTTTTGAAAATCTTACTTTCTTATCTCCTTCTACTCTAATACCTACTCTAGTTGTTTCCTTAGTTTTAGGATCAATTAAAGCAATGTTAGAAATTTGAATAGAAGCCTCTTTCTTAACGATACCACCTTGAGGGTTTTTAGCACTTGGTTTAGTATGTTTTGAAACCAGGTTTACACCTTCAACGATCGCTTTGTTTTTTTCACGGTAAACACGTAAAACTTTACCTTCAGCACCTTTATGGTCTCCAGCAATAACTCTTACGATATCTCCTGATTTTATTTTTAGCTTTATCATCTTAAAACGAATTAAAGCACTTCTGGTGCTAATGATACAATTTTCATGAATTGTTTTTCACGAAGTTCTCTTGCTACCGGACCAAAAACACGAGTTCCTCTCATTTCCCCTGCAGCATTCAAAAGAACACATGCATTGTCATCGAAACGGATATAAGAACCATCAGCTCTTCTCACTTCTTTTTTAGTACGCACAACAACTGCAGTTGAAACCGCTCCTTTTTTTACGTTTCCGTTTGGAGTTGCATCTTTGATAGAAACTACAATTTTGTCACCAACAGAGGCATATCTTCTTTTAGTACCTCCTAAAACACGAATAGTTAAAACTTCTTTAGCTCCCGTGTTATCTGCTACTTTTAGTCTTGATTCTTGTTGTACCATAATTATTTAGCTCTTTCTAAGATTTCAACTAATCTCCAACATTTCGTTTTACTTAAAGGACGCGTTTCGCTAATTCTTACAGTATCACCAATGTTACAGTCGTTTGTTTCGTCGTGTGCAACATATTTCTTAGTTTTCAACACGAACTTACCGTATAATGGGTGTTTTACTTTTCTTACTTCTGAAATAACGATAGATTTATCCATCTTATTTGAAGTAACAACACCTATTCTTTCTTTTCTTAAATTTCTTTTTTCTTCCATCTTTCAGCAGAATACAATTATTGTAACTCTCTTTTAGTTAACTCTGTAGCTAATCTAGCAACTGTTCTTCTAACGCTTCTAATTTGAAGTGGGTTAGCAATTGGAGAAATAGCGTGAGCCATTTTTAGGTCAGCATATACTTTCTTAGTTTGACTAAGCTTTTCTTGCAACTCCGCTGCAGAAAGATCTTTTATTTCTGATTGTTTCATAATAAATATAAATTATGCTTCGAAATCTCTAGCAACGACGAACTTAGTTTTTACTGGAAGTTTTTGAGCTGCAAGACGTAAAGCCTCTTTTGCAACTGACAATGGAACCCCTCCAACTTCAAACATAATTCTTCCTGGTTTAACAACAGCAGCCCAATATTCAACTGCTCCTTTACCTTTACCCATACGTACTTCAAGAGGTTTCTTAGTGATAGGTTTGTCTGGGAAAATTTTAATCCACAATTGTCCTTCTCTCTTCATGTAACGAGTTGCAGCGATACGCGCAGCTTCGATTTGACGTGAAGTTAAGAACATTCCATCTTCATGCACAGATTTAATACCAAACATTCCATTTGAAAGTTCATGCCCTCTTTGAGAGTTACCCTTCATTCTACCTTTTTGTACCTTACGGTATTTTGTTCTTTTAGGCTGTAACATTTTTCTTTAGTTTAAAAATTTACTTTCTTTTACGAGCGTCTGGTTTTCCACCTTTATTAAAGTTAGATTTACCTCTAGGGGCATCTCCACCTTTACCACCGCCAGTACCAGATTGTTTTTTATCCATTCCAGCAAGCGGAGAAAGATCTCTCTTTCCATAAACTTCACCTTTCATGATCCATACTTTGATACCCATTCTACCGTAAGTAGTGTGAGCTTCAGCCAAAGCATAATCAATATCAGCTCTGAAAGTTGATAGAGGAATTCTACCTTCTTTGAAACCTTCAGAACGCGCCATCTCAGCACCATTCAGACGACCAGAAATCAAAACTTTGATACCTTCAGCGTTCATACGCATAGAAGCAGCAATAGCCATTTTGATTGCACGTCTGTAAGAAATACGGCTTTCGATTTGACGAGCGATGCTTGTCGCCACAAGATAAGCATCTAACTCAGGTCTTTTAATTTCAAAGATGTTAATTTGAACCTCTTTATCAGTAACTTTCTTAAGTTCCTCTTTTAACTTGTCTACCTCTTGTCCGCCTTTTCCGATAATGATACCAGGTCTAGCAGTAGTGATAGTAACGGTTACAAGCTTTAAAGTTCTCTCGATGATTACTTTAGATACACTAGCTTTTGATAAACGAGCGTGGATATACTTTCTGATTTTGTGATCTTCAGCTAATTTATCGCCGTAATCATTTCCACCATACCAGTTTGAGTCCCATCCTCTGATGATACCAAGTCTATTTCCAATTGGATTTGTCTTTTGTCCCATGCTGCTTAAGAATTGCTTTGTGTGTTATTGATAGCTCCAAGCACGATTGTTACGTGATTAGAACGTTTTCTTATTCTGTGTGCACGACCTTGTGGAGCTGGACGAAGTCTTTTTAACATCATTCCACCATCTACTCTGATCTCTTTAACAAATAATCCAGCTTCTTCTAAATTACCTTCACTATTTTTTTGCTCCCAGTTGTTGATTGCAGATAATAATAGTTTTTCTAATTTTCTTGAAGCTTCTTTAGAACTGAATCTTAAGATGTTAAGTGCTCTTTCTACCTTCTGACCTCTTACCAAGTCCGCTACTAAGCGCATTTTTCTAGGTGAAGTAGGGCAGTTATTCAATTTTGCGAAAGCGATAGACTTATTAGCCTCTTTTCTCGCATCTGCTGTTTCTCTTTTACGAACTCCCATTGCTTCTTTTATTTTTTACCTTTATTTTTTGCTCCAGCATGACCTCTAAAAGATCTAGTTGGCGAAAACTCTCCTAATTTGTGACCTACCATGTTTTCTGTTACGTAAACTGGTACAAATTGACGACCGTTATGAACTGCGATAGTTTGTCCAACGAAATCTGGAGTAATCATAGAAGCTCTAGACCAAGTCTTAACTACACTATTTTTACCACTTTCTACGTTTTCTTGAACTTTCTTGTCTAATTTATAATGAACGAAAGGTCCTTTTTTTAATGAACGTGCCATATCTTATTATTTCTTTCTACGTTCTACGATATACTTGTTACTCGGGTTTTTCTTAGAACGAGTTCTGTAACCTTTAGCTGGCAATCCGTTTCTTGAACGTGGGTGCCCTCCAGAAGAACGTCCTTCACCACCTCCCATAGGGTGATCAACTGGGTTCATCGCTACTGGTCTAGTTCTAGGTCTTCTTCCTAACCATCTTGTTCTACCTGCTTTACCAGATACAACTAATTGGTGGTCAGAGTTAGAAACAGCTCCAATTGTAGCCGAACAAGTTAACAAGATTAATCTTGTTTCTCCAGATGGCATTTTAATTGTTGCGTATTTCCCGTCTCTTGCCATTAACTGAGCAAAAGTTCCAGCTGAACGAGCAATTACAGCTCCTTGTCCTGGACGTAACTCAATACAAGATATAACAGTTCCAAGAGGAATTCTGCTTAAAGGTAAAGTATTACCAATCTCTGGTTGAGATTCTGGACCAGAAACTAATTTCTGACCAACTTTCAATCCGTTTTGAGCGATAATGTAAGTTTTCTCTCCATCAGCATAAGCTAATAAAGCGATAAACGCAGTACGATTTGGATCGTATTCGATTGATTTCACTGTAGCTGGAATTCCATCTTTAGTTCTTTTGAAATCAATAATACGATATCTCTGCTTGTGACCACCACCCGTATAACGCATGGTCATCTTTCCTTGACTATTTCTACCTCCTGAGTTTTTTATCGGCGCTATCAAAGAGCGTTCCGGCTTATCAGTTGTAATAGCGTCATAACCATTCACAACTCTAAATCGCTGACCCGGGGTAATAGGTTTTAATTTTCTTACTGACATTTTTCTATCTTAGATATTGTTGTAAAAATCAATTGTTTCTCCTTCTTGTACTTGAACAATTGCTTTTTTGATTGCATTTGTCTTTCCACTGATTAAACCACTTTTAGTGTATTTAGTAGATCTGTCTGGTCTCACATTCATTGTGTTAACAGAAACGATAGTTACTCCATAAGCAGCTTCAACAGCTTTCTTAATTTGAACTTTGTTTGCTTTTTTGTCAACAACGAATCCGAAGCGGTTAAGAACTTCACTTTCTTTGGTTACTTTTTCAGTTACTATAGGTCTAATTATGATACTCATACTCCTATTATTTACTTAAATTTTCTTCAATTAACTCTAAAGAACCCTCCAAAAGCACTAAATTATTAGTGTTTAATATTGCGTAAGTGCTTAATTCTGAGCTAGTTACGACATTAGAAGCCTTTAAATTGCGTGACGACAAATATACATTTTTATTTGACTCACCCAACACAAATAGAGATTTTTTATTTTCTAACCCTAAAGCTTTCAAAACGTTAATGAAATTTTTAGTGTTTGGCGCTTCAAAATTAAAGTCTTCAAGAACGATAATATTCGACTCTTTTGCTTTGATAGAGAAAGCTGATTTTCTAGCCAATCTTTTTAAGTTTTTATTCAATTTGAATGAATAACTTCTTGGCCTTGGCCCGAAAACTGTTCCTCCACCTTTAAACAAAGGATTCTTAACACTTCCCGCACGAGCCGTACCCGTACCTTTTTGCTTTTTAATCTTACGCGTACTTCCAGTTACTTCAGCTCTTTCTTTAGCTTTATGAGTACCTTGTCTTTGATTAGCAAGATATTGCTTAACATCAAGATATACTGCGTGATTGTTCGGTTCAATTGCGAATACTGAATCAGAAAGTTGAACTTTTCTTCCAGTATCTTTTCCGTTGAAATCTAATACTTTTACTTCCATTACTTCTGAATGATTACGTAAGAGTTTTTGTGTCCTGGAATACATCCTTTAACAACAAGTAGATTCTTTTCAGCAACTACTTTTAAAA
This sequence comes from Flavobacterium sp. 22659, assembly GCF_052044235.1. Taxonomy (NCBI): domain Bacteria; kingdom Pseudomonadati; phylum Bacteroidota; class Flavobacteriia; order Flavobacteriales; family Flavobacteriaceae; genus Flavobacterium; species Flavobacterium sp. 22659. Next base: position 374,671 of record NZ_JBQEMU010000001.1, read on the forward strand.
CTCTAAGGTTTTGAACTTTTACATTATCTCCTCCCATTCTTCCAGCCATACGCATTCCTTTGAATACTCTAGATGGATAAGAAGATGCTCCTACAGAACCTGGTGCTCTTAAACGGTTGTGCTGACCATGTGTAGCTTGTCCAACACCACCAAAACCGTGACGTTTAACAACACCTTGGAAACCTTTACCTTTAGACACACCTTGCACGTCTACAAACTCTCCTTCTTCAAAAATAGAAACATCAATAAGATCTCCTAATTTTTGCTCAGTTGCAAAATCTTGGAATTCAACGACTTTTTTCTTAGCAACAGTTCCAGCTTTTTTAAAGTGCCCTAAAGCAGCTTTAGTAGAATGTTTCTCGTTTTTGTCATCGAAACCAAGTTGCAACGCTTCATACCCGTCAACCTCGTTGGTTCTGACTTGGGTAACAACACATGGTCCAGCTTCGATTACTGTACAAGGAATGTTTTTCCCGTTTTCGTCGAAAATACTAGTCATGCCGATTTTTTTACCAATTAACCCAGACATAAATATTAATTATTAATTACTAAAATTCCCTTCAATTTGAAAATAACAGAAATTTCCAAACAGGGAGTGCAAAAGTAGACATTAAAATTGAATATACCAAACAGTTACAAAAATTAAATCGCTCATAATCAAAATCCAAGCTTCAAACCAGCATCAAAAACAACTTTTTCCAATCTAATTCTTCAAACTCTTTTACTCTTTTACAATCGACTTACGCTTAACAATTAATTAATAAAACAACAACAAAAATCATTCGAATAGCTTTAAAACAAAGGGCTTTACAAAAATTGGCAAAAAAAATATTAAACTTACAACATTTTAAAATCACACAAAAAAGCCCATAATTCAAAAACAAAAAAAGCGAGACATTTCTGACTCGCTTTTTATATAAAAAATATAATAAAATTATACTTTAATCTCTACTTCAACACCACTTGGTAACTCAAGTTTCATTAAAGCATCAATAGTTTTAGATGAAGATGAATAAATATCAATCAATCTCTTGTATGACATTACTTCAAATTGCTCTCTCGCTTTTTTGTTAACGTGCGGAGAACGCAACACAGTGAAAAGTTTTTTGTGAGTTGGCAACGGGATTGGACCTGTTACAACCGCTCCAGTAGTTTTTACTGTTTTCACGATCTTTTCAGCAGATTTATCTACCAACATGTGATCGTAAGATTTTAGTTTTATTCTGATTTTTTGACTCATTTTCTTAAAATTAAGCGTTACCTTTTGCTTTTTTGATTACCTCTTCTGAAATATTAGAAGGTGTTTCTGCATAGTGAGAAAACTCCATTGTAGAAGTAGCTCTACCAGAAGATAATGTTCTTAATGTAGTTACATATCCAAACATTTCTGATAAAGGCACATCTGCCTTAATAGTTTTTGCACCATTTCTATCACCCATATCATTAACCTGACCTCTACGACGGTTCAAGTCACCTACGATATCACCCATGTTTTCTTCTGGAGTAATAACTTCGATTTTCATGATTGGCTCAAGAATAACAGCTCCAGCAGCACGTCCTGACTCTTTATAACCCATTCTTGCAGCTAACTCAAAAGATAATGCATCAGAATCCACAGGGTGGAAAGATCCATCAGTTAAAGTTACTTTTAAACTATCCACAGCATATCCTGCTAACGGACCAGTTTTCATAGCTTCTCTAAATCCTTTTTCAACAGCAGGGATATATTCTTTAGGAACGTTACCACCTTTTACAGCATTGATAAATTGTAATCCAACTGGAACTTTACCATCAACTTCATCAGCAGGCTCAATTGTAAATACGATATCACCGAATTTACCACGACCTCCAGATTGTTTCTTGTAAGTCTCTCTATGTGTTGCAGATCTTGTAAACGCTTCTTTGTATTCAACTTGAGGCTCACCTTGGTTTACTTCAACTTTAAATTCACGCTTCATACGATCTACTAAGATATCTAAGTGAAGCTCACCCATACCAGAAATAATTGTCTGCCCTGAAGCTTCATCAGTTCTAACTGTAAATGTTGGATCCTCTTCAGCTAATTTAGCTAAAGCCATACCCATTTTATCAACGTCAGCTTTTGTTTTTGGCTCAATAGCAATACCAATTACAGGATCCGGGAATTTCATAGATTCCAATACAATTGGATTCTTTTCATCACAAAGAGTATCTCCTGTTTTAATATCTTTAAATCCAACAGCAGCTCCAATATCTCCAGCCTCAATAAATTCGATTGGATTTTGCTTGTTCGCGTGCATTTGGTAAATACGAGAAATTCTTTCTTTATTTCCAGAACGAGTATTTAAAACATAAGAACCTGCATCTAAACGCCCAGAGTAAGCACGGAAGAAAGCTAAACGACCAACGAATGGATCAGTAGCAATTTTAAATGCTAAAGCAGCAAATGGCTCTTTAACATCTGGCTTACGCAAGATTTTAGTTTGATCCTCTTCTAATAAATCAGCATCATCAGGATGAATACCTTCAATACCTTCTTTATCTAAAGGAGATGGTAAATATTTACAAACTGCATCCAACATAAATTGAACACCTTTGTTTTTGAAAGACGAACCAGCAAGCATTGGAATAATTGCCATATCAATAGTAGCAGCTCTTAATGCATTGTTGATTTCTTCTTCTGAAATAGAATTTTCATCTTCCATGTATTTATCCAAAAGATTCTCATCATAAGTAGCAATCTCTTCAATAAGAATAGAACGATAGTGTTTTACTTCGTCAACCATATCAGCAGGGATATCAACGATATCAAAAGTAGCCCCTTGTGTTTCATCATGCCATACAATAGCTTGATTTTTTACTAAGTCAACAATACCTTTAAAATCTGCTTCATCACCAATAGGCAAAGTAATTGCAACCGCATTCGATTTCAACATATCTTTAACCTGTCCGCATACAGCTAAAAAGTTAGCCCCTTGACGGTCCATTTTGTTTACGAATCCCATACGAGGAACTCTATATTGATCTGCAAGTCTCCAGTTAGTCTCTGATTGAGGCTCAACACCATCAACAGCACTAAACAAGAAAACTAAACCATCAAGTACACGTAAAGAACGGTTTACCTCTACAGTAAAGTCAACGTGCCCAGGAGTATCAATAATATTGAAGTGATAAGGTAATGATTGAGGAATAACTTTTCCCTGCTCAGTTGGAAAGTTCCAAGTACAAGTTGTAGCAGCAGACGTAATTGTAATACCTCTTTCTTGCTCTTGCGCCATCCAGTCCATTGTTGCAGCACCATCGTGTACCTCACCAATTTTGTGTGATTTTCCAGTATAAAAAAGAATACGCTCAGTAGTTGTTGTTTTACCAGCATCAATGTGAGCAGCAATCCCGATATTTCTTGTATATTTTAAATCTCTAGCCATTTCTTTACGAATTAAAATCTAAAGTGAGAGAATGCTTTATTAGCCTCTGCCATTTTGTGAGTATCCATTCTTTTCTTAACCGCAGCACCTTCTTCTTTAGCAGCAGCTAAACACTCTGATGCTAAACGTTGTGCCATAGATTTTTCATTTCTTCTTCTAGCATAAAGTATTAACCACTTCATAGCCATAGAAATTTTTCTGTCCGGACGAATCTGCATTGGGATTTGGAATGTAGCTCCACCAACTCTACGGCTACGCACTTCTACGTGAGGCATAACGTTTGTTAAAGCATCTTTCCAAATTTCTAATGAAGTTTTTTCATCATTTTGCTTTTTAGTTTCGATGATATCAATAGCATCATAAAATACTTTAAAAGCTGTAGATTTCTTACCATCCCACATTAAGTTATTCACAAAACGTGTTACTAATTGGTCGTTAAACCTAGGATCCGGTAAAAGTGGTCTTTTCTTTGCCGCTCTTTTTCTCATGTCTTTTTCTTAAAAGTTTTTAAATTACTTTTTTGCTTCTTTTGGGCGTTTAGCACCGTACTTAGATCTTCTTTGCGTTCTTCCCGCAACACCTGACGTATCAAGCGCTCCACGAACGATATGATATCTAACACCTGGTAAATCTTTTACCCTTCCGCCTCTAACTAATACTATCGAGTGCTCTTGTAGATTGTGTCCTTCTCCAGGAATGTAAGCATTCACCTCATTACCATTTGTCAAACGCACACGCGCAACTTTACGCATTGCAGAGTTTGGTTTTTTTGGTGTAGTAGTGTAAACACGCGTACAAACCCCTCTTCTTTGAGGACAAGAATCTAAAGCAACCGATTTACTCTTCTTAGTTATCTGAGTTCTTCCTGTTCTTACTAATTGTTGAATTGTTGGCATAATTAATACTAAAAATTAATATGATATTAAATTCCCGCTTTTTACGGGGTTGCAAATGTATAAAATAAATTTCACTATACAAACGTTAATCTATTAATTTTCAACAACATTATTTAATTGTATGTTTTTACAAACAAACAATAGATATTTGCATCACATATAACCAAACAAAACCTTTATTCTTGAAACTATTTTTTCAAACCTTCTTTTTCATTTTAATAAGCACCTCGGCTTACACTCAAAACTTTTACCTAAAAATAAACGGTTCGAATATCCTTGAAAACAAAACTATTGACTCTTTATCCTACAAAACAATCCACCATAACACGAAATCACTTTTCGACGAAATTAAAAACATTTCTAAAAAACTTTCAAAAGAAGGCTATATAGACAACAAGATTATTGAAACTAAAAAAACAAATGACAGTACATACATTTCCGTTTTCGAATTAAAAAACAAAACAAAATACATTCATATATATATAGGTACAAATTATACCATTTCTAATTTTAAAAAGAAACAAAACGACACCGTAATCATACCTTATAGTGAAATCGAAAGCTATCTAGAAAAAGAAACTTCAATTGCTGAAAAATCAGGTTACTCACTCAACAAAATCAAACTAGAAAACATTCAAAGAAAAAACGCAATAATTTATGCTGATCTGAATTTCAAAAAAGAAAAAAAACGAGTCGTAAATTCAATCATCCTAAATTACACAAATCAGAGTTCAACCGATTTCTTTCCTAAAGGTCATCTAAAACAACTCAACAAAAAATATCTAAATAAAACTTTTAATCAAGAAATATTAAAAGAGCTTTACGAAGACATTAATAATTTTGAGTTTGTTTCACAAACAAAATATCCTGAAATACTTTTTACGAATGACTCTACAAAAATCTATACTTATATAGAAAAAAGAAAAGCAAACACTTTTGACGGTTTTATTGGATTTTCAAACAATGAAGACAAAAAAATAAGATTGAATGGCTACTTAGACGTTTCATTAATAAACACTCTCCATGCTGGGGAACATTTTTCATTATACTGGAAAAGCGACGGAAATCAACAAAAAACTTTTAACACCAAATTAGAAATACCCTACATATTTAAAACTTCGCTCGCAATAAAGGCACAGTTAAATATTTTTAAACAAGACAGCACTTTTCAAAATACAAAAACAGCTATCGAACTGGGATATCTCTTAAATTACAATTCAAAAATTTACTTAGGCTACCAAGCAACAGAATCAAGCGACATCCAAAACACAAACAATTCAAAAATAAGCGACTTTAAGAATTCATTTATTACATCAAATTACGAATACAAGAAAATTGACCATACCAACACTCTTTTTCCATTAAAGTCTTTTTTTAACTGCACACTAGGATACGGAAAAAGAAACACCAACAACTTGCCAGAAACAGCAGAACCAAGCAGTCAATTTTACACAAATCTAAATTTAGCATACAACATCGAACTGAACAAGAAGAATTTAATATACATCAACCCACAACTTCTTTATCTAAAAAGCACAAATTACATAAACAATGAACTATTTCGCTTTGGAGGAATGAGTTCGATTAGAGGATTTGCAGAAAACAGCTTACAAGGCAACAGTATAAATTTACTATTAACAGAATATCGCTTTCTGGCAAATCAAAATCTTTATCTTCATTCAATTTTAGATTACGGCTTATACCAAGACCAAACATCTCCTGAAAATAAGAAATTCAACAATCTAGTTTCAATCGGAATAGGCGTTGGAATATTAACATCCAACGGACTTCTAAAACTAACAATAGCAAACGGTACAATAAACAATAGCAATATTAAATTTTACAATAGCATTTTAAACTTATCCTATAATGTAAAATTCTAATTCAAACACCATAAAACACAAACACCTGAGAGTTAAAAAAAGATATTAACCTCTAAAAAAACACAATTAAAACCTCATTGTTAAATTATCATAAAGTCATTTTTTAACAAAAAAAATAAAATTACACTTCTGCGTTTTTTATACATATAAGAAGCTTTTTTTATAAAAGAAAATCATTTTTAACAAAAAGCCTATCATAAAGAGTATAATTTTTATAGTATAAAAGTTATAAAAAAAACAATAAAAGACTAAGTATTAATAAATTTAACATTTATTCCAGTCTAAATATTTTTAATTATTATCATAATTTACCTTAAATTCTGAGAATTCCTAAATCAGATGCTTTTATTAACAATAAAAAAACAAAATCATAGAGCAAAATCATAATTTAACTAAAAAAAAAGCTTTTAATATTAGGAAAGTTAACAAATTATTAAGAGTTTTGCGATACTAATTCAAAATATTTAAAAATGAAACTAAAGTTCAATGGATTCTTAGTGCTTTTATTAGTACTAGTTGCGCAACTTTCTTTTGCGCAAGAAAGAGCTGTTTCTGGAACAGTTTCTGATAATGCAGGAATGCCTTTGCCAGGTGTTAGTGTATTAGTTAAAGGAACTAAAGCAGGAACGCAAACTGACTTTGATGGTAAATTCTCTATCAAAGCATCTTCAAGCCAAGTTTTGGTATTTAGCTACATTGGGATGAAAACTCAAGAAGTAGCAGCAAGTTCATCTGTAATCAATGTAAAATTGAGCGGAGATGCACAAGAACTTGAAAGTGTTGTAGTAACAACAGCTTTGGGTATCAAAAGAGAGAAAAAATCTCTTGGATACGCAACTCAAGAGGTTAAAGGTTCTGACTTAAGAAGCGGAACTTCAAGTGGTAACTTCTTGAACGAACTTTCAGGTAAAGCAGCCGGTGTTAATATTACTAGAAACTCAAACTTTGGAGGTTCTACAAGTGCTATCTCACGTGGTGTAAAAGCTATTGGACAAACTAACGAGATGCTTATTGTTATTGATGGTATGCCAATCAACAACTCAAACACTTCTACTGACGGTTTAACATCACAATCAACAGGTAGACAAGGTTATGACTATGGTAACAATGGTATGGACATTAACCCAGAAGACATCGAAAGTATCAACGTATTGAAAGGTGCTGCTGCATCTGCATTATACGGATATTTAGCTGGTAACGGGGTATTAATGATTACTACTAAAAAAGGTAAAGCTAAAAAAGGACTTGGAATTACTGTTTCATCTGAAGTAGTATCTGGTTCTATTGATAAAAGTACTTTCGTAAAATATCAAAAAAATTACGGTGCTGGTTACGGATCTGGATCTTTCACAAACAATACAGATGTTGATGGAGACGGTGTAATTGACAGAGTTGTAGGTTTTGGAGATGATGCTTCTGTAGGTAGCGCATATGATCCTTCAATCAATGTTTACCAATGGGATGCTTTTTCTGCATATCCAGGAAACCCAAATTATGGAAAAGCTACTCCTTGGAAGGCTGCAGCTAATGACCCTACTTCATTCTTTAAAAACTCACTTTCATTAGTAAACAGTATCTCTTTCGAAGATGCTAACGACAAATCGAACATTGTTTTTAACTATACTAACACTAAACAAACTGGTATTTTACCAAATAGTGAAATAAACAAAAACAACTTCAGTTTAAAAATAAACCACCAATTTTCTGACAGATTATCTCTTAGCACTTTTGCTAACTTCTCAAATCAGAATGCTGTTGGTAGAAACATGACTGGATACAGTGACAACATGATCTCTGGTTTCCGTCAGTGGTGGCAGACAAATGTTGATATTAAAGAATTAGAACAAGCTTACAACAACTCTGGAGGACAAAACATTACTTGGAATAGAAAATCTATCGAAGATGGATCTCCAGCTTATTGGAACAACCCTTATTTTGAGCGTTACCAAAACTATCAAAATGACACAAGAAACCGTTTTGTAGGTTACGCAAACTTTACTTACAAAATTGCTGAATGGTTATCTGCAACTGCAAAAATCTCTACAGATACTTATGATGAGATTCGTGAAGAAAGAGTTGCTGTTGGATCTGTATCAAAAGTTTTTGGTATCAATGCATTAGACGAAAAATCAGGTTACCAACGTTACAATGGTAACTTCTCTGAGCAGAACTACGATTTATTACTTACATTTAAGAAAAATTTCGGAGAGAAATTTAGTTTAAATGGTGTAGCTGGGGGAACTATCAGAAGAAACGTATTCAATACAATTACTGCTTCTACACAAGGAGGTCTTATCATTCCTGGACTTTACAGCTTAGCTAACTCTGTTGACGCAAGTCCATATCCATATGAAAGAGCTACAAAAAGTGGTGTAAACAGTTACTATGTTTCTGCTTCATTAGGTTATGTTGATGCACTTTTCATAGATGCTACTGCACGTAGAGATGCATTTTCTAACTTACCAGTAGATAACAATGCATTAGAAAGCTACTCTGTTTCAGGAAGCTGGGTATTCACTAAAGCAATCGACGCTAGCTGGTTAACTTTTGGTAAACTTAGAGCAGGTTATTCTGAAAGCCCACTTGGTACGCCAGGACAAGCTTTAATAGATACTTATTCTAAACTTGACGCATTTAACGGACAACAACAATACTCAGTAAATAACATCAAAAACAACCCAGATTTAGAGCCAATTAAAACAAAAACACAAGAGATTGGTCTTGAGATGCAATTCTTTAAAAGAAGGTTAGGTTTTGACGTGAGTGTTTACAAAAACGTAAACAACGGAGAAGCTATTAACGTTCCTTACTCTACTGCAACTGGTAATTCTAGCCGTTATATTAACGCTGCTAACATCCAAAATAAAGGTATCGAGGTTCAATTTAACGCAACTCCAGTTAAAACAAACAATTTCGCTTGGGACATTATGGTTAACTGGTCTAAAAACGAAAATAAAGTAACAGCTTTAGCTGACGGAATCGAAAACTTACAAATTAGTTCATTCCCTGGTACTGTTACATTAAATGCTGTAGTAGGACAACCTTTTGGAGTTTTAAAAGGAACTGACTACACTTACACTGCAGATGGTCAACCAATTATCAACCCTACAACAGGAAGATACGTAGTAAACACATCTACAAACAACATTATTGGAAACGTTAATCCAGACTGGATTGGTGGTATCCGCAACAAATTCTCTTACAAAAACTTATCTTTCAGCTTCTTAATCGATGCTAAACACGGTGGAGATGTATTCTCAACTGACCAATGGTATGGAATTGGAACTGGATTAACAGACGAAACTGGAGGACTTAACGATTTAGGAAATCCTTTAAGAAATACTGTAGCTAATGGTGGTGGTATTATCCTTCCAGGTGTTTACGCTGATGGAACTCCTAACACTACAAGAACTGAGTACGTAGTAGCTGCTCAAGGAGCTGTAACTAATGCTTACACTAATGGTCCAAGAAAAGTAGCTGTTTACGACGCTGGATTCATCAAATTAAGAGAGGTTAATATTTCATATTCTTTACCAAGTTCATTAGTTTCTAAAATGAAATTGACAGACATGAGAGTTTCTCTTATTGGATCTAACTTATGGATAATCCAAAAAAACCTTCCTGATGCAGATCCAGAAAGTGGATTAGGATCTAACGCTGGTTCTATGGGTGTATCTCTAGGATCTTTACCTACAACTAGAAACATTGGTTGTAACCTAACAATAAAATTCTAAGCTATGAAAAATAGACTATTATTATTAATCCCGATCATAAGCCTGTTTGCTTCATCATGTACTGATGATATTACAGGATTAAATACGGACACTAAACGTCCAACATATACTGAAGCTAATTACTTATTCACTAATGCAGAACACGCAATGGTTGACCAAGTAACAAGTACTTCTGTAAACTATAATGTTTTTAGATTATTTGCTCAACACTGGGCAGAGGTACAATATCCTCAAGAATCTCAATACGATCTTACAGGACGTAAAATTCCAGATACTCACTGGTTAGTTTACTACCGTGACGTATTAAGAGATTACAAAGAGGCTAGAAACCTATTAGTTTCTCAAAAAGCAAATTTCGTAGGAACAGCTGAAGAAGCAATTGCTATAGATAATAAAATTGCAATTATTGATATCGTTTCAGCTTATTCTTATGGTATTTTAGTTGACACATTTGGAGATGTTCCTTATACTCAGGCTTTAGATATCCTTAATTATCCATTACCACAGTATGATGACGCTCAAACGATCTACAAAGATCTTATTGCAAAATTAACTGCTGCTTCAAACTCTTTAGATACAAGCGTAGGAAGTTTTGGTTCTGCTGATTTAATCTACGGAGGTAATACTGCAAGCTGGGCAAAATTTGCTAATTCATTACGTTTAAGAATGGCAATTAACATGCATGATGTAGATGCTGCTTATGCAACTACACAAGCTAACGCTGCAATTACAGATGGTATTTTTACATCAAGCGCAGATGGTGCATATATGACTTACGCAAGTACACAGCCAAATGCTAACCCATTATATGTTGATTTAGTAGCTAGTGGACGTAATGACTTTATCCCTGCAGATACTTTTGTAAATAAATTAAATGCACTTCAAGATCCAAGAAGAGCTAAATACTTTACAGAATTCCCAGAAGGATCTGGACAGTATCTTGGTGGAAAATATGGTTCAGTTAACGTATACGGAAGCTTCTCTCATATTACTACAACAATTCAGGCTCCAACATATCCTGGTGTATTATTAACTTATTCTGAAGTTGAATTCTTGTTAGCTGAGGCTGTAGAAAGAGGCATCACTGCTGGTTCTGCTGCAACTCATTACAACAATGCAGTTACTGCTTCATTACAAGATTGGAATGTTTCTAATACTGATATCGCTGCTTACTTAACAAAACCAGAAGTTGCTTATGCTACTGCAGCTGGAACTTGGAAACAAAAAATTGGTGAACAAGCTTGGATTGCTTACTATAACAGAGGATTTGAAGCATGGACTTCTTACAGAAGACTTGACTTCCCTGCTCTTGTTGCTCCAGCGGGTACTTTTGGTGATATCACTGAAGTTCCTAAACGTTATTCTTACCCTGGAATTGAGCAAACGTTGAACAAAACTAATTACCAAGCTGCGGTTTCTAAACTAGGTAACGACAAAGTAACAACTCACGTTTTCTGGGATAAATTCTAATAATTAATAATATTAATATGAAAAGATATATAAAACAAATTGCTGCATTAGCTATGCTTGTTGCTTTCGCATCTTGTTCTTCAGATGACGATGTTGCAATGGCAGATAATGTAGGAGGAAGTGTTGCTCCACAAACGGCTAGTATCAGCCGTTTAGACAACAACTATAACCTGCCTTCTAAAATTTATACTAAAGAAGGAGTAACGGCTACTAAAGTTGAGATTTACAAAAATACCGCTGCTGCAAGCGAAGTATTTGTACGTGGAGCTAAAGTTTCTGATGCTACAATTGCTGATGGTGTTGCTTCATTCAATACTTCTACATTAGGAAGCTTTGACGTTTTCCCTAATACAGCTACACCTCCGGTAAACATTGCTAAAACTGGTACTTTTTCGTTGTTAATCGTTTCAACTTATTCAGACGGTTCTACAACAACAATGCCTTTCACACTTACAGTAGGAAAAGGAATTGTTTGGAAAGTATATAACGATGATGGTGACCTTGTAACAAATGCTACAAGCGGAGTATCATCTTTTAAACTTAACGATCCAACTCCAGTAGAAATTCATTATGCTACAGTTAAAAAAGCTACAACAACTATTCAATCTGTAGTAGGAGAATGGAGCAAAAATGATGGAGCTTTTAGTTCGCTTCCTGGTACTTTCGCAACTACAGCAGGAACTATTGACATCGCTAACATTCCTTACTCTACATATGGAGGACTTGTAGCTGGAGATAAAATCACTTATAGATTTACTGTTACTGCAGGAACTCAAACAGATGTAATCTCAACAACAGTTACTATCGCTGATCAAACTTTCGGATCTGCATTAAATGGAAGTATCTCTAATAGTGCTTCTGCTAGCAAATTTAGTTTCTTAACAGGATCAAGCTATGATTCTACAAACACTGCTAATGCTGAAATACAATTTGTAAGCCCATTCGGTATCGCTGCTTTTGGAGAAACTCCAATTGATTTTGTTAAAGCTGCTGGTTTAGATTATGCTACTGCTAATTTATTTGCTGCTGAAACTGCCTATACTGCAGGTGCAAAAGTTACTTCATTAACTAATTTAAATGTTGGTGATGTTGTAGTTTACAAAGTTACAAGAAGTGTTAACTTCGGAACTGCATCATCTCCAGAATACCACGATGTTCTTTACACTGGAATCTTAAAAGTTAGTGACAAAGTTCAAGGTGCAACTAGCCAAGAGCTTAAATTCTCTTTCAAAGAAGGAGTATTATCTGTAGTAGAAGAAGATTAATCATCTTTTCTAAGATTATATATTTAAAACCATCCCATTCGGGATGGTTTTTTTATATAAACAATATACCTATATTTGTCCTATGGAAAAAGAACATCAAATATTTGGCATTAGAGCCATTATAGAAGCAATACAAGCAGGTCAGGAAGTCGACAAAGTATTTATACAAAAAGAGATTTCTGGAGAGTTAATGAAAGATTTGATGAAGGTTATGAAACGTGCCAACATCAATTTCTCTTACGTTCCTGTTGAAAAATTAAATCGGTTAACGCCAAACAACCACCAGGGTGCTGTTGCTACAATTTCACCAATTGGTTTTATCGATATAGAACATCTTGTTGAATCAACTATTGCCTCGGGTTCAAAACCTCTTTTTTTAATTTTAGATCAAATCTCTGATGCCCGAAATTTTGGTGCTATAATCAGAACTGCAGAATGTACTGGTGTAAATGGTATCATTGTTCAAAAAGCTGGTTCAGCGCCGGTAAATGGCGACACTGTTAAAACTTCGGCAGGAGCTGTTTTTAATGTGCCAATCTGCAAGGTTGAACATATTAAAGATGCTATTTTTTATTTACAGGGTTCGGGAATTAAAACAGTAGCTGCAACTGAAAAAACAGATCAAAATATTTATGACTTATCATTAAATGAACCATTAGCTATTATAATGGGATCTGAAGATCGAGGAATAAATCCTTCTGTTCTTAAAATCGTAGATGAAAAAGCTAAATTACCAATGTTTGGATCTATAGGATCATTGAATGTATCTGTTGCCTGTGGGGCATTTTTATACGAAGCTGTCCGTCAAAGAAGTTAAGTAACATAGAATTAGGAATGACAATTAAATAAAATAATTTATGTCTTTAAACCCTAATCATACCATACTCAATAAAAAAGCATGTTCAATACTTGTAATGTTATTAATTACAAGTATTAGCTGCGGACAAAACATACACTACAATCAATTTTGGGGAGAAGTTCAATTTAACAGAACCATCAATGAAAAATGGTCAACAGAACTAAATCTTGGCACTAGCTACAGCAGTACAGAATCATCACCGAATATATTTGAACAAAATACACAAAGATCTTTTCGCGGGTGGGGACACTATTATTTAAATCCGCGTTGGAAGCTTTCTTCTTTTATAGCTTATTACAACAACAAAGATGTTCCGGAAATTGGTCAGTTTGAATCTCCTGAGTGGCGGTTTGCTTTACAGGGTATTTATTATTTTCATAAAACGGGATACACACTTAGCACAAGAATGCGAACGGAACTTCGACACATGAGAAACCAAGATGACACTTATGAAAATGTGATTCGATATCGGCAGCAAATTAAATACTTAAAACCAATAAATAGTAAAGTTCTCCGAAGTGGTGTTGTTTACGCAATAGCTTCTGATGAAATCTTCTTAAAATCAGAAACCAAAGTAACTGGATTAAGTTTTTTTGACAGAAACAGATTAAATCTTGGAGCCGGGTATTTGTTTACAGATGACATTCAACTTGAAATAACCTATGCAAACGAATATCTGCCTAGAGATAACGGAAATCAAATCGTAAATGCAGGTTCACTAACTCTTACTTTCAACAATCTGTTTAAAAACCTAAGCAAAAAACTTTTACATCAAACTCATTCCGAAAATGATGAATAAGTTTTACTTATCTTCTTTCTTTAAAAAACAAGCTAGTTGTTTTACAATTTCATCTTTGTGGAGTTTGAAATTATAATCTCGAATAAACTCTGTCCCTTTCATGTTTATTGTCGCTACAAGAGCTTCAAACTTAGAGAAAGCTTCTAAGTCTTTAGAATCTATTAAATACAAAACCTGCATAACAGAATCATTTTGTATATACTGCGTATCATAATGAGTCAGCTTGTAGGCATTTTTATCTGCAAGATGTATCACTAAATCATCTGTAATTTTTTTACCTATCTTTTTTTCAGGGAAAGGAGTTGGCTGCAAGGCAACAAAATAACTTTCTTTATCTGTTACAATATTTATTTTTAATGATTTAGATTTTGTTGTATAAAACACTTCGGGGTCAGAATAGTAAATCATAGAACCATCTGCAAGAACTCTGTTTTTTATCTCACATTGTGCAAAAGATTTATTTCCTAAAATCAATAAAATCAAACCTGTAAAAAAAAGTTTTTTCATACTATCAGAAAATGAAATTAAAAATGGTCTTTAACAAAATTAAGCATTTTAATTAAACTCCGTTTACATTTCAACCTTTATCTCCTGATTCTGATTTTGTTACAATATAATTTACAGTAATATTTGAATTAAAAAAAGAATCTAAATTTTCTGTTTCTTCTTCAACAACTTCGGTATTCACAAAATTACCATCTTCATCAAAATGTTTCATGAAAGGGTCAGCTGAAGGATCAAAGTCTGGTCTTTGCCAATCGTAAATTATAGGTTTTGTATATTCGGGAGTTTTATAATACAGTGAAAGTCCAGATCCTGTTATGAATCCGCCCAGATGACCTTCCCAGGAGATTGTTTTATCAACATCTGGAAATACATACCAGATCATTCCGCCATAGAGCAGGATAACCGACAATGAAAGTGCCACTAATCGATAATATTTAGTTTGAATTCCTTTAAAGAAAATAAAGCTGACCAAAACATAAATTAGTCCGCTTGCTCCAATATGAAAATTTGCCCTGCCGATAATCCAGGTTATTAAGCCCGAAAATAAAATTCCAAAAACAATTACCACAAATGACTGTTTCGGATAAAAAAATTGCAATGCTGCCAATAATACTAAAAGCGGAATTGAATTATTATATAAATGCTCTAAGTTTTCGTGAATAAAAGGACTAAATAATACACCTTGCAATCCGGAAAAATCTCTCGGATAAATTCCGTTTTGATAAAAATCGACATCAAAACGAATTTGAATCCAATAAATTATCCATAAAAAAAGCACAAAAAACAGCGGAAGTCCAACAACTGCATTCGAAAATTTAAAGTGATTATCATTCATATAGTTTCAGGTCAAAGTTGTAGATACCGACATCAAAAAACTATCCAAAGAAAATCTACTGATATTTTGTCAGCTGCATGATTTTTTGTTAAATGTTTTACAATTGAATTCGTATATCACTCTTGAAGCAATAAAATTAATTTTGAAAATAGTAATTTTACAAAATGGAAGCACCTTTAGCAGAGCGTATTCGCCCACGGACACTAGAAGATTATATAAGTCAAAGTCATTTGGTAGGCCCGAATGGCTCTTTAACGCAGCAAATTTCGAAAGGAATAATTCCGTCCTTAATTTTTTGGGGACCGCCGGGAACTGGAAAAACGACTCTGGCACAAATTATTGCACAAGAATCTAAACGTCCCTTTTATGAACTGAGTGCCATAAATTCTGGAGTTAAAGATATTCGAGATGTAATTGAAAAAGCCAAACAAAGCGGAGGACTTTTTACTGCCAAAAATCCTATTTTATTTATTGATGAGATTCACCGATTCAGCAAATCGCAGCAAGATTCACTTTTAGCTGCAGTTGAAAAAGGATGGATCACACTTATTGGCGCAACCACAGAAAACCCAAGTTTTGAGGTCATTCCCGCATTATTATCCCGAAGTCAGGTTTATATACTAAACGCATTTACGAAAGATGATTTAGAAGCGTTATTACACCGCGCCATAAAAATTGACAAAGAACTTTCTTCAAAAAATATAACCCTTAAAGAAACAGAAGCTTTATTAAGACTTTCTGGAGGTGACGGAAGAAAACTACTCAACATTTTTGAACTTGTAATTAATGCATCTGCAAGTGATGAAATAATTATAACCAATGATCGTGTTCTGGAACTGGTTCAGCAAAATACCGTTTTGTATGATAAAACCGGAGAGCAGCATTATGACATTGTTTCTGCTTTTATAAAATCGATAAGAGGAAGCGACCCAAACGGAGCCGTTTATTGGCTGGCAAGAATGATCGAAGGCGGTGAAGATGTAAAATTCATAGCACGAAGAATGCTTATTTTATCGAGTGAAGATATTGGAAATGCAAATCCAACGGCGTTTATCATGGCTAATAATACTTTTCAGGCCGTTTCTACAATTGGATATCCGGAAAGCCGAATCATTTTAAGCCAATGCGCTATTTACCTGGCAACATCGCCAAAAAGCAATGCGTCGTATATGGCAATTGGAAACGCACAGCAGTTAGTAAAACAAACGGGCGATTTACCAGTTCCAATTCACTTAAGAAATGCGCCGACTAAACTTATGAAAGAGTTAGGTTATGGTGAAGACTATAAATATTCGCATGATTATGCCAATAATTTTGCCGAACAGGAATTTCTTCCTGATGCTATAAAAGAAACGGTTCTTTACAATCCGGGAAGCAATTCAAGAGAGAACAGCAACCGCGAATTTTTAAAGAACCGCTGGAAAGATAAATACGGATATTAAATCCGTATTTTATTTAAAATTTTACAGAAATTTTTTCTGAAACTAATTTATCGTTTTGGTAGTATTCAAAATACCAGCCATTATCTTTTGCATTTAAAGAACCTTGAACGCCATCTTTAATTGCTATAAAAGAATCCTGACGTGACGTTTTAAGTAACTTCATGACAACTTTTGGTGTTTTGTCAATCAATTGATATCCATTTTCAGTTGGCTGTGCATATAATAAATTTGGATCTGAAACATCCGGAGTAGGAATCACAGTAGTCGCTGCAACCGTTGAAACAACCGGAGTACTTGTTTGTGCTGCCTGAGTTGTAACTGTTTTACCATTATATTTATAATGCTGTGCAATAATAGAAATAAAAGCGTTATCTAAGCTTTCTTTATAAGCTGCTTCATAATCTTTTTCCCTGCTCTTTCCTGTTTCAGATGTATAAACTATTTTCCCATAACAATCTTTAAACTCTACAAAAAGCTTTGTCACCAAAAAAGCATTGTCTTTTTTTACATCAACATAAAGCAATTCACATCTGTCACCTAAACCTGCCGGCATTTCTTCATTAGCATAATAAGCTTTAAAACCCGCTTTAAGAAGATTAGATTTTGTTAAAGTTGCTAATCTGTACTGATTTTCAGTTTTCATAAAATCGTACTTTACTGGTATTATTACAGCTTTATAGTCGTTAATAGATTGCGAGAATCCAATAACCGAACAAAGAAGCAAAGTCAATAAAACTTTTAATTTCATAATTATAAATATTTTTTAAGTTCTAATAAATGATTAATTTGTTTATAGTTTTCAGGTGTTTCGATATTTTTTACGTTAAAAAAAATAGCGTCCATACCTGCATTTAAAGCTCCGTTAACATCGGCATCAAAATCATCTCCAATCATAATGCTGTTTTCTTTTGATGACTGAGCCAAATTGACAGCATAATCAAAGATAATACTATTTGGCTTCTTAACACCTGCTAATTCAGAATTCGTAATCGTCGTAAAATAACCTCCAAGCGAAGCATTATTAATTTTCTTTTCCTGAACATGAGCAAAACCATTCGTAATAATGTGAAGTTTATACTTTGGTTTTAAATATTCCAGAACCTCAATAGCACCATCAAAAAGATAATTATTATCTGTTAGAAACTCTATATAATCGTTTGAAATCTGATCAATATTTTCATCCGTCATTGAATAGTTCAAAGCATCAAAAGAAAGCTTCAGTCTATTATAACGCAATTCCTGATGTGTAATTTGATCGTTTTGATATAATCTCCAGCATTCCTGGTTTATTGGAAGATATTTTTCAATAAAATCTTCAATTTTGATTCCTTCGAAATTGTTTTTAAAAATACGATCAAAAGCCATTTGAGAGTTTTTATCAAAGTCCCACAATGTATGATCTAAATCAAAAAAAATGTCTGTAATATTAGTATTCATAGATTAGAAAATTCCTTCATCTACAAAACTATAATATTTTGTTTCAGTTATAATCAAATGGTCTAAAATTTTAACATCTAATATCTCCCCTGCCGTTTTTATTTTCTTAGTAATCTGTTTATCAGCCTGACTTGGATTTAACTCTCCAGAAGGATGATTATGGCACAAAATCAAACCAGTAGCGCCATTTTCTAATCCCAATTTAAAAACCAACCGCACATCTACAATTGTTCCGGCAATTCCTCCTTTACTCAATTGTGCTTTAGAAATTACCTTATTTGAATTATTAAGAAAAAGCACCCAAAATTCTTCGTGAGGAAGTTCGCCAATAATTGGCTGCATAATAGTAAAGGCATCTTTACTCGAAGTTATTTTTTTTAACTTCAATATATCTTCCGCTCTCTGTCTTCTGCCTAATTCTAATGCAGCAACAATTGAAACTGCTTTGGCCTCTCCTATTCCTTTAAACTTTATTAACTGCGAAACAGACATTTTCCATAAAGAGTTTAAATTTTTAGCAGAAGCTAAAATCCGCTGGCTTAATGCAACAGCAGATTCGTTACGACTTCCAGAACCAATTAAAATAGCCATTAATTCAGCATCACTCAGAGCCTCTTTGCCCTTAAGCATTAATTTTTCGCGAGGCTTATCATCTTCTGACCAATCTTTTATAGCAAAATGACTTCCTTCCATAATCAAATAATTTAAAAAGCGAATATATACCAAAAAGAAGAAAAATCTTTCAAAAAATATATTTGATTTTAAATTTTTAATCTTCTTATAGCTTTTCAAATCATATCCGAAAAATAAAAAACAGAAACAGTATATTAAAAAAAGCCGGCTGTTTTTACAGCCGGCCTATTATCTAATTTTCAAATTGGCTAATTCTCTAATTAATCAACCCTTTTACTTCATCAAAATTCAAACCTCCGTAGTTTCCTGAACTCATTAATAAAAGTGCAGAATTATCAAGATTTAAGTTGAATAAATATTCTTTAAATTCAGTTGGATTCGTATAAATAATCAAATCTTTTCTGTTAAATGCAGCTGCAATCTGCTCATAAGTAACTTCTTCAAGCTGTTTAATCTTAACGGCATCTGGCGAATAAAACACAACGGCAACATCAGCAAATTCTAATGCTCCTTCATATTCTTTTAAAAATGCAGCATTTAAACTGCTGTAAGTGTGTAATTCTAAACACGCAACTAAAGTTCTGTTTGGATATTGTTCTTTAACCGCTTTAGTTGTTGCAGCAACTTTACTTGGCGAATGTGCAAAATCTTTATAAGCTACTTTTCCTTTTCCTTCGGCGATTTTTTCTAAACGTTTAGAAGCACCTTTAAAGCTTGCAATTGCTTCGTAGAAATCTTCTTCGTCAACTCCCATATTTTGGCAGATCCATTTTGCTCCAGCTAAATTATTTAAATTGTGAGCTCCAAAAACTTCAATTGGCATATCGCCTTCGGGAGTCTTTAAAAGTGTTACACCATCGGCAACAGAATATTCTGGTGTGCTGTAAGGTAATTTACGAATTGGATTTGTTGCGGCTTCTGAAACACGTTTTACTTCTGGGTCATTTTCGTTGTAAACCAAAATTCCGCCATTGGTAATTTTTTCAATAAAAATTTCAAACTGCTCTACATAATTCTCATACGTTGGAAAAACATTAATATGATCCCAGGCAATTCCAGAAATTAAAGCAATATTTGGCTGATACAAATGAAACTTTGGCCGTCTGTCTATCGGTGAAGATAAATACTCATCGCCTTCCAAAACCATAAAATCATTTTCTTCTGTAAGGTGCACCATAGTATCAAAACCTTCCAGCTGTGCTCCTACCATGTAATCAACTGCAATATTATGATAATGCATTACATGAAGAATCATCGAAGTAATCGTAGTTTTTCCGTGAGAACCACCAATCACAACACGAGTTTTATTTTTAGACTGTTCGTATAAAAACTCTGGATATGAATAAATTTTCAATCCCAATTCCTGCGCTTTTAATAATTCAGGATTATCAGCTTTTGCGTGCATTCCTAAAATAATGGCATCAATATCTGCCGTTATTTTTTCAGGAAACCAGCCCAATTCAGCAGGAAGAATTCCTTTTTTTTCTAATCTTGATTTTGAAGGTTCAAAAATAGCATCGTCGCTTCCTGTAACCTGATATCCTTTATTATGTAATGCTAATGCAAGGTTGTGCATCGCGCTTCCGCCAATGGCAATGAAATGTGTTTTCATTTAAAATGTTTAATCGTTAAACTGTTTAATCAGTTAATCGAAATAGCAAGTAACTAATAAAACTCAATAATAATTTTCAAAAATAAGGAAATATAAAATGTCACATTTGGTTTTGGGGATAAATTAGTAATTTGTACAAAAATTATTTTTCGCGCATCCCAACCATTTAATAAAAAAAGGCCTCTATATACTAAAAACCACTCTATGAAAAATATGTTATTTGTATTTACTTTGATTTCTTCCACCCTGTTTGCTCAGCAAAATGATAAAAACTGGGCAAAAGTTATTGCATTTGAAAACGAAGGCAAAATTAAATCCGCAAATGAATTAGTTGCCAAAATTTACAAAAAAGCAACAGCGAAAAAGAATGAAACCGAAATGATAAAATGCTTTTTTTATCAGGCCAAATATTTAACGGTAATTGACGAAAATGCCAAAACAAAAATTCTGGACAACCTAAAAACCGATATAAATCGTGTTTCAATTCCGTCAAAAGCCATATTAACATTGATTTATGCAAAATGTCTTAATCATTATTCAAATTATGATGATTATGCAGTTGCAGTAGACAGCGCTGCAGCTGTTGTTGATGATGAAGCTTCTTTAATTGACAAGGCTGCAGCAACAATTGATACAGCTTCAGTTGATGGTATTACGCATGATAATGCTTCGATCTATTTAACACCAGAAATAGAGATTATAGCGCTTTACAATAAAACATTAGAAAATGAAGAAATTCTAAAAAAAACACCTTTAAATAACTATGCCTTAATTTTTGAATTTACTTCAGACAAATTCAAAAACGCAAGTTTGTACGACTATTTATTAGATGAAAACATAACTTTTTATAAAGATAAAACCGAAAGCTGGAATATTCCATATTCAGACCTTTTCCAGCACTCAGATAAATTATTGGGCAGTTCTGAATCATTTTTAACCCTTAATTTTGATTTTATAAAAGAGGAGTATTTAAAGAAAACCCTTGAGTTATACCAGAAAAAAGAAAAAGACAATCCATCATTAGAAAATCAATTTGAACGTATAAAATACTGTAATAATACATTAGTTCATTCTGATGAAGCTTTCAGCCAGTATTTAGACAAAGTAGAAAAAATCGCTAAAGATGAAAATCTTCTTCAAAAAATAAAACTTGAAAAAGCAGAACTTTTAGCCAATAAAGCTTCAAAAGAGTTTTATCCAAAAAATAATATCGAAGCCCTCAAAATACTTGATGAGATTATACAAATCAATAAAAAAACCAATACGGCAAATTTAGCTTTATTAAAAAAGAGAGAACTTACTGAAAAGTCAGTATCCATTC
The DNA here is from genome assembly GCF_052044235.1 of Flavobacterium sp. 22659. Classification (NCBI taxonomy): domain Bacteria; kingdom Pseudomonadati; phylum Bacteroidota; class Flavobacteriia; order Flavobacteriales; family Flavobacteriaceae; genus Flavobacterium; species Flavobacterium sp. 22659. The sequence goes on from NZ_JBQEMU010000001.1 coordinate 396,771, forward strand.
AACTTGAAAAGTATATTTACGATAATGAAAACACCAGAACATATATAAGTTATAAAAACCTGAACGGGCTGAAAGTTTCTTATTATAAAATCAATTTATCTCAGGTAAAGAAATTTCAAAAACAATCTGAAACAGCAAGAGACAGCTTGTGCAAATCAACAATAAAAAATCAAACTCCTGTAGTTTCACAGAATTATGATTTAAAAAACAAGAACGATTATTTTGAATACAATACTGAACTGCTGCTTCCTAAATTAACCATTGGGAACTACTTAGTGTATTTTGAAAGTGATTCTGATATTAAAAACAAAAAAGCTTCTGCTTACGAAGTTATTACGGTTTCAAACATTTCTGTTTTGGCAACGAGGCAAGATAAAATTGAAAACTATCAGGTTTTAGATCGAAAAACCGGAAAACCTCTTGAAAATGTAACAGTAAAATCGTCAACTTCTACTGCCAAAACTGACTCGAAAGGAATTGTATCATTACAATTGAAAAACGAAAGTTATAATTATGAACCTGTTGAATTTTCAATAGGAAATGACAGTATTTTAATTCACAAAAACTACCTGAGATATGTCTCTGATTATGGTTTGTCTGAAAACGAAAGAGCAAGTGCCAAAGTCGAATTTTATTTAGACAGAGCCATTTACAGACCGGGACAAACTGTATATTTTAAAGGTATTGCAATTCAAAAAAGCAAAAACAAATCAAGTGTAGTACCAAACACGCCTTTTAAAGTTGTTGTAAACGATGTTAACTACCAAAAAATAAATGAATTTGAATTAACAACAAATGAATTTGGTTCGTTTTCGGGTGAATTTGTTCTGCCAAAAAATGGTTTGACAGGTGATTTCCATATCAGCGTGCAAAGACCAGATGATTACACCAAAAAGGAAACAGCAGCTGCGTTTTGGAATACTACTAATTTTAATTATTCTACTACTTATTTTAGTGTTGAAGAATACAAACGTCCAAAATTTGAAGTTACTTTCGATGCCAAAAAAGAAAGTTTTAAACTTAACGAATCAGTTAAAATAAAAGGAACAGCAATCGCTTTTGCCGGAAGCAGTATCTCTGACGCGGTTGTTAAATACAGCGTAAACCGATACACAACCTATTTTAGAAATTATTACGGGCGCGAAGAAAACGAGACTTTAGCAGTTGGCGAAACCAAAACCGATGCCTCAGGAAAATTCACAATTGACTTTACAGCTTTACCTTCAAATAATAATTCTAAAGAACAAAGACCTGTTTTCAATTATGAAATTAATGTTTCGGTTACAGATATAAACGGCGAAACACATTCAGCGGTAACAACGGTAAAAGTGGGTTACCATGATTTAATTATCGATGCCCTTGTGCCAAATAGCATTGAAACAAAAGATAAAAACGAAATTATTCTAAACAGCACAAATTTAAACGGGCAATTTCTGGCTGCCAAAGGCGAAATCAAATTGTACTTTGTGAGTCCGTTCCCAAATAAATTTAAACCAAGAATCTTTAACAGACCTGAAATTGAAACTATTTCTGCTAAAGAATTTGAAGCCTTATTTCCGTATGAGATCAACGAAAATCTATTTGCAGAGAAATCTCCAGAAATTTTATTGTTTTCAAAGAAAGTAGACACACAAAAAGACAAAAAAATCATTCTTGATTTCATTTCAAATTATAAATCCGGAAATTATAAGATTGTGTTTTCTGCCAAAGACAGTTTTCAAAATACAATTGAATCTACAACCAACTTCAACATCAAACAAAGCAAGGACAAATTCCATTCAGATCGTTTATTCTCGGCAGAGCAAATGAATGATGATCCTAAAAAAGATGGTTTTGTACTTGTTAAGCTGTCTTCGGTAATTCCTGAACTTTATATTACTGCAAATGGAAATTACCAAAATAAAGTATATTTTGAAGATACCTTTCATTTGCAAAATCATGAAGCTGTAATTAAAATTCCGCTGAAAAGCGAATTTGAAAAAGAGATAAAAATAGGATTTGAAAGCATTTTCGATAATGCCAGTTTTACTGATGCCATAACTGCAGATCTTAAAACGGAGGAACAAAAACTAGAATGGATAGTTGAAACTTTTAGAAATAAAATTCAACCCGGAAGCGCCGAAACCTGGTCGTTTAAATTAAATGGCGTATCTGCAAAAATAGAAGCCGAAGTTTTAGCTTCAATGTACGACAGCTCATTAGACCAATTCACTAAAAAAGACTGGAACCTTCTAAAGCTTGATCCTTATTATTATAATTCTGTTATGACAAGATCTGTATTAGGTTTTGACATGGCGTATTTATCATTAGAAAACTTAAACGAAATATTCCCTCAAATTGATTTTCATTCTGATGAAATAAAACTTAACTGGTTTGGCTTTGACTTTTACAACAGCCGATTTGGTACTGCTTACGCGGGCATAACAATCGCTGAACTAAAAGACAAAAAAGTGGGAGGTGCAATGATTGAGGGAGAAGCTGATGCTGTTTTAGCGGCAAGTGCACCTCTTGCTGCTCCTTCTGTCATGAAAGAGGAAGTTCTGACAGGTAGTTTTAATGCAAGTAAAAAAGCACCTGGAATACAAGTTAGAGGGAACAGCAATATAGCAGGAAATGAACCTATCTATGTTGTCGATGGTGAAATTATGACTAACATTAAAGATATTGATCCAAAAGAGATTCTTTCAATTGAGACATTAGATCCAGAAAAAGCAACTGCACTATACGGAAGCAAAGCTGCAAATGGCGCCATTATCGTTACAACCAAAAAAGCTCTTGAAGCCTTAAGTCAGGTAAAAGCGAGAAAAAATCTTTCTGAAACTGCTTTCTTTTTGCCTAATTTAAAAACTGATTCTAAAGGAAAAGTAAGTTTTAATTTCACATCGCCTGAAGCTTTAACCGCTTGGAAATTCCGTTTACTGGCACATAACAAAGATGCAGTTTCCGGCTATTTAGAGAAAAGTGTTATTACACAAAAAGAATTAATGGTGGTTCCTAATTTCCCTCGCTTTTTTAGAGAAAAAGATGAAATTGTGATCAATGCCAAAATCTCTAATATGACAGATCAGGCCAAAACAGGAATTGCTTCTTTACAATTTTTTGATGCTGTAACTATGCAGCCAATTGATGATAAAATGTTGAATACAAAAAACATTAAAAATTTCACCATTTCATCTCATGGCAATACTTCTGTAAACTGGACAATTACAATTCCGGAAGGCTTACAGGGCGTTCAGTATAAAATTATAGCAAAAGCCGGCAATTTCTCAGACGGTGAAGAAAACATTCTTCCTGTGTTGACCAATAATATGCTCGTAACAGAAAGTATTCCGGTATGGGTAAAAGAAAATTCTACAAAAGAATATACCTTCGAAAATTTAAAAAACAATAATTCTACAACTTTAAAAAATCATCAGTTTACTTTTGAGTATACTTCAAATCCTACATGGCTGGCGATTCAATCCTTGCCCTATTTAATGGAATATGAACATGAATGTGCTGAACAGACTTTTGCACGTTATTATGCCAATTCTTTAGCTTCAGAAATTATTTCCAGCAATCCTAAAATTGCATCTGTTTTTGAAGAATGGAGAAAAAGTGGAAAACCTGTTTCTAAACTGGAAGAAAACGAAGAATTAAAATCTTTAATTCTCGCCGAAACGCCTTGGTTGAATGATGCGCAAAGCGAAGATGAAAAGAAAAAGAATCTGGCTCTTTTGTTTGATTTAGAAAAAATGAAAACTTCTTTAGAAAGTGCTTTTGAAAAATTAAAACAAAAACAAAATACTTCAGGAGCATTTTCATGGTTCGAAGGCGGTTATGAAAATGAATATATAACCAGACATATTTTAGCCGGTTTAGGACATTTAAATAAACTCACAAAAACGGCTGGAAATAAAGCCGATGAAATTGCTAAAAACGGGATTCCGTTTTTGGACAGTAAATTTATAGAATACCATAAAACAAGAACCAAAAACTTAAAAGAGGTTGATAAGTTAATCTGGTACAATCCTTATTCTGATCTTCATTATTTGTATACCAGAAGTTTCTATTTAGAAAAATATCCGCAGTCTGATACATTAAAGAAAACAATCCAATTGTATCTGGATAAAGCTAAAAAAGACTGGCTCAATTATTCTATTTATGAAAAGGGATTGGCAGCAATAACCCTAAATCGATTTGGTGAAAAAGAAACTGCTAAAAAAATTGTAGAAAGCCTAAAAGAAACTTCATCAAACAATGAAGATTGGGGAATGTACTGGATTGCGAATAAATCCGGATGGTATTGGTATCAGGCACCTATAGAAACTCAGGCTTTATTAATTGAGGCTTTCGCTGAAATATCTAACGACACGAAATCTGTTGATGCAATGAAAGTCTGGTTATTAAAAAACAAACAGACCAAAAACTGGCCGACAACTAAATCTACAACCGAAGCCGTTTATGCTTTATTAATGCAGGGTACAGACTGGCTTTCTGTAAAAGACAATACTATTATTAAATTGGGAGATGAAAAAATCATGACCAAGAAACTGGCAGAAAACCAAAAAGAAGCCGAAACGGGTTATATCAAATTAAACTGGAAAGCCGAAGAAGTAAAAAAAGAAATGGCTTCAATAAGCATTCAAAACAAATCTAAAGTCCCGGGATTTGGCGGCGTTTACTGGCAGTATTTTGAAGATTTAGATAAAATTAAAAACAACTCCGGAGCCGTTTTATCAGTTTCAAAAGAATTGTACATAAAGAAAAGCTCTTTAAAAGGAGACCAGCTGCACAGAATTACGTCTAAAGATCCTTTAAAAACAGGTGATCTGGTTACAGTTCGTTTGATTATTACTGCGAAAGAAGACTCAGAATATGTTCATTTAAAAGACATGAGAGCTTCTTGTTTTGAACCTGTAAATGTACTTTCTCAATATCAATACAAAAATCGTCTGGGTTATTATATGAGTACCAAAGATGCAGCAACACATTTCTTTTTTGATCAAATCAACAAAGGAACTTACGTTTTAGAATATGATATTCGAGTAAACAACAGCGGTGAATTCTCAAACGGAATTACTACAATCCAAAGTATGTATGCTCCTGAATTTGCAAGTCATACCAAAGGCATTCGAGTAAAAGTTCAATAGTAAATTCCAAAAAAATAATCTATATTTTGTCAGGCTGAGCGAAGTCGAAGCCCCGCAACGAAGAGCTTCGACTTCGCTCAGCCTGACATCTCTTTCAAAATTAAAGACAATAAAAACCCGACAGATTTAAAATCTGTCGGGTTTAATTTTATAAATAAATTGAGATTATTTAGCAATCGACAATTCGTCAATAATGTTTTTAGCTCCTGCGTATTTGTCAATAAGCCAAAGTACATAACGAATATCAACGTTGATAGTTCTTTGTAATTTAGAATCAAAAATAACGTCTCCAGCCATAGCTTCGATGTTACCGTCAAAAGCAATTCCAATTAACTCACCTTTTCCGTTAAGAACCGGAGAACCTGAGTTTCCACCTGTAATATCATTATCAGTTAAAAAGTTTACCGGCATGTAACCTGCTTTATCAGCATATTGGCCGAAATCTTTTTTCTTATTTAACTCTAATAAACGTGCTGGTAAATCAAATTCCTGATCTCCTGCTTTATACTTTTTCACCATGCTTTCCATAGTAGTATAATTGTTGATCGCTGCATCATTACGCGGATCTGCAGGTAAAGCACGAACTTTTCCGTAAGTCAATCTCAAAGTTGAGTTAGCATCTGGATATTTAATTGCATTCAATTTTGACTCTCTTAAACCTTCAACCAATTCGCGGTAAGCAGTTGCAAAACCATCATCTGCTTTTGCCTGATCATCTGTTTTAGAACGGTATTTAGTCAATAAATCATTAGAAATAATATACAACGGATCATGTACAATCGCTAATGGTTTTGGATTAGCCATGAATGCTTGTATTTTTTCTTTAGATGAAAAATAACTCATTTCAGCTCCTTTAGTAACATCTGATGTAAAATCACCATTGTTAGCCGCTTTCATAGCTGCAATTTGAGTTGCTAAACCATATTCAGAAGCTTTTGCAGCATATAAGTTTAATTGTGCAATTAAAATATCTTTTTCTAACGGCTCATAAAACTCACCGTAGATATTTTCGATCATCGCATTAATTTTAGGAAGCATTTCTGCTTTTTTAGCGTCATTTTCGTTAAAGTAAGCGATCAATGCATTTCCTAAATTTGCAGGTCCTGTTGCATAGCTTGAAGTACGTAAAAGCTGCATTAAATAGTTATCATGACGCGCTTTTAAGTTTGTTTCTCTGTAATAGTCGTTAATAGTTGGAATTACATTTTCGTATTTCTCTTTATTCGCAGGTTTACTTGCCCACTCATAAAATTTATCTTCTTGTTCTGCTTTAGTATCAACCGTTCCAGCTTTTGTTAAAGCATCGATCATACCTTGACGGTTTTTCCAGTAATTTGCTGTAGAAGCATATTTAGAAGCATACTGCAAACGAACAGTTGCATCTTTATCCATATACTTTTTCATTACATCCATTCCGGTTTTAGCACCTTCAACCCATGCAGGATAAGCATATTTAATGTTTTGCTCAATTCCTCCAGCCGGCATCCAGCGGTTTGTTCTTCCCGGATAACCTAAGATCATAGCAAAATCATTTTCTTTTACACCTTTAATACTTACTGGCAGGTAGTGTTTTGGTTTCAAAGGCACATTGTCTTTAGAATACGCTGCAGGATTTCCGTCTTTATCAGCATACACTCTAAACATTGAGAAATCTCCTGTTTGACGAGGCCATTCCCAGTTGTCTGTATCTCCACCAAATTTACCAACGCTTTCTGGTGGTGTTCCCACTAAACGAACGTCTGTATAATCCTGGTAAACGAAATAGTAATATTCATTTCCTTGAAAGAAAGGACGAACAGAAACTGTATATTTTCCGTTTTCGCTATTTTCTTTTTCAATCAAACTAATTTCCTGCTGAATGATTTTGTTTCTTTCAGTTTCAGTCATTTGATCGTTTACTTTTGATAAAATTCTTTTAGAAACATCATCCATACGAACAAAGAAACGAACATATAGAGATTTTGGTTTCATTTCGGCACTCTTTTGTTTAGCCCAGAAACCATCTTTCAAATAGTTTTGTTCTGCTGTAGAAAGTTCAGCAATTGCATTGTAACCACAGTGGTGGTTTGTTAAAACCAATCCTTCTTTTGAAACGATTTCAGCTGTACATCCTCCGTTGAATTGTACAATAGCATCTTTCAAACTATGGTGATTGATACTGTAAATTTCTTCGGCTGTTAATTGCAAGCCCATTTTTTCCATATCTCTATGGTTCAATCTTTCGATAAACATCAAAAACCACATTCCTTCATCGGCTCTCATAGGGAAAGTCATAAGGCACATGGTCAAGAATAAAACTATTTTTTTCATGTTATTTTGTTTAAGTTCTGCGAATATAACTCATTTTCAAAGAAAAAATAAACATTAAAGCAAAAAACAAAACAGATTAAATAGATTATTTGATGATTTTTCGAAATTCTTAATTAATCCTAAAACCAAATAAATTATGAAATCTTTAAACTAAACCATAGAAAAATACTTAAAATTTATTTTAAAAATGATTTTAAAAATTAAAATCACAAACATTTTATAAAAATTAACTCACAATATAAAATTTTAAACTTAAAACATTTCTTACAATTATATTTATTCTAAATTTGCCGCCAATTAAATAAATTAACCATGAAAAAATTATTAGCAGCAGTTGTATTATTAATTACAACAATTGCAAGCGCACAGAAAAATTCTATTTTATTAGGAGGAAATGTTGGATATGCTTCAGAAAAATTAGGAGATTCTAAACTTGAAAATTTCGAATTCTCACCAAGAGTTGGATACCAATTTGCAGAAAAATGGACTGCGGGAGTTGAAGGATCAATTATGAATGTAAAAACTACTGGGATAGATAAAACTGAAAAATATAAAATTGGAGGTTTTGTACGTTATTCAACTCCGCTTTCACAAATGTTTTCTGTTTTTGCAGATCTGGGTGCAGGGTATCAAAACACTTCAGTAAATAATGCAAAAGGTTTTTATGCCAGCTTAACACCTGCTTTATTTATTAATATGAAAAATGGTTTTGGGTTAAACTTCTCTATCGGAGGAATAAACTACGACAATCTTGATGGAAAAAATGATCCGAGACAAGAAAATTTAGGTTTCAATTTTGGAAAAACTCTAAACATTGGAATTTCTAAGAATTTTGGCCTATAAACTTTACAGGATTTAAGTTAGAAAGTAAAATCCTCTATACTTTTTGTTTTGTCATACAGAAAGTAAAAAACCCGGCAATCTGCATTGCCGGGTTTTTATATTTATAATAAAATGATATTATTCGTTAAGCATTTTCCAAAGCTTATCTTTTAAATCTGTCAAACCTTGCTGGGCAACAGATGAAATAAGCATATATGGAATATCTTTAAAAGAAACATCTAATTCAGCTTTTAATTCGGCCTTAAGTTCATCATCCAGCATATCACATTTTGAGATAACCAAAAGACGTTCTTTGTCTAACATTTCAGGATTATATTTTGTTAATTCATTCACCAAAATATCATACTCAGCTTTTATATCCGGTGTATCTACAGGAACTAAAAACAATAAAGTTGAATTACGTTCGATATGACGCAGGAAATAATGTCCTAAACCTTTTCCTTCTGCCGCACCTTCAATAATTCCGGGAATATCAGCAATTACAAAAGATTGAAAATCTCTGTAAGCAACAATTCCTAAATTTGGTTTTAGGGTTGTAAAAGGATAATCGGCAATTTTTGGTTTTGCAGAAGTCAATACAGACAATAAAGTAGATTTTCCTGCATTAGGAAAACCAACTAATCCAACATCGGCCAAAACTTTAAGTTCAAGGATAACGTCCATTTCTAAACCAGGTAAACCTGGTTGTGCATAACGAGGCGTTTGATTAGTCGAACTTCTAAAATGCCAGTTTCCTAAACCTCCTTTTCCTCCTTTTGCCAGAATTCTTTTTTCACCGTCTTCTGTGATTTCAAAAAGTACCTCGCCTGTTTCTTTGTCTTTTACAACAGTTCCTAATGGCACTTCAATAAATTTATCTTCTCCATCTGCTCCCGTACTTCTGTCTGATCCTCCATCTCCACCGTGACCAGCTTTAATATGGCGCGCAAACTTTAAATGAAATAATGTCCAGAGTCCTTTATTCCCAACTAAATACACATGTCCGCCTCGACCTCCGTCTCCACCGTCCGGACCGCCTTTTTCAATAAATTTCTCTCTATGTAAATGCGTAGATCCTTTTCCTCCCTTTCCGGATGAAACATATATCTTAACGTAATCTACAAAATTTCCTTCTGTCATTTTTCTGAATTTCAGATTTTAGATTTTAGATTTTAGATTACTCTAATTTCTATTTCTAAATTCTATTTTATTTATTTTTCAGTGCCAGTCCAGATTTTCAGCACAAACTGCGGCTGAAAACTTTGACTGAAAACTTTTTTATTTATTCTTTAAGCGTTTTTACAAGCACTTTATCAATTTTAACACCGTCCATATCGACAACTTCCAAGACGAATTTCTGCCAAACCAGTTTTTCTCCTTCTTTAGGAATATGAGAAAGCTCAGTCATAATCATTCCGCTTACTGTGTTTACTTCGTAATCATTTGTCAGCTCATCTAACTCAAAATACGTCAAGAAATCGTGCAGCGAATAATGTCCGTCAACCAGCCATGACCCGTCTTCTCTTTCTATAAGCTGGAATTCATCTTTGTAAAATTCTGATGCATCACCAACCAGCGCTTCCAGAATGTCATTTAAAGTAATCATTCCCTGAAAAACACCGTATTCATCTGAAACTAATGCATAATGAACTCCGGTTTTTTTGAAATTTTCTAAAGCTTTGTAAGCAGTAGTTTGTTCCATTAAATAAGGAGCATCTGTCATTATAGAAGCAAAATCAAAATTGTCGTTTTCGATATTGGCAAATATGTTTTTTAAAGTAACTACACCAACGATATCATCGTAATTTTCATTGTAAACCGGATAAACGGCATGCAAATCCTGAACAACTAATTCTTTGATTTTAGTTTTATCAGCATTCAACGGAAGCATATCTACTGATTTACGGTGTGTCATAAGCGAACTTACTTTTCGGTCGCCAATATGAAAAACACGCTCCACAATATCTTGTTCAATTTCCTGAACTTCCCCTACTTCTGTTCCTTCTTTAATGATAGCTTTAATTTCTTCTTCGGTAACTTTCCCGTCAGCAGTTGGTTTTATCTGAAAAATATTCAGTAAAAAATCTGTTGAAGAAGTTAATAACCAAATAAAAGGTGCAGTAATTATCGAAATTACTTTCATTGGCATTGCAACCATTTTAGCAATCGATTCCGGATAATTTAATCCAATTCGTTTTGGCAGCAATTCTCCTAAAACCAGAGAGAAAAACGTTAAAACAACAACCACAATTCCAACCGCAATTGAATGTGCGTAAGGTTTTAAAGCGGCAAATCCTGCAACAAAAACCTCAACGTCGGCAGTAATTTTATCTCCTGAATAAATACCCGTTAAAATACCAATTAAGGTAATTCCAATTTGAACTGTCGATAAAAATTTATTAGGCGAATTAGCCAGATCGAGTGCTGTTTTTGCACTTTTATTTCCTTTTTTTGCTGCTGTTTCCAGTCGGTTTTTTCTAGCTGAAATAAGGGCAATTTCAGACATAGAAAAAACTCCGTTTAATAGTATTAGAAAAAATATTATTAGTATTTCCAATGTTTAGTAGATTCGTTATTTATTTGGTTTTTCAATTATAAATTGCAACAGGGTTATTTTAATCCGTTTGTTACAAATTATCTATAACTGATGTTAAACGCTCTGTGATTTGTTCGATAGTTCCGATACCATCAACAGCGTAAAATTTGTTTTGATCTTTGTAATATCCAATTAAAGGAGCTGTTTTTTCGTTGTATTCCTGATATCTCACACGAATTTTTTCTTCGTCCTGATCGTCAGCTCTTCCGCTTGTTTTTCCTCTTTCAAGTAAACGTTTTACCAAAATTTCATCATCAGCTTCTAAAGCAATTGTAGCTGTTACGCTAGAACCAATTGTTGGTAAAAATTTATCTAAAGCTTCTGCCTGATCTAAAGTTCTTGGATATCCGTCGAATAAAAATCCTGCACTATCCGGATGTTTTTTTACTTCGTCAATTAACATTGCAGTTGTTACTTCACAAGGAACTAATTCTCCGTTGTCCATAAAAACTCTTGCTTGTTTTCCTAGTTCAGTATCATTTTTTAAATTGAAACGAAAAATATCTCCTGTAGAAAGGTGAGTTAAATTGTATTTTTCTTTTAAAAATTCTGCCTGAGTTCCTTTTCCTGCACCAGGCTTTCCAAATAAAACGATGTTAATCATAATGAATGTACGTGTTGTTACTTCTTATTTTTCAAGAAGTTTTAAATGAATATATAGTTGTGTTTTGTTTATTATTCTGCTAATTTGTAAACTTCAGTCAGGTTTCTTCCTAAACCGTCATAGTCAAGTCCGTAACCTACAATGAATTTATTTGGGATTCTGATTCCCACATAATCAATTTTCATGTCTTTTTTATAAGCCTCTGGTTTAAAGAACAAAGCTGCCACTTTAAAGTGCTTTACATTTTGTGCTTTAAATAAATGCTTCAACTCTTCGATTGTATTTCCTGTATCGACAATATCTTCTATAATGACAACACTTCGGCCTGACAAATCCTGATTAATTCCAATTAATTCTTTAACTGAATTTGTTGTTTCAGTTCCTTCATAAGAAGCCATTTTTATAAATGAAACTTCGCATGGTTTTTTATACTTTTTTAAAAAATCGGAAACCACCATAAAGGCACCGTTTAAAACTCCAATAAAAATAGGAGTATCATCTCCAAAATCATCTTCTACCTGAGCCGCTAATTTGGTTAAAGCAAAATCAATTTCTTTAGCCGAAATAAACGGAACAAATTGTTTATCGTGAAGTTGTATCATTATTTTTCTTTTTAAAATAATGGACAAAGATACAGAATTAGAACTTAACAGTTTATATCAAAATAAGCAGTCCAAGTATATTTTTTTACGAATGTTAAAGATCAGTTAATATTTACAAATGCCTTCTTGTCGCTATTTTTAATTTTATTAAATTGTTCTGATATAATTATTTAACTCCAAAAAACCAATGAAAAAATCCTTAACCTTATTTTCAATACCACTATTGGCATTAATGACTGCCTGCAACGGACAGGTGAAAAAAGAAGAAAAAGAAGCTTTAGCAAAACAGCCTGGCAATGTTGTTAAAACTGCTGTTGGAGACATTACGCTTCCTCCTCCATATGCAACCGAATCTAAAACAAACAACAGCAAAGTTATTGGCTGGCCAAAAGATAAAACTCCTAAAGCACCGGAAGGTTTTACAGTAACAAAATTTGCAGATGGATTCGAAAATCCGCGTTGGACTTACATTGCTCCTAATCAGGATATTTTTATAGTAGAAAGCGGAACAAGAACCAGTAAAAATCAAATTACGGTTTTGCGCGATAAAGACAAAGATGGAAAATTTGAAACTCGTGAGGTTTTTATTTCTGGTTTAAACAAACCTTTTGGAATGCTGGTTTTAAAAGACTTTTTCTACATCGCAAATACTGACGGATTATACCGTTATCCTTATAAAAACAATCCGCTGAAATTAGAAACAAAAGGCGAAAAAATACTTGAGCTTCCTGCCGGAGGTTACAACAATCACTGGACGCGAAATTTATTAGCAAGTCTGGACGGAAGCAAAATTTATGTTTCTGTAGGTTCAGGAAGTAATAATGCTGAACATGGTGTAGACAAAGAAGTTCGCCGAGCCGGAATTTTGGAAATTAATCCTGACGGAACTGGTGAAAAAATCTACGCTTCGGGACTTCGAAATCCGGTTGGAATGGACTGGAATCCTGTTAATAAAGAACTTTGGACTGCGGTAAACGAACGTGATGAATTAGGCGATGACTTAGTTCCGGATTATATTACAAGCGTAAAAAGAGATGGCTTTTATGGATGGCCTTATTCTTATTTTGGAAGTATTCCTGATCCAAGAATGAAAGGCGAAAGAAAAGATTTAGTTGAAAAAGCAATTGTTCCGGATGTTCCGGTTGGTGCTCATACAGCTTCATTAGGATTGGCTTTTTACACAAAAGATGCTTTTCCTGCAAAATATAAAAATGGTGTTTTCGTTGGACAACACGGATCTTGGAACCGCTCTAAAATTTCGGGTTACAAAGTTTTATTCGTTCCTTTTAAAGATGGAAAACCTTCGGGAAAACCAGAAGATTTTTTAACAGGTTTTATTTCTGATGAAAATAAGGCAGAAGTTTACGGGCGTCCGGTTGCCGTGACGGTTATGAACGATGGTTCTCTTTTAGTAAATGACGACAGCAGTAATACTATTTGGAAAGTGACAGCCAAATAAATATTCTAAATTTCAATTTCTAAAACCCAAATTCCAATCTGGATAGGGATTAGAACCACTATAAAAGAAAATTTTAAACACATAGAGACATAGATTTTGCTTAAAAAGAAGTTGTTAAATACATGAAACGCCTTTTTTGCCTCAATCAATGCTATGTTTCTATGTGTTAAAAAAAATGCTGCCCCTTAATTTTATCTTATGATTTTAAAAAAATATTGTTTTCTTGTTTTTGTACTTTTTGTTTTTCAAAACATAGAAGCACAAAAAAAGGTAAGCAAAACTATTGATTCTCTCAAAACTGAAAAGCTGAAAGAAGTTGTTATCAGTTCACTGCACATTAATAATAGTTTATTAAATACCCCGGCTTCGATAGGTATTCTTTCAAAAAAAGATTTGCTGCAAAATAATACCACAGATATTACAACGGTAATCAATACAATTCCGGGTGTTTTTATGCAGTCTTCTAATTTTACAACAAGCCGAATTTCTATTCGCGGTATTGGCGCAAGAACCACCTATGGAACCAATAAAATCAGAGCTTTTTATGGCAGTATTCCATTAACATCCGGAAACAGCGAAACGGTTATTGATGATATTGATCTCGAAAATCTCAATCAAATCGAAATTATTAAAGGTCCGCTTTCGAGTGTTTATGGCGCAGGTTTGGGCGGTGCAATTTTAATTTCACCTCAACTTTCTAATAACGGAGACCAAAGTGCGGGAATAAGTACTGTTTTTGGTTCTTTTGGATTATTAAAAAACAGCCTGAATTTTGGTTTAGATGAAAAATCAGGAAGTTTGAACATCAGCTACCACAATTTAAAAACGGACGGCTGGCGGGAAAACAGTTCTTATAATCGCGAAGGAATTACACTTGCCGGAGAATTATTCCGAAAAGAAAACAGCAAATTTACCTACTTTTCAAATTATACTTATTTAAAGGCTTTTATTCCGAGTTCGATTAGTAAAGAAGTTTTTAATACAAATCCAAAAGCTGGAGCGCCAACCTGGGTGGCTTCAAAAGGTTATAAAGAATACAAATCGGTTTTGGGCGGATTGGCTTATGATTTTAATATTAATGAAAATTTGAAGAATTCAACTTCAGTTTTTATCAATTATAAAGACAGCAACGAACCTCGTCCATTTGATATTCTTCGTCAATATACATTTGCGACAGGTGCAAGAACTCAATTTTCGGGAAATTTTAAAATTGGAAGAGTCGAAAATCAGTTTATTGCCGGTGCAGAATATTTTACAGATACGTATAATGGAAATACTTTTCAAAATCTTTATCAGCAAAATAATGGTTTAGGAAGTCTGCAGGGAAATCAACTTACAGAAACGGATCAAAAAAGACATTTCTACAATATATTTTCCCAATTAAGAACTTTATTATCTGATCAATTAGAAATTCAGGCAGGTTTAAATTATAACAAAACCAGATTTGACCTCAACAATTATACAGAAAACATCAAT
This sequence comes from Flavobacterium sp. 22659, assembly GCF_052044235.1. Classification (NCBI taxonomy): domain Bacteria; kingdom Pseudomonadati; phylum Bacteroidota; class Flavobacteriia; order Flavobacteriales; family Flavobacteriaceae; genus Flavobacterium; species Flavobacterium sp. 22659. The sequence goes on from NZ_JBQEMU010000001.1 coordinate 411,772, forward strand.
GAAGAATATAGTTATGATGGCATTTTTTCGCCGCAAATTTCATTTCTATACAAACCACATTCTTTAAAAACACTTTATTTTTCTGTCAGCCGGGGATTTTCACTTCCTGCCACAGAAGAAACACTTACAAGTGAAGGCAAAATCAATCCTGACATAAAACCTGAAAACGGATATAATTTTGAAGTCGGTGGAAAATTCTACTTTTTCAACAAAAGACTTTATACCGAAATATCTTTGTACCGAATGGAGATTAAAGACTTACTGGTTGCCAAAAGAGTCGGCGATGACCAATATGTGGGCACAAATGCGGGAAAAACATTTCATGAAGGAATCGAAATTACTTTAAATCACAATTGGCCCATTAATCGATTTTTGGCGTTGAACTCTTATTTAGCAGGATCTATAGGAAATTACAAATTCAAAGAATTTATTGACAGCGGTAATGATTTTTCTGGAAACAAACTAACAGGAGTTGCTCCTCAAAAAATTAATGCAGGCATAACATTAAATACCAATATTGGCGTTTACTTTAGTACTGATTATCAATTTGTGGGAGAAATTCAGCTAAATGATGCCAACACAGCTTATTCAGATTCATACAATATTCTGAATTTAAAAACTGGTTATCGATTTGAAATTTTACAAGGTTTAACGAGCCATATTTCTGCCGGGGTAAACAATGTAACCAATGAGAAATATGCTTCGCTGATTCTGCCAAATGCAGTACCAACAGGAAACTCATCTCCACGATATTATTATCCGGGACTTCCTGTAAATTATTACGGAGCCGTATCCTTAAATTATTTATTTTAGATGCTTGAAACCAAAACAAATTCAATGACCGTACTTTCTGAATTGCAGGAAAAACTGGATTATGTAAGCGCTTATCGGGAAAACCGTTTAAAGTGCGCACAGGATGTTCTCGAAAATCCATATTTGTTTAATGAATTAATTTCGATTTGTTTTTCGCCCGAAGACAAAAACAATCACAAAGCCTGCTGGATTTTAGAGTTTGTATCGTATGAAGAATTGCTTTGGCTGCAGCCTCATCTTGATTTTTTCTTTTCGAATCTAAAAGTTTTAAAAGACGAAAGTTCTATTCGCCCTATTGCAAAAGTCGTACAGCTCTTAGTGAAATCACATTATAAAAAAGACGAAAATAGCATTCATTTATCAGAAAAAAATCTTCAGGACTGCATAGAGGCAAGTTTTGACTGGCTTATTAATGATGTAAAAGTTGCGACAAAAGCATATTCTATAAGAACATTATATGTTTTAGGAAACCACTACGACTGGATTCATCCTGAATTACAAATCATCCTGAATAAAGATTACGGAGATCATTCGGCAGCTTACAAAGCCGTAGCACGCGAAGTTTTAAAAAAAATTGAATAGTTTTAATAGCCACGAATTCACGAATTATTTTTAAACATAGGTTTAATAAAAATTCGTGAATTCGTGGCAAAAAACAAAAAGTAGAAAATCATTTTTCATCCTTTTATCCCGATAGCTATCGGGAGTGGCAAAACTTTATCAATTCGTGGCGAAAAAAACTAAATTTTGGCTGAAAAAAGATTAAAAAGTATCTTTGCAAAAACACAACTCAAAATGAATTATTTTTCTTCTGATTTTAAATTAGGAATATTAGGCGGCGGACAATTAGGCAAGATGCTTTTGTTCGACACCAGAAAATTTGACATACAAACTTACGTTCTGGATCCAAGCGACGAAGCACCAAGTAAAATTGCCTGCAACAAATTCTTTAAAGGCGATTTAATGGATTACGAAACGGTTTACAATTTTGGAAAACAAGTCGATGTTCTGACTTTTGAAATCGAATTGGTAAACCTTGAAGCTTTAACGCAGTTAGAAAACGAAGGCGTAAAAGTATATCCGTCTCCTAAAACTTTAAAAGGAATTCAGAATAAAGGAACTCAAAAAGATTTTTATACTCAAAGTAATATCCCAACTGCATCATATTTACGTTTTGAAAGTCCTGCACATTTGCAAAAATCTGTTGGAAACAACGAAATCACTATTCCGTTTGTATGGAAATGCACCGAGTTTGGATATGACGGAAATGGCGTAAAAGTAATTCGTCAGATTTCAGACATGGACGATTTACCAAATGTAGAATGTATTGCAGAAACGATGGTTCCTTTCAAAAACGAATTGGCGGTAATTGTAGTAAGAAATCCATCAGGAGAAATTAAAACATATCCGGTTGTAGAAATGGAATTTCACCCAGAAGCAAACCAAGTTGAATACGTAATATGCCCGGCAAGAATCGACGAAAAAGTGGCAGAAAAAGCCAGAGCAATTGCTTTGAATGTTTCAGAAAAATTCAATCACGTTGGACTTTTGGCTGTTGAAATGTTTCAAACCAATGAAGATGAAATTTTGGTAAACGAAGTTGCTCCGCGCCCTCATAATTCAGGTCATTATTCTATTGAAGCAAGTTATACTTCACAATTCGAGAATCATTTACGTGCTATTTTAGATCTTCCGTTAGGAAACACAGACAGTAAAGTTGCCGGAATTATGGTAAATTTAGTGGGTGCCGAAGGTCATTCTGGAAATGTAGTATATGAAAACATCGAAACCATTTTAGGCTGGGATGGCGTTACACCGCATATTTACGGTAAAAAACAAACACGTCCGTTCAGAAAAATGGGTCACGTGACAATTGTAAATGAAAATATGCAGGAAGCAAGACGAATTGCACAAGAAGTTAAGAATACAATTAAAGTGATTAGCGCTTAAATTAGTTTGCAGTCACAGTTTACAGTTTACAGTTTACAGTTTAAAACTATAATATTTTTTAAGTATCAGAAATAACTTGAAACCTGAAACTTAAAACTTGAAACAAATAAAAAACATGAGCAAAGTAGCCATTATAATGGGAAGCATCTCAGATATGCCAGTTATGCAGGATGCAATCGACATATTAAAACAATTTAATGTAGAAGTTGAAGTAGATATCGTTTCGGCACACAGAACGCCAGAGAAATTATTCGATTTCAGTAAAAATGCACATACTCGCGGCATTTCGGTAATTATTGCTGGAGCGGGCGGTGCAGCACATTTACCGGGAATGGTGGCTTCAATGTCTCCGCTTCCTGTAATTGGAGTTCCTGTAAAATCAAGCAATTCGATTGATGGATGGGATTCTGTTTTATCAATCCTGCAAATGCCAGGAGGCGTTCCTGTTGCAACTGTAGCTTTAAACGGTGCAAAAAATGCTGGAATTTTAGCAGCGCAAATCATTGGAAGCCATGACAAAAAAGTTTTAGATACTATTATTTCTTATAAAGAAGAACTCAAAGCTGCGGTTAATAAAGCGGCTGAAAGTCTTAAATAGTTTTCAGTCTCAGAGAGCACTGAAAATTGAGACTGTGACTGAAAACTAAAAAAACAACTCTTTAGTCTCATTTTTTCATACTGAAAACTGGGACTGAGACTGAAAACTAAAAAAATGAGCGTTTTAACACAATACTTTAACACCAAACATAATACCGCGCCTTTTTCGCAAATTAAAATCGAAGATTATGTTCCTGCTTTCAACGAAGGAATTGCTTTGGCTAAAGCCGAAATTGATGCGATTGTAAATAATCCAGATGCGCCAACTTTTGAAAACACAATCGTAGCGATGGATTATTCAGGCGATATTTTGGATCGTCTTTCGAGTATTTTCTTCAATTTGAATTCAGCTGAAACGAATGACGAAATGCAGAAAATTGCACAGGAAGTTTCGCCTTTACTTTCAGAATTTGGAAATGACATTCGTTTGAATGCAGATTTATTTGCGAGAGTAAAAGCCGTTTACGATCAAAAAGAAAGTTTAGGTTTAAATCCTGAACAAACAACTTTATTAGATAAAAAATACAAAAGTTTTTCGAGAAACGGAGCTAATCTGCCAGAAGACAAGAAAAACCAGTTAAGAGAAATCGACAAAGAATTATCGAAATTGAGTTTACAATTTGGCGAAAATGTTTTAGCAGAAACCAACAACTTCGAATTGCATTTAACTGATGAAAAAGATTTATCTGGTTTACCAGAAGGAACGATCGAAGCTGCTAGATTATTAGCCAAAAATCAGGAAAAAGAAGGCTGGATTTTCACTTTAGATCATCCAAGTTATATTCCGTTTTTAACTTATGCTGATAATCGCGAACTGCGTAAAAAAATGGCGATTGCTTTTGGAGCAAAAGCATTTCAGAATAACGAATTTAACAATGAAGAAAATGTTCTAAAAATTGCTAAACTCCGTCACGAAAGAGCCAATTTATTAGGTTACAAAACACACGCACATTTTGTTCTGGAAGAAAGAATGGCTGAAAGTCCAGAGAAAGTTTTCTCTTTCTTAAATGATTTATTGGCAAAAGCTAAACCAGCAGCTCAAAAAGAATTTGCTGAGTTAACTGCTTTCGCGAAAGAATTGGACGGAATAGAACAATTAGAAAAATGGGACGGTGCTTATTATTCTGAAAAATTAAAACAACAGCTTTTTAATTTAGACGATGAAAAGCTGAAACCTTATTTTCAATTAGAAAAAGTATTAGACGGCGCTTTTACAGTTGCTAAAAAATTATACGGCTTAACTTTTACCGAGGTTTTTGATATCGATAAATATCATGAAGAAGTTACCACTTATGAAGTAAAAGATGCTAATGACAATTTAGTTTCTATTTTCTACGCTGATTTCTTCCCAAGAAAAGGAAAAAGAAACGGTGCATGGATGACTTCATTCAAATCGCAATATGTGAAAGACGGCGTAAACGAAAGACCGCATATTTCTAACGTTTGTAATTTCACGAAACCAACCGAAACAAAACCTTCATTATTAACTTTTAATGAAGTAACGACTTTATTCCACGAATTTGGACATGGTTTGCATGGAATGCTGGCTGATACAGTTTATCCAAGTTTATCCGGAACTTCTGTTTACTGGGATTTTGTAGAATTACCAAGTCAGATTATGGAAAACTGGTGTTACGAACCGGAAGCTTTGGCTTTGTTTGCGAATCATTATGAGACGGGAGAAATCATTCCGATTGAATATGTACAGAAAATTAAAGAAAGTGCAAGTTTCCAAGAAGGTTTAGCAACGCTGCGCCAATTAAGTTTTGGATTATTAGACATGGCTTGGCACGGACAAGATCCAACTTCTATTACAGATTTAAAGACTTTCGAAACTGAACAATTTGCTAATACACAATTGTATCCAGATGTAAAAGAAAATGCTATGAGTGCCGCTTTTTCTCATATTTTTCAAGGCGGCTATTCTTCTGGATATTACAGCTACAAATGGGCTGAAGTTCTGGATGCTGATGCTTTTGAATATTTCCATGAAAATGGAATTTTCAACGAAGAAATTGCTAAGAAATTTAAAGATAACGTTCTTTCAAAAGGAGGAACAGAACATCCAATGACTTTATACAAACGTTTTAGAGGTCAGGAACCAAAACCGGAAGCTTTGCTGAAAAGAGCGGGATTGCTTTAATTTTAGATTTTAGACCCGATAGCTATCGGGATAGATTTCAGATTATAACCGAAGTAGAAATGCTTCGGTTTTTTATTTGTTTTACTTTAACTATCTTCGCATTTTTTAAATCTTAATCTTACAAAAATAAGTCGTGAAAAAATATATCAAAATAGCGTTTTACCTTGCCATTATCGGGTTAATTGCGATTGTTGCAGTAAATTATTGGGTAAAATCTTCAACCGAAACCAAGATTTATTACTCAATTAAAAAGTTACCTAAAAATGATGTGGGAATTATTTTTGGAGCAGGAATTAACGGAGATCAGCCGAGCAAATATTTAAAAGATCGTTTGGATGCCGGAATTATGCTTTGGAAAGCAAAACGTATCAATAAAATTTTACTTTCGGGAGATAATGGCCGTGATGAATATGATGAATTAACTGTAATGAAAAATTACTGTTATAATCAGGGTGTTGATACAACTAAAATATTTGTTGATTATGCGGGTTTTGATACTTACTCAACAATGTATCGTGCTAAACATATTTTCAAAATTAAGAAAGCCACTTTAATCTCTCAGGAATATCATTTAAACCGTGCGGTTTATATTGGCAACAAATTAGAAATAAAGTCAGTTGGTTTTTCTGCTAATAATGGAGAATATTTAGGATACAAATATGTTACTTTTAGAGAATACCTTTCTGTTTTTAAATCTTTCTTTGATGTTCTGAGAAATCGCGAACCTCGTTTTTTAGGCGGAGAGATTAATATTAACGGAGAATCGAACTATTCTAAAGAAGATAAACGATAAATAAAATATTGTGTCGCTCCGCTGGAGCTTTTGATATTTGGAATCGCATTTTCTATAAATATTATGCTCCTCTGGAGCTATAAAAAAAGGACTGTCTCAAAAGTGAGTAAGTCCTTTTTTTAGTTTTAAAAATAAAATCTTTATTCTAGCATTTATTTTCTTTGCTCTTTATTCTTGATTCTATTTTCTTATTCTTTCTCCAAAACTCTTTTAGCTAATTTTCCAACTGTAAGTCCTTGTACAACAATTGAAAATAAGACCACGATATAAGTCACTTCAAGTAAAAGGTTTTTATATTCTCCTTCAGGCATAGAAAGTACCAAAGCAATCGAAACTCCACCGCGAATTCCGCCCCAAACCAAAACCATCAACGAACCTTTATTATAAGCAGATTTAATTCCGAAGAACTTAAAAATGTCGAAGAATTTCCAAGGCAGAACTATAGAAGTCAATCTTGAGAAAAGAACAATAAAAATAGCTACAAATCCTGTTAGCAATTGTTTGTTCAAATCTGGAAGTAATAACAATTCAAAACCAATAAATAAGAATAGAACTGCATTTAAGATTTCGTCGATAAGTTCCCAAAACTTTCCTAAGTAATCTTTAGTTACTTCGCTCATCGCAACTTTTTTACCATAGTTTCCAATAATTAATCCGGCAACAACCATCGCCAGCGGACTTGAAACGTGTAAACTCTGTGCAACTAAAAATCCGCCAGTTACAATTGAAAGTGTTATTAAAACCGAAACCTTATAATCGTCGATTTTCTTCATGACTTTTGATGCTGTAAATCCAAAAACGGCTCCTAATAAAAGTCCGCCAATTCCTTCTTTTGCAAAAAGCCAGGCGATAGAACTAAAACTCACGTCAAATGTTGGGTCAGTTGCCATTTTAAGAACAACAGCAAACATTACTACCGCTACTCCATCGTTAAATAAGGATTCTCCAACAATTTTAGTTTCTATTCTTTTAGGAACTTTGGCTTCTTTTAAAACTCCCAGAACCACGATTGGATCGGTTGGAGAAATCAGTGTTCCAAAAACCAGACAGAATACATAAGGAATATTGATTCCTAAAAACGGTGCGATATAATATAAGAGCATCGAAATAATTAAAGCAGATAATACAACGCTTACTGTAGAATAAATCATAATAGGCACTTTCTGTTCTTTCAAATCAGCCATATTTACGTGCAGTGCTCCAGCAAATAAAAGAAAATTCAACATTGCTCCCATTAAGATTTCATTGAAATCAAATTCTTTTATTAAATCAAAAAAATGTCTTGTAGTAGCAGGAAAATAAGAATCTCCCAGTAAGCGAATTCCAACTGAAACCAACATGGCAATAATCATGATTCCTATCGTTCCCGGAAGTTTTAAAAATCTTAAATTCAAATAGGCGAAGAAAGAAGCTAGTACAATAAGTACTGAAAAAGTGTAGTATAATTCCATAAATTGTGATTTTTACAAAAATATCTTTCTCATTATTTAATTTAAAATTTCAAGTAGTGAATTAACATAACTTTATAATTTTCAGAAAAACATTCTTAAAAAGCCTAACTTCTTTCAAAAGAAAACAAACAATAAATAGAAAAACCGAAGCAATGCTTCGGTTTTTCACCTTTTGGAGCAAAATCAATAAAACACCTTAGTGTATTATTTATTGTTACGAACAAACTCATCAAACTGTTTTAGTTTAAGTGATTCTGTTTCTTCTATACGTTGTACTTTCAGGTTAGCATTACCTGCATTTTTCCCTGTTACCGGTTTAGGTTTTGTTGTGTATAAGTAAGACTCGAAAATGTGGCTTAAATACAAAGGCGATTTTCCTATACCGCGGGTTTTATCAAAATTTTGAGATTGATGACAAGTAAAGCAGTTTACCAAATTGCCGGCATTAATTTTATGAATGCTGTCTTTAAATGTCTGCGTATAAGTTTCCATTGTAATATTGGCCAAATTTGAAGAGCCTCTTGCCAATGAATCTGGAAGCACACTTGATATTTGTCTTTTTACAATTGCTTTCGCCTGATCTGAAGGAGACATTCCATCAGTATCCAGCCAAATTGAGCCATTGTAAAAGTAGTTTTTGAAAACATCATTTAGTTTTGAAGCTACACATTTATTAATGAAATCAATATTATTAAAATTAACTGGCTCTGACTGGCTTGTTTTCATGTATGCATTAGTTTCAACAACTTTTGGAACACCATATTCATAAAGAACAAATGCTTTACCTGGCACTAATGGTTTCTTATTAGTTCTATCCCAAGTAATACCTTTTAAGCCTGAATCTGTACCGCTTTCATAAAGCAGTTTTTCATCCTTTGATGTTACAGAATTATTTTTCCAGTCATAAATTGGAGCCATGTCTTTATGCTCAAAAGTAGCCCAGATAAATTCAGGATGATTTTTTACAACTCCTACAACATGCATTCCCAATAATGCAACCGATTTTGCTTCGTATTGTCCGGTTTTATTTTTAACTGCAGCTTTAGTAATAAAGTAATCTCCTAATTTTTCTTTTGGAATTGAAGCTGTGCTGATCCATGAAACTTTTAATTCAAGCGAACCAACCGGAAATGTTTCCAGATTTGAATAAGGTGTTTTTCCGCTGTTGATTTCTGAAGCTGCAATAATTGCTTTATCAAATAATATTTTGTTTACGTGTATAGAATAAAATACAGTATCGCCAGCCGTTTTTCCCGGAACGACCTTTGGATTAGAGACTAAAACGCCGCCCGGACCTGCCTGAGCAATTGAGGTTAAAACCAATTTTACGCCTAGCTGCGGGCTGACACGTTCCATTTCGGGAGTAACAATATCTAAAGAATCTAAAAACAGCGGATTGCCGCTTGGAAGAGGTTTTGTTACCCATAAAAATTTTTGCCATGACCATTGATGAAAAATACAATTGGTAGTGCTTGAAGTATCAAATGGACTTCCGTCGCCTTCTGCTGGCGCGGGAGTCTGCTCATGCGGAAACCAGCTGGCTTCGCAGTTACAAGGTTCAGCTGCATTATCGGCATACGCGGTTTTATCCATTATTTTTTCTTTATTCAAAAAAAGTAATGAGCCCGCTGCTGCTGTAAGAACAACTGCTGTGGTTATAATTGTTTTCTTTTTCATTTTTTGAGATTTATTTTTTGGGTAATAAAAAAGGGCCGTCTAAACTAGACGACCCTTTAAATCAAAACAGTAACCAAATCAGGAACTCTATTAAATTCCTAATCATATCGTTTTTGGAGTTGTTAAAATTTGGGGTCTTTTTTATGCCAACTCAGCTTGTAAATTTGCAGCAGCTTTTACTGGTACGTTTTCAATATCATGTTGATAATATGAAAAACCTCCTGTTCCATTCCATGAACCATCAATCGCTAAATGAGCATCAAAATCTGCTAAAAAAGCACCAATTGCAGGAGGAGGGAAAGTGTGAACATACTGTCCTTTTAAACTCACAACTTGAGTAAATTGTCCAAATCCAGTTGCATATATTTTTCCAGTTACCGGAACAACAATATGGCTATCAGGGCCATGTACAGCCTGAGTAATTACTACTGTACCAGAAACAGAATTTTGTGATGGTACAACAACTAAACTAAATGATGCAATTGGAGCACCTGGTGTTCCAACATTTCCAATTGTGCCTTTTGCTAAGTAAGCACCTGCTAATAAATCTGACATAACTTTTCGTTTTTGGTTTCCTACTCGTATGGCTTTTCGGATCCGCCTCGTTTTTTTTAGTGGGTTCTGCTCCACCTATTTGATTTGTTTTATTATTTAATTGCTTTTAACCAACATTTTAAATAATAGGATTGGGTTTATTTCTATACCAAAACTATATTAGATAGATAGACATAATTAAAAAAATGTTATGAAATGAGAATTCTGAGTCATAAAACTCGAAAAAGATGACAAAAGAAAAAATAAGCTGTTTTTATTTTTTTCAATTATCTTAAAAATGACTTTCAAAAACACCGTAAAACGAGTCCTTCAGATAGTCCTCAGCATCCGCTCGTAGAAGGTCTTACACAAATAGGCAATACAACTGTACGGCTCAAGGAACTGTCATTGTAACTAAAAGTTAAATTACCAGGAATACTTTTAAGTGTAAGAGTAACCGCAGCAATTCCAGTCCAAACATTTAAATTATCATCGTAAGGCAAAGGCGGGTCATTATAGGCAAATTCTACATTAATTGAAGTTATAATTAGCTTGCCGCTATATTGCAGATCAACAGGCAGTATACTCCAGCAGATTTTACTGCCAGACACAACGCAAGTCTGTAATTGATCAGTGCCTTCAAATTCAGAATATTTACTTCTGTTATCAACTACATAACAGCCTTTTTCTGGATTGTTTGTATACAACATATTAACATCAACCCATACTTGGATAAAGACAGTACATGTTGACGGAGCAATTTTAGATTTTCTTATTTCTTTATTACTTTCAATCACAGTATTAATTTATTGAGTTTAACCAACTGCTGTCAATTTTATTCTTAATGAATGACATATAAAATATTTTCAATAATAAAGAATTAGTACCTCCGAGGAAACTAGGAGGTACTAATTTGTAATACACTTAAAATATTATGCGGTGCATGTTAAAAATGGGTCCCACCAGTAATACTGCATAGGTGCCCCCCCAACAGATACTCCTATTTTAATTTGATAAGTACATTGTCCTTGAACCATAGCAGTTCCTAACCACTGATATGATCCTGTCGCCTGTGGTGCCGGCCATCCCCAATTTCCAAAAATATTTGTACCATTAGAAATCTCAAGCCCCACAATTTGAACAGTATCTCCCTGTTGTCCAGCGGCATCAATAGGAAAAACATTAAATGCGATTCCAAAACCTGCTGTAACTTGTGAAGACAGCTCAAGTCCACCTTCTCCTGTACTGCCGCCAACTGCATTATTATCCATCATATAAATACCAGTTCCTGCGTATGGACCAGAAGTCTGGCTATATAAAAAGACTGTATCAACTGCAATATTGATTACTCTTGCAGGAATTACAGAGCTTGCGCTAAAAGCTAAATTTGTTCTATTATTCATAGTTTTATTTTTTAATTAATTATTAAGCAGTAACAGGTATAATAGTTACAGGCAGAGTTACTGTTATAGATTGCCCTCCTCCATTATAGCTGAATACTATATTTGAATTAACATTTCCTCCAACAGTTGATGTTGTAAGCTGTCCTGTAAACATATTAGGAGATCCTGGAACTGGAGCCGGCGGAGTCGCCCATCCAGATTGAGCTCCAACCTGAGTAATTGCAAATTCATTAGCAAACTGAGGATCGATTGGTAAAACCGACCAGCATACATTACTACCAGTGATTACTTTAGTAGTTAAGTTTGCCGAACCTTCACCAGTTGATTGCTGGCTTTTGTTACTAACAGCATAACATCCGTTAGTACTTCCTTGTTTTAGTGAATTGACATCTGCCCACACTTGAACAAAGACCGTGCATTGATTTGTAGGTATTGACATTGTTTTTTGGTTTATTTTCCTTACTCATAAGGCTTTTCGGGTTCCGCCTCGTTTTTTATAGTGGGTTCTGCTCCACATTTAAATCAAGTAGAAAATAGATCTTGGGCTAGCTTAATTATATTTCCACGAACGAAATTATATTACAATTCTTACACACTAAGAAAAAATGTCATAAAACACAAAATATTATGTATGAACCACTTAAAACAACAACACTAAAACTATTCTTACACATAACGAAGCAAAAACTTTCAAACTTTCAATTATTTTTGAAAGTTTGAAAACTTTTATATACATTTGTCTCATGGAATTCAAAGAAGCAAAAAATAAGTTTGTACAAACCTGGGGAGCTTTAGGTTCTCAATGGGGAATTAATAAAACTATGGCACAAATCCATGCTTTATTAATGGTTTCGAATGAACCTGTTTCTATGGAAGAAATTATGGAAGAATTGCAAATTTCCCGCGGAAACGCAAGTATGAACCTGAGAGGTTTAATGGATTGGGGAATTGTTTATAAAGAATATAAAGCCGGAGAAAGAAAAGAATTTTTTACCGCAGAAAAAGATTTGGATGAACTAGCAGTAAAAATCTCCAGAGAAAGAAGTAAAAGAGAAATTAAACCTACTCTAAAAATCTTAAAAGAAGTTTCGACAATAGAACCAAAAGATTCTGCTGAAGAAAAACACTTTGTAGATCAAACAGAAAAACTATATGATTTCGTTTTAAAAGTTGACAACATGCTTGACAAAGTAACAGAAATGAATGAAAACTGGCTGGGCCGTATGGTTATCAAATTACTCAAATAAAAAAATTTAATTCAAACTTTCAATTTTTTCTGAAAGTTTAAAAATTTAAAAACAATTAAAATGGATTTCTTAAAAGCAGAATGGAAAAATTTAGCCTTATTTAATTATGAGGTTGATAGAGAAATTTTAGAAAAATATCTTCCCGAAGGAACAGAAATCGATATTTGGAACAACAAATGTTATGTCAGTCTGGTTGGTTTTATGTTTAAAAACACCAAAGTTTTAGGTATTAAAGTTCCTTTTCATGTTGATTTTGAAGAAGTCAATCTGCGATTTTATGTAAAACGTTTTGAAAACGCCGAATGGAAACGCGGAGTGGTTTTCATAAAAGAGATTGTTCCTAAAAAAGCAATCACATTTATTGCCAATACTTTGTATCAGGAACATTATGAAACTCAGAAAATGAGACATGAAATTATTGAAAGTAACAATACCAATACTTTTATTTATCAATGGAAAAATGACAAAGAGTGGAATACAATTGAATTAGAAACTAAAAATGTATTGACACAAATTGAAAATGATTCTGAAGCTGAATTTATTACTGAACATTATTTTGGGTATACAAAAATTGATCAAGAAACTACTTTTGAATACGAAGTTACACATCCAAGATGGGAACAATATGAAGTCTTAAATCATCGCATTGATATTGATTTTGAAAAAAATTATGGAAGTGATTTCGGATTTCTTCAAACTCAAAAACCAACTTCTATTTTTCTGGCTAAAGGATCAAAAATTACGGTAAAAAATAAAAGAAAACTGCAGGTTATTCCTGTTCTGGAAGAAATGTATTAAACCTTGTAAACCTGGAAATCATGAATTTTAATATTATTGGTTATTTTATTTATCTCATCATAACTATTTTCATTATCCTAAAAGTTGGAAAAATCTGTTACAAAAACGGAAATGTTTTTGTTTTAGAGCTAATTCCAAACCATGCCGATCTCTGCCAGAAAATAAATCAGGTTTTACTTCTCGCCTATTATCTTTTAAATATTGGCTATTGTGCTATGACTTTAATTTCCTGGCAAAAAATTATTTCATCCACTCAATTAATTGAAACCATCTGCATAAAAACAGCTGTTATAATTTTTATTATTTCAATTCTGCATTACCTCAACATTTTAATTATAACTAAATACGCTCAAAAACTAATTCATAACAATAAAAACTAAATATTATGGAAACTACAAAAATTATAATCGGTTACGGAATCTATTTACCAGTCGCTTTATTATTAACATATTACGTTTCTAAAACTCTTTTTAAAAACGGAAAAATCTTTATGCTTGATATATTTAAAGGCCGTGAAGATATTGCTCAGGCAACCAACAAACTTTTTGAAACCGGATTTTATCTTTTAAACATTGGTTTTGCCTTAATGATTTTGGAAATGCAGTTAAACCGTGACAGTTATCAGGAATTAATTGAAAATTTAAGTTACAAAATTGGAGGATTTTCTATTTATCTTGGCATCATGTTATTCTTCAATTTATATTTCTTTTTTAGAGGAAAAAGAAAAGCAAAAGAAGCTCAAAGAGAAGAAAGATTGGTTTTTAAAGCTTAATTCGTAACTAAACCCGGCAGGTTTTCTCCCGAGGCTTCGGGACTGTCGGGTTTGATTCGACACAAAACAAAACTCAACAAATGAACAAACTTATTATAGCTGCCGGAACAGGTTTTCTCGGACAAGTTTTAGTCCATCATTTTAAAAATAAATTTGAAGAAATTGTAATTCTAACACGCGGAAAATCTCAGACAATTGACGGAATAAAATATGTAAACTGGAATGCCAGAACTCTTTCCGGCTGGGAAAAGGAATTAGAAAATGCAACGGTTTTAATCAATCTTGCCGGAAAATCAGTTGACTGTCGTTATACGAAAAAGAATAAAAAAGAGATTCTTTTATCCCGAATTGAAAGCACCAAAATTCTAAATAAAGCCGTTTTAAATTGTCAAAATCCGCCGAAACATTGGCTGAATTCATCAACCGCAACCATTTATCGATATTCTCTTGACAAACAAATGAATGAAGCTGATGGTGAAATTGGAAATGACTTTTCTATAAATGTTGCACTTTCATGGGAAAAAGCATTCTTTAAAACCGAAACTCCAAAAACTTTAAAAACGGCTTTGCGAACTTCAATTGTTTTAGGAAAAAATGGCGGTGCTTTTGTTCCTTTAAAGACTTTGGCAAAAATTGGTTTTGGAGGAAAACAGGGAAATGGAAATCAGTTTGTAAGCTGGATTCATGAAGATGATTTTGCCAATGCTGTTGACTTTATTATTGAAAAAGAAATGACTGGCGTTATTAATATTGTTTCTCCTGAACCTATTCGTAATGTCAATTTTATGCAGAAACTTCGAAAAGCAGCTGGTTTTCCTTTCGGAATTCCGCTGAATAAATTCTTTCTGGAAATTGGATCTTTTATTATTCGAACAGAAACAGAATTGGTTTTAAAAAGTCGAAATGTAGTTCCGAAACGTCTTTTAGAAAATGGGTTTCGATTTAAGTTTGGGAATATTGATGAGGCTTTTCGAGATTTAATTTAGAACCCAAATTCACATAGTTTGTCATTTCGCCGAAATGACAAGAGTAAGTAAAAAACAGACTTAAATCATGACAACAATAAACCTCGAAACCAAATAAAAGCCTCAAAACAAATCGTTTTTGACGCCGCAAGAAATATCGACATTCACCAGCAATCGGCAAGTCCGTCAAAAGAAAAAGCAATTGCGGGTGTAACATCTGGTTTAATTAATTTAAACGAAACCGTAACTTGGCGAGGTAAACATTTTGGGCTTTACCTTACTCACAAAAGTCGAATTACGGCAATGAATCTCTATGATTATTTTGTGGATGAAATGGAGAAAGGCAAATTCAAATCGTTTAAACACGAACATATTTTTGAAGAGGAAAATGGCTTTACAATTATGAAAGACAAATTGCAATACGAAACTCCGTTTGGAATATTCGGAGAACTTTTTGATATTTTGTTTTTGGAAAAGCATCTTACTAATTTTCTTTTGGAAAGAAATAAGATTTTGAAAGCCATTTCGGAAAAGTCGTTTAATATAATTTGCTTACTTTTATAAGTATTATCCTTAAAATGAATAATTAGAAATCAAAAAAGTATACTTATGAAATTAAAAACGATATTAACTGTAGTTTTCTTTACCATTTCTTTTATCGGATTTTCTCAAAGCAATTGTACAAATTTAAAAGGATGTGAAAGAAAGCTTTGTGAATTAAACACAAAATTGGTTGCTGCAAAAAAAGCTGGAAATAAAAATCAGATTAAAGGTGTTGAAGAAGCTATTGCGCAAACCAAAAAAAACTGCACCACCAAAACAGTCAACAAAGATCTTGACAAAAAGGTAAAAGAGAAACAGCAAGAAGTCAACGAAAGAACTGCCGATTTGAACGAAGCGATTAAAGACAAGGAAAGCAATGAAAAAATCGACAAAAAAGAAAAAAACTAAATGAAGCAAAAGCTGAATTGAGTAAAGCTTTGGCGGAACAGAAAGCGAAATAATTTTTTCTCACGCAGATTTTAACAAATTAATTTGGCAAAGCCCAATATTTAAACGCAATCTTCTTTTAAAAATGAATTTCCTCGTTTTACGTTTTGCGTGAGGGATAGAGGCGGTATCCTTTTATGCAGCGGAGCGGAATAAAAGATATAGCCGAAAGCCCGACCCGGAGGGTCACGCCCAAATTATTTTTATAAAAACACAATCATCAGCCACCAAAAAATGGGTACACTTTCAACCCAAAAGGAAGTGTAATATTTAGAACGGTTTGAGTTGGCAAAAAAGATAAATAACATCAGCATAGTCACCATGATAAGATTTATAATAGCATCGTGGTAATTGAATGTTGAAATAAAAACTTCTAAAAACCAAAACGGAATCAGAAGTAAAAAGCCTAACAGTTTTGTTTTCTTAACGCCAATTGTCTGCGGCACGGTTTGCAAATGCGGATCGTCATTTGCCAAATCGATAATTTCGAAAACCAATATCAAAACAAAAACCAATACAAAACGCTGAATGCATTTGATGAAGAAATCTGTTGTAAACGGAATTTCGGCATTTATTAAAGGTAAAACCAAAGTCGCACCAACCCAGCAAAGTGCTACAATATAAATTTTAACTCCTGCCCAGTTTCGGGCATTTCTTCGGTTTGGGAAAAACGGAAGCGTATAAAGTGCCGTTATCAAAAAAATCACTACAGAGACAATTTGAGTAATCCGCTTTAAATGAAAAAAATAATAACCAACCAAAATCAAAGAAATAAAACTTAAAACGGCGATAATTTTTAATTGAGTCCCAATTGGATTTTTCTTTACGCGGACTAATGCGTCATATTTTACGAAATTATATCCTACAATTGTTCCAAAAAAAACAAATAACGCCATTGGCGCATCGTATTGAATATGAAATACATGAAACGTAATTCGAACTAAAGCATAACACGATAAAGCCACGTGAATACTGCTGTTTAAATAAAAATTAAATATTTGTTTTAGAAGTTTCATATCCCGAAATCTAATCAATTGGTAACAAATCAACTCTTTAGTTAGAAAATTGACAAAAATTGAAGTTAAAAATACCCATTAAATTATTAATAATACTTAATTTTGCGCCACAAAAAAACAACACATTTACTATAAAATGTAATAAACCTTGTGTAGCATGAGATTACGTCAAATAAAACACCCGGCAAATTACTTTTGATCTTTAAAAAATAGACTGCTACAAATGAAAACAGATGCTTTTGCTTTAAGACACATTGGTCCAAGAGAAACAGATCTTCAACACATGTTACAAACAATTGGTGTTGACTCGATTGAACAACTTGTTTATGAAACCCTTCCGGACGATATTCGTTTAAAAGCTCCTTTGAATTTAGATCCTGCTATGACAGAATACGAATTCGCAAACCACATTCAGGAATTAGGAAAGAAAAATAAAGTATTCAAATCCTATATTGGTTTGGGTTATCATCCAACTATCGTTCCGGCTCCAATTCAGAGAAACATCTTTGAAAACCCGGGATGGTATACAGCTTACACACCTTATCAGGCAGAAATTGCTCAAGGTCGTCTTGAAGCTATCTTAAATTTCCAGACTACTGTTATTGAGTTAACAGGAATGGAAATTGCTAACGCTTCTTTATTAGATGAAGGAACTGCAGCTGCAGAAGCTATGGCGTTATTATTTGACGTTCGTACGAGAGATCAAAAGAAAAATAATACACACAAATTCTTCGTTTCTGAAGAAATTTTACCTCAGACTTTATCTGTACTTCAAACGCGTTCAACTCCAATTGGAATTGAATTAGTTGTTGGAAACCACGAAACATTTGATTTTTCAACTGAGTTTTTCGGAGCTATTTTACAATACCCAGGAAAATACGGTCAGGTAAACGATTACGGTGCTTTTGTTGCTAAAGCAAAAGAAAATGAAATTAAAGTTGCCTTTGCTGCTGATATTTTATCATTAGCTGCCTTAACTTCTCCGGGAGAAATGGGAGCTGCAGTAGTAGTTGGAACAACTCAGCGTTTTGGTGTACCAATGGGTTACGGTGGTCCTCACGCAGCATATTTTGCGACTAAAGATGAGTACAAACGTTCAATGCCGGGCCGTATTATTGGAGTTTCTGTTGATGCAAACGGAAACCGCGCTTTACGTATGGCTTTAGGAACTCGTGAACAGCACATTAAACGTGAAAAAGCAACTTCTAATATTTGTACTGCTCAGGTTTTACTAGCAGTTATGGCCGGAATGTACGCTGTTTACCACGGACCAAAAGGATTGAAATATATTGCAAACAAAGTTCACGCATCTGCAGTTACTACTGCTGAAGCTTTAAATAAATTAGGAGTTTTCCAAACAAACACAGCTTTCTTTGATACAATTTTAGTAAAAGCTGATGCGCAAAAAGTAAAAGCGATTGCTGAGAAAAACGAAGTTAACTTCTTTTATCCTGATGCTGAATCAGTTTCGATTTCATTAAACGAAACAACTTCTGTTGCAGACATCAACCAAATCATTGCAATTTTTGCTGAAGCTTTAGGTAAAGAAGCTGTTACGGTTTCTGAATTAACTACAGCTAGTCAATTACCAGCTTCATTAGAAAGAACATCTTCTTTCTTGACACATGATGTTTTCAACAATCATCATTCTGAAAGCCAATTAATGCGTTACATCAAAAAATTAGAGCGTAAAGATTTATCGTTGAATCATTCGATGATTTCATTAGGTTCTTGTACGATGAAATTAAATGCTGCTTCTGAAATGCTGCCTCTTTCAATGCCAAACTGGAACAGCATTCACCCGTTTGCACCAGTTGAGCAAGCAGAAGGTTATATCACAATGCTTAAAAAATTAGAGCAGCAATTAAATGTAATTACTGGTTTTGCCGGAACAACATTACAGCCAAACTCTGGAGCTCAGGGAGAATATGCTGGTTTAATGGCTATTCGTGCTTACCATTTATCAAGAAACGAAGGTCACCGTAATGTATGTTTGATTCCTTCATCGGCTCACGGAACAAATCCTGCTTCTGCAGCTATGGCCGGAATGAAAATCATCGTTACAAAAACTACTCCGGAAGGAAATATTGACGTAGAAGATTTAAGAGAAAAAGCAATTGAACACAAAGATGATTTATCTTGTTTAATGGTAACATATCCTTCTACTCACGGAGTTTTTGAATCTTCGATTATTGAAATCACTAAATTAATCCACGACAATGGCGGATTAGTATATATGGATGGTGCAAACATGAACGCTCAGGTTGGATTAACAAATCCTGCTACAATTGGTGCTGACGTTTGTCACTTAAACTTACACAAAACATTTGCTATTCCTCACGGCGGCGGCGGGCCTGGAGTTGGACCAATTTGTGTGAACGAAAAATTAGTTCCGTTCTTGCCAACAAACCCAATCTTAAAAGTAGGCGGCGAACAAGCAATTACTGCTATTTCATCTGCACCTTACGGATCTGCTTTAGTATGTTTAATCTCTTACGGCTACATCACAATGATGGGTGCTGAAGGATTAAAAAGTGCTACAGAGCACGCAATCTTGAATGCGAACTATATGAAATCTCGTTTCGAAGGCCACTACCCAATTCTTTACACTGGAGAATGCGGAAGAGCTGCTCACGAAATGATTTTAGATTGCCGTGCATTTAAAGAAAACGGAATCGAGGTTGGTGATATCGCTAAACGTTTAATGGATTACGGTTTCCACGCTCCTACGGTTTCTTTTCCTGTTGCCGGAACTTTAATGATTGAACCAACTGAATCTGAAGATTTAGCTGAATTGGATCGTTTTTGTGATGCGCTTATCTCAATCAGAAAAGAAATTGAAGCTGCAACTGCTGATGACAAAAACAATGTATTAAAAAATGCACCTCACACATTAGCAATGTTAACTTCTGATTCTTGGGATTTCCCTTATTCTAGAGAAAAAGCGGCTTATCCATTAGAGTATATCGCTGATAATAAATTCTGGCCATCTGTTCGCCGCGTAGACGACGCTTATGGTGACAGAAACCTAGTTTGCAGCTGTGCTCCTATTGAAGCTTACATGGAAAACTAAAAAATAGTTTTTATACATATTTAAACCCGGCAGGTTCTAGAAACTTGTCGGGTTTTGTTTTATATCGAAGTTTTACAAAACTGACAAATTATAATTTCATTGAATTATTTTGACTTAAAAAATCAATTTTAAATTTTTATAACATTCTAGAAAATACTATTCAGTTTTATAACATTTCAAAAAATATAAATAAATAAAATTTAAGTTTAACAATCAATCTCAAACGTTTGAAATCTCGGAAAAAGCAAAAAATCATTAAAAAATAAACAATATATCTTCTAAAAAATCGTTATTTCATAATTATATGCATGCATAGTATTTTTTATGATAGTTATCATATTTTTATTTATACTTTAGCATGAAATTTATCGGATAATAACGGGCAAAAATGAAAATAAAAATTATTGGTATTGGGAGTTATATTCCTAATTTAGAAGTAAAAAACACAGATTTTGACAAACATGTTTTTTTAAATGAGGACGGAA
The DNA here is from genome assembly GCF_052044235.1 of Flavobacterium sp. 22659. NCBI lineage: Bacteria > Pseudomonadati > Bacteroidota > Flavobacteriia > Flavobacteriales > Flavobacteriaceae > Flavobacterium > Flavobacterium sp. 22659. The sequence continues at coordinate 432,479 of NZ_JBQEMU010000001.1, forward strand.
CTCCTTTTGGTTATCCGAATGAAGTTGTAATTAAAAAATTTAAAGGTATTACGGGAATTCAAAACCGCCGTTATGCCGAACCTCAATATACTGCATCTGATTTAGCATTTTTCGCAGCTCAAAAAGCTATTGCAAATGCTGGAATCGATGCTGAAACTTTAGATTATATTATTTTCGCTCACAACTTTGGCGATGTAAAAACCGGAACTCATCAAACTGATATTCTGCCAAGTTTAGCAACACGTGTAAAAAACAAATTAGGAATCAAAAATCCTAAATGTGTGGCTTACGACATTCTTTTTGGATGTCCGGGCTGGATTGAAGGCGTGCTTCAGGCAAATGCTTTTATTAAATCCGGAATGGCAAAAAGAGTAATGGTAATTGGAGCTGAAACTTTATCAAGAGTTGTTGACGATCATGATCGTGATTCGATGATTTATTCAGATGGAGCCGGAGTTTCTATTTTAGAAGCATCAACAGATGAAGCAGGATTATTATCTTACGAAAGCGCTACTTATGCCAATGATGAAGCTAATTATCTTTTCTTCGGAAAATCGTATAATCCAGATTTAGATCCGGATATCAAATACATCAAAATGTATGGACGTAAAATTTACGAATTTGCTTTGAGCAATGTTCCGTGCGCGATGAAAAGCTGTTTAGATAAAAGCGGTATTGCCATTGACGAAGTAAAAAAGATCTTAATCCATCAGGCAAACGAAAAAATGGACGAAGCAATTATCGAGCGTTTCTACAAACTTTACGATAAAACGCCGCCAAAAGACATCATGCCAATGAGCATTCATGATCTGGGAAACAGCAGTGTTGCAACTGTTCCAACCTTATTCGATTTAATTTTACAAGGAAAAATTGAAAACCAGGAAATCAACAAAGGCGATGTTGTTATTTTTGCTTCAGTTGGAGCCGGAATGAATATTAATGCTTTTGTTTACCGATACTAGTCGCAGTTTACAGTCACAGTATTCAGTTTCTTAGACTGAATACTGTGACTGAGACTGAAAACTTAAAAAAGTCCGCATCTTATAGTGCGGACTTTTTTAGTATATTTGCGACCTAATTAAAATCAAGAACGAGAGCTTGTTTCGTTCCTCGCAATAACTATGTACGAAAAAACGTTTCCGAATAAAAGATTCAAACTTACCTTAGAGTTTTTACAAAAGCACGTTAGCACATCAGAAACCATTTTTGATTTTGGCGTACCAAATCCATTTTCTAAAATAATGGAAGAAAACGGATATACCGTTAAAAACACAAAAGGCGAAGATTTAGATAACGATCATACTGCTTTGCAAACAGAAGAGTATACTGTTTTTACAGCATTTGAAATTTTCGAACATTTACTAAATCCATACACAATTTTAGAAAACGTAAAATGCGACAAATTGTTAATTTCAATTCCGCTGCGTTTATGGTTCTCACCTGCTTATCGTTCTAAAACAGATATGTGGGACAGACATTACCACGAATTTGAAGACTGGCAATTGGACTGGCTTTTAGAAAAAACAGGATGGAAAATAACAGATCGTCTGCAATTTACACATCCGGTAAAAAAACTTGGAATCAGACCATTATTACGATATTTTACTCCAAGATATTATATTGTTGCAGCTGAAAAGGTTAAGAACTAAGATTGCAGATTAACGGTTTTTGATTTTTGATTTTTAGATGACTTTCACAGAATCTAAAGTCTAAAATCCAAAATCTAAAATTCTTAAAATGAAATATTACATCGTCATTCCCGCTCATAACGAACAAGATTTAATTGGCCTGACTTTACAATCTCTGGTTACTCAAACTGTTCTGCCTGCAAAAGTTGTAGTTGTAAACGACAATTCGACAGATAAAACGGAAGAAGTTGTATTAAGTTTTACAAAAGATAATCCGTATATTTCTGTTGTAAACAAAACTTCAGATGCGATTCATTTACCGGGAAGCAAAGTAATACAGGCTTTCCAGAAAGGTTTTGAAACTCTGGATTCTGATTACGATATTATTGTAAAAATAGACGGCGACTTAATTTTCCCGCCAAACTATTTCGAAACCATCATCAAACATTTCGAATCAGATCCAAAAATTGGAATGGCCGGCGGATTCTGCTATATTGATAAAAACGGCGAATGGGTTTTAGAAAATCTAACCGATAAAGATCATATTCGCGGAGCTTTAAAAGCGTACCGAAAAGAGACTTTCCAGCAAATTGGAGGCTTACGACCAGCAATGGGATGGGACACTGTAGATGAATTACTTTGTAAATATTACGATTGGAAAATTGTTACCGATGATTCTTTACATGTAAAACATCTAAAACCAACTGGTGCAAATTACAACAAAACTGCCCGCTACAAACAAGGCGAAGCTTTTTATACTTTAGGTTATGGTTTTTGGATTACTGCAATTGCTTCGGCAAAACTGGCAATGATGAAGAAAAAGCCGTTTCTCTTTTTAGATTATATCAAAGGTTTTTTGAAGGCCCAAAAAGCAAAAACTCCTTTATTAGTTACCCCTGAACAAGCTAAATTTATTAGAAATTATCGTTTAAAAAAGATGAAAGAAAAGCTTTTTTAATCTTAAAAAAAATTAAAAAACTGCAAACTGAAACGGTAAACTGTAAACTAATCCTTAATTTAGCCAATATTTAAAACTTATGATGCTAATTCGTTATTTATCCCAAATAGGAAAATATTTTTTAATGCTGAAGGAAATTTTCAATAAACAGACCAAATGGCCTGTTATGAAAAATTTAATTTTCAAAGAAATTGATGATTTGATTATTGATTCACTTGGAATTGTCTGCTTTATATCATTTTTTATTGGAGGAGTTGTTGCCATTCAAACGGCATTAAATTTAACCAATCCCTTAATCCCAAAATATCTTATTGGTTTTGCTACACGTCAATCTGTAGTTTTAGAGTTTGCCCCTACTTTTATTTCGGTAATTATGGCCGGAAAAATGGGATCTTACATTACTTCAAGTATTGGAACAATGCGCGTTACAGAACAGATAGATGCTTTAGAAGTAATGGGAGTTAACTCAGTAAACTACCTTGTTTTCCCAAAAATCATAGCTTTATTAATGTACCCTTTTGTTATTGGGATTAGTATGTTTTTAGGAATTTTTGGAGGATGGCTTGCTTGTGCTTACGGAGGATTTTCAACCGGAGCAGATTTTATCATGGGAGCCCAGAAAGATTTCATACCATTTCATATTACTTATGCCTTTATAAAGACTTTAATATTTGCAATGTTATTGGCAACAATTCCGTCTTTTCATGGATATTACATGAAAGGTGGTGCATTAGAAGTTGGTAAGGCTAGTACAACGTCATTTGTATGGACATCTGTTACTATCATCCTTTTAAATTATATATTAACTCAATTATTATTAGGATAATGATAGAAGTAAAAAATATAGAAAAATCATTTGGTGACAGTAAAGTTTTAAAAGGCGTTTCGACGGTATTTGAAACTGGAAAAACCAACTTGATTATTGGACAAAGTGGGTCTGGAAAAACAGTTTTATTAAAAACACTTTTAGGAATTCACACACCTGACTCAGGAACAATTGAATTTGACGGAAGAGTTTATTCTGATTTAGATAAAGACGAAAAACGTGAATTAAGAACCGAAATCGGGATGGTATTTCAAGGTTCTGCATTATTTGACTCGATGACAGTTGAAGAAAATGTGGCTTTCCCGTTAAAAATGTTCACCAAAAACAATAAAGCACAAATTCAGGAACGTGTTGATTTTGTTTTAGAAAGAGTAAATCTGATAGATGCTCATAAAAAATTACCTTCTGAAATTTCCGGAGGTATGCAGAAACGTGTTGCGATTGCTCGTGCTATTGTAAACAATCCGAAATATTTGTTTTGCGATGAACCAAACTCAGGTCTGGACCCGAATACTTCTACTTTGATTGATAATCTGATTCAGGAAATCACGAAAGAATACAATATCACTACCGTAATTAATACTCACGACATGAACTCTGTGATGGAAATTGGTGAAAATATTGTTTTCCTAAAAAAAGGATTAAAAGCCTGGCAGGGAACTAAAGAAGAAATCTTTAAAACAGACAATAAAGATATTGTTAAGTTCGTATACTCTTCTAACCTGTTCAAGAAAGTACGTGAAGCATATTTAAGAGGTCTTTAAACTTTTAAAATTTACAATACATAAAATCCCAAATTCCAAGTTGTTTAAATTGGAATTTGGGATTTTTTTTTGGATATATTTATGAATTGAATTTTCTAATCCATCAATTCAACTTCAGCATTTGGATTAAAAAGATATGTTTTTCCAGAGCTTATTTCAATGCATTCAAAACGTTTGGTACGAACTGCTAGTTTCTTGAATACTTTTCCGTTTTTGATCCTAAAAACGCTTCCAAAAGGGATTTCAAAAACATAACTTTTGTCGTTGTCTGTATCAAATTGCTTTAATGCCAAAGACAAAGTTGTATCTGTATCACTGCTCGCCGACGGATTCTTAAAATGTCTTGCTAATAAAGGTAATATCTGACTCGGAAATATCTCTGGCCGAATAAACGGAACCATTAATCTTTGAAAAGTAAATTTCCATTCATTTCCGTGTGGTTTTATATTTCGACCGAATTTTTCAAAAGCAACCAAATGTGCAATTTCATGAATCAGCGTAATCATAAACCTGTATTTATTCAAACTTGCATTAACCGTAATTTCATGTTTACCGCTAGGTCCACGCCTGTAATCTCCATGACGTGTCTGACGTTCGTTTACGATCTTCAAATGCACCTGATTGGCTACAATCAAATCAAAAACAGGCTTTACAGCATGTTCGGGAATATATTTTGCTAATGTATCGCTCAAAATAATTATAAATTATGAGTTATAAGTTATGAGTTTTTTCTTTGTGGTTATGATTATACTTTTTATGATTTTTAGTGCTTCCTCGCATTGTTTATGCATTGACTCAAATTCAGTATTAGTAATATAATTCGTTGCAATTAATATTTCTAACCAATACATTGATTCATCACATTCTTTCTGAGCGATTGACAATTTATGAATAAAATCAGGTTTACTTTGTGCATTGACAGCTTCTCTAACATTTGCACCAACTGAAGTAATTGAACGTAAAAATTGTTTACTCATTACAAATTCTTTTCTCTCTGCAACCAGCCATTTATAAAAATTAACTCCTCTTACGGCTAACTCAAAACTTTTAGTTTTTACAATACTCTCACTTATAATTCATAACTCACAATTCATAACTATTTACGGATTTGTCGATGAAACTTCTAATACTTTTCCGTTAAAATATTTATTTCCGTTAAGAGTAAAATCATAAATATATGCGGCCATTCCTTCAGCAGAAATTGGCGCCTGATATCCTGGAAAAGCTTCATTAAGCATTTCTGTCTGAACCGAGCCCAAAGCCAGAACATTAAATGAAATACCTTGCTCTTTATATTCTTCTGCCAATAATTCGGTTAAAGTAATCACAGCGCCTTTACTTGAACTGTATGCCGCTAATCCGGCAAACTTAAGACTGCCGCGTACACCGCCAATCGAACTAATCGTTACAACGTGGCTTCCTTTTTGTAAATAAGGCAGACAGATTCTGGTAAGATTAGCTACAGCAAAAACATTTACTTTATAAATACTTTCAAAATCGGCTTGGGTTGTTTCAGCAAAAGGTTTTAAAAGTAAGGTTCCGGCATTATGAACTAACGCATCTACTTTTTTCCAGCTTGAAGAAAGAAATTTTTCTACTTCCTCCAAAGCGGTTTCATCTGCCAGATCAATTGCCAGGCAGGTTACATTTTGATGTTCTAAAAGTGATTTTGGAGTTTTTCTTGAAATCGCTAAAACCTGATTTCCGGCGTTGGCAAACTGCAAAGCCAATTCGTAGCCAATACCTCTACTCGTTCCGGTAACAATAATATTTTTCATGAAGCAAAAATAAGGAAAACCAAAATAAAGAACTGTTATTTATTCATTACAATTTCCTGAGTCGGCGAAGTACTTATTTTGGTTACAGCCGGAAGTAACTCCTGAATAAAGTTAGTAATATGCGGAATATCCATTACTTTAAATTCATCTGAAACATGGTGATAAAAATCAAAATTTTCAAAATCGAAAGTACTCAAAGACTGACATGGCTTTTTAAAAACATCATAAAACGAATAATTATCAGATCTGTAAAACAATTTGTATTCGGCTTCTTTTGGTAAAAATCCGATTGTCTTTTTTCCTGTATATTCATTTATTTTTTCGGCCATATTCGATTTATCAAAACCAGTAATATAAGCCAGATAATCACGTTTCATAGGAACGCCTATCATTTCGATATTCAGCTGTGTATATAAATTAAAATTTTGTGCTTTGAGTTTCTGAACCATGCTTTTAGAACCCAGAAGTCCTTTTTCTTCTCCGGCAAAAAACACAAAAAGAATGCTTCGTTTATTCGATTTGGTTTTGCTGAAATATTTCGCCATCTGCGCTACAGCTGTAACTCCGGATGCATCATCATTTGCACCGTTGTAAATTTGATCTGGCTGCTGTTTCTTTTCAATTCCAATATGATCATAATGTGCGCTTAAAACTACATATTCATTTTTAAGAACCGGATCTGTTCCCTCTAAAACTCCAACAATATTAAAAGCCGGAAGTTTAAAATTGGTTAAAGTATCGCGATAAGTTTTAAAATAAGGTTTGACATTGTTCTTTTTAAAAAAATCTTCTAAAAAAACAGCTGCTTTTTCGATTCCTTTTGTTCCCGTGTCACGACCTTCTAATTCATCCGAAGAAAGGTATTTTAAAAAATCTGACACTTCAGACTCTTCTACTTTATAACTAATCTCAACAGGCTTTGCTTCTGTTTTTGATTCTTTTTCATTTACAGTTGAAGTTCCTGATTTACAAGCTAAAAAAACAAACGGAAGTAAAAAGTATAGTTTTTTCATGGTATTTTGCGGTTAGTTTATTAATGGATTGAAAGTATTATTTTACTTGAAACTATAAACTTATGAAAAGTAATAGAATATTCATAAAAAAACCCTTTCAAACTAAAAGCTGAAAGGGTTTAAAATATATTTTAAAGAGAATTTATCCTGCGATAACGGCTCTTGAAATTACAATTTTCTGGATTTCTGAAGTTCCTTCATAAATCTGAGTAATTTTTGCATCACGCATAAAACGCTCTACATGATACTCTTTTACATAACCGTTTCCTCCATGAATCTGAACTGCTTCAACCGCAGTATCCATTGCAACCTGAGAAGCAAATAATTTTGCCATTGCACCGCTCACGTCATAATTTTTATGATTGTCTTTATCCCAAGCCGCTTTCATACATAAGTGACGCGCTGCTTCGATATTAACCGCCATATCTGCCAATTTAAAAGCAATTGCCTGATGGTTGCAGATTTCAGTTCCAAAAGCTTTACGCTCTTTAGAATATTTTAGCGCTAGTTCATAAGCTCCGGAAGCAATTCCTAAAGCCTGAGATGCAATACCAATTCTACCGCCTGCTAAAGTTTTCATTGCAAATTTAAACCCAAAACCATCTTCGCCGATTCTGTTTTCTTTTGGAACTTTAACATCCGTAAACATTAAAGAGTGCGTATCAGAACCACGGATTCCCATTTTTTGCTCTTTTGGACCAACAGAAAAACCAGGCATATCTTTAGTCATAATCAACGCATTGATTCCTTTATGTTTTAATTCAGGATGCGTTTGTGCAATTACTAAATATACAGAAGCTGTGTTTCCGTTAGTAATCCAGTTTTTAGTTCCGTTTACCAAATAATGATCGCCCATATCAATCGCAGTTGTTTTTTGCGAAGTAGCATCACTTCCCGCTTCTGGCTCGCTCAAACAAAAAGCCCCATGAATTTGACCCGAAGCCAATCCCGGTAAATATTTTTGTTTTTGTTCTTCAGTTCCAAATTCCTGTAATCCCCAGCAGACTAAAGAATTATTTACCGACATTACTACAGAAGCTGAAGCATCAATTTTAGAAATTTCTTCCATAGCAATTACATAAGAAATTGCATCAAGTCCGCTTCCGCCGTATTTTGGATCAACCATCATTCCCATAAATCCAAGTTCTCCCATTTTTTTAACTTGTTCAGTTGGAAAAATTTGTTTTTCGTCGCGTTCAATAACTCCTGGCAATAATTCATTTTGAGCAAAATCTCTTGCAGCTTGCTGAATCATTAAATGTTCTTCGGTAAGATTAAAATCCATAGTTTTTATTTTATTGTTTTTCTAAACCAAATTGAAAATTCAGTTTATGTGGTTTTTTATTATTTGTTTTTTTGAAATGTCTTTTTATAAAAAAGGCTTTCAAAGATAATTTTTAAATGCGTAATTTACAATGCATGCATATAAATTTAATAGATCAGCAGCGATAACGATAACGTTTTCGTAAATATTCACTATTTATAATACAGAAGCAATAATCCTGCAGCGAATTTTCTAAAACTCAGCATCAAAAAAATTAAAAAATTATGCAAAAAAAATTCTTTTTCTAAGACAATTCTTATCAGTAAAAGATTAAACAATTCATAAAGCGGGCAAATCTACGTAAAACAAGTCTTACTAATTTGATTATTAAAGCAATAGAACAAAAAAATTCAAAAAACAAAAGAAAAAAACTTGCTCAACATATCAATAAAATTGATAAATTAACATTATTTTTGACCAAAAATTAAATAATTGACAGAGTATGAGAAAGATTTTACTAGTACTTACACTCCTTTTAAGTCTACAGTTTTCTGAAGTTTCTGCACAAACTCACTTAGAAGTAAATGGTGTTACCGTTCCACGAAAAATTGAATTTCAGGGCAAAACTTTACAACTTAACGGCGCTGGTGGAAGATCAAAAATGTGGTTAGAAGTTTATGTTCAGGCATTGTACTTATCGCAGTTAAGTCAGGATCCGCAATTTATTATCGACAGCGATACAGAGATGGCCATTCGCATTGAAATTACTTCATCAATGGTTTCATCAAATAAATTAACAAAAGCGATGAATACCGGTTTTGAGAAATCGGCAGGAAGTAATCTTGAAGAATTACGACCTAGAATCGAGCAGTTAAAAAGTTATTTAAGTGATGCTATTACAGAAAAAGATGTGTTTGTTTTAGCATACAACCCCCTTGATCAAAATGTTTATGTTTCTAAAAACGAAATTCTGAAAGGAAAAATTCAGGGATTTGATTTCAAAAAAGCATTATTCGGAATCTGGCTTTCTGATAAACCAGTTGACGAAACTTTGAAAAAACATTTATTAGGACAATAATTCTTAATTTTTTAAATATTCAAAAAGCCGAAAACCAAATAGTTTTCGGCTTTTCTTTTTTGTTTTATAAATTTGATGCAAAATACATTATTCGCATTATTCTATTTTATACATTTACGCAAAATAAACATATCACAACAAAATGAAAGATTTATTACAACAATTTGAAAACAAAGCACCTGAAATTGTTTTCAATTGGAAAGATTCAGAAACAGAAGCCGAAGGGTGGACTGTTATTAATTCACTTCGCGGAGGAGCTGCAGGTGGAGGAACAAGAATGAGAAAAGGCTTAGACATGAACGAAGTTTTGTCATTGGCAAAAACTATGGAAGTTAAATTCTCAGTTTCTGGTCCCGCAATTGGAGGAGCTAAATCTGGAATTAATTTTGACCCAAACGATCCTCGCAAAAAAGGTGTTTTGCAGCGTTGGTACAAAGCCGTTTCTCCTTTATTAAAAAGTTATTATGGAACCGGAGGAGATTTAAATGTTGATGAAATCCACGAAGTAATTCCAATGACCGAAGAATGTGGTGTATGGCATCCGCAGGAAGGTGTTTTTAACGGACACTTTAAACCTACCGAAGCTGATAAAATAAACAGAATTGGTCAATTGCGTCAAGGTGTTATTAAGGTAATTGAAAACCCGAAATTCTCTCCAGATGTAACCAGAAAATATACAGTTGCCGACATGATTACTGGTTTTGGTGTTGCAGAAGCAGTTCGTCATTTTTACGCAACTTACGGCGGCGACATTAAAGGTAAAAAAGCAATCGTACAAGGTTTTGGAAACGTAGGTTCTGCTGCTGCTTTTTATTTAGCTGAAATGGGCGCAAAAGTTATTGGAATTATTGATCGCGACGGCGGATTGATTAAAGAAGATGGTTTTTCTTTTGAAGAAATCAGAACTTTGTTTTTAAATAAAGACGGTAACAAATTAGTTGCTGAAAATATGATCCCGTTTGAAGAAATCAACTCTAAAATCTGGACTATTGGTGCTGAGATTTTCACGCCTTGTGCTGCATCAAGATTAGTAACTCAGGGACAAATCGATAATTTAATTGCAAACGGATTAGAAGTAATTTCTTGCGGTGCAAATGTTCCTTTTGCTGACAAAGAAATTTTCTTTGGTTCTATTATGGAAGAAGTAGACCGCAAAGTAAGCTTGATTCCTGATTTTATTTCAAACTGCGGAATGGCAAGAGTTTTTGCTTATTTCATGGAGAAAAAAGTTCAAATGACAGATGAGGCTATTTTTAATGATACTTCAGAAACTATAAAAAATGCAATTGTTAAGGCTCATGCTTTAAGTTCGTCTAAAACAAATATCAGCGCAACTGCTTTTGAAATTGCGTTGAAACAATTAGTATAATCTTATTATATACTTTATTCTAAACGAGCCGCATTATTGTTGGCTCGTTTTTTTTATCTAAGTTTAACCGCAAGGAACGCAAAGATTTGCGCAAAGAACGCTAGTTTATTTGTCGTAAAGTCGCGAAGTCGCAAAGAAACTAAAAAAAGAAAAACTTTGCTACTTCGTGACTTTGCGAGATTTAAAAACAAACTCCTTTGCGAACCTTGCGTAAACCTTTGCTCCCGATAGCCATCGGGATTGCGGTTAAATTCTCTCTTTCATTCTAAACAATTTTTAGTACTTTTAAACGTTTTTAATAATACAATTTCAAAATTCAGAATTACAATGAGTTTCACCATTTCTTCAGATAAAAAGAAATCATTACTATTCACTACTGCAATATATGCGGTAATTATACTATTGTTGTTTTTTATCCGTTTTTGGCCTCCTTATAATCCAGAGAACAACTCTGCACTTGCAGAAGGCGGCGGTGGCGGCGGTGTAACGGTAAATTTTGGTGACAGCGATGTAGGTTCTGGAGCAAATTATAAAAGCGAAGTTCTGGATGTAAAAAACAACGCCAAACAAGCTCCGGCAAAAGCAACGCCGGACGAATCTATTCTTTCTCAGGAAAATGCCGAGACAGATGAAACAGATGTTGTTATACCAACAAAAGAAAAACCTAAAAAAAATACTCCAGTTGTAAAACCAGAAACTAAAGTGGTTCCCGAAAAACCAAAAGTTTCTAACTCTACAAACGACGCATTGGCAAGTATCATGAAAGGATCAAACAAAGGCGGAGACGGCGATGATAAAGCTGCCGGAAATAAAGGTAAATCAAACGGAAGTTTAGGTTCAAGCGGTTATTACGGATCTGGAGGTTCTGGCGGAGGAACCGGAGGCGGTAATGGAACCGGAAATGGTATTGGAACAGGAAGCGGTTACGGAGCCGGAAGCGGCGGTGGTTCTGGAGGCGGATCTGGATATTCTTTAGGAAACAGAAAAGCATTATCTAAACCAGCACCAAAATACACTTGTAACGAAGAAGGAAAAGTAGTAGTTGAAGTTACGGTTGATCAAAACGGAAAAACCATAAGCGCCACTCCTGGAATAAAAGGAACAACCAATACGGCAAGTTGTTTACTAGAACAGGCAAAAATTGCCGCAATGAATACTAAATGGCAGTCTGATGATGATGCACCTGTAAAACAAGTTGGAAAGATTATTTATAATTTCAGCTTGAATTAAAACACGAATTTCACGGATTTTCACGAAATCTGTTCTTATAAAAAAAGGCTTTCTGATGATTTTCAGAAAGCCTTTTTTATGTTATTGCGAGGAACGAAGCAATAACATTAAGTATACCTTTGTGCTTACTTATAGAACTGAGATTGCTTCGTTCCTCGCAATGACTTGATTGTGTATGTTTTTTTTACTTCGGACTTGTAGCAATTACAAACTTCAAATTGTTCTTCACTCCTATCTGCAATACATCAACTAAGTCTTGCACCTGCAGATTAAACGGAATTCTAACTACAACAGTCTGTGATTTATCAGCACCTATTTTGTTCATTAAAGTAGTTTCCAGTTCTTCAAAAGGAACGGGCTGTTTGTCGATGTAAAACTGCTTGTCTTCTGTAACTGATAAACTAATTAATTGTTTATTCGTTTTTTCATTTGATTTCGCTTTTGGAAGCGTCATCTTAATAACATTCGGATTTGCCAGTGTTGAGATAATAAGGAAAAACAACAGCAGGAAAAACATAATGTCACTCAAAGATGAAGTCGCAACCTCAGCGTGAAATCTTCTTTTTCTCTTAATTGACATACCTTATGATCTTTGAATTATGTTTACAAATTCTAATATCTGTTTCTGGATTTTTAAAGCAAAATCATCAATTTTTCCGTTCAGTAAGTGGTAAGCGCTATACGCGATAATTCCCACGATAAGTCCTGAACCAGAGCTAATCATTTTTTCGTATAAACCACCAGAGATATTTCCGATACTGATATTTTCTGTAACCGATATACTGTAGAAAATTTTAATTACCCCAGAAATCGTTCCAATAAAACCAAGCGTTGGTGCAATACCAGCGATAAGTCCTAAGTGGCCTAAACGTCTTTCCATTTCTCCAATTTCAATATCAGCAGCGCGGTCCATATTAGATTCGATTTCGGCAATTGGTCTTCCAATTACTAAAACACCTTCTTTTAGAATATTTCCAACAGCTGTATCGTTTCTTTCTACAATTGTTCTGGCTAATTCAATATTTCCGGCATGTAATTTATCACCCACATCCTGCATTAATCTAGAATCGATTCTTGACGCTTTTTGAATATATAAGTAACGCTCAAAAATTACGTAAATCGTATAAAATAATAAAAGTGCGATTGGTATTAAGAAAAAACCTCCTTTTAAGATAAAGCCTAAAACAGAGATTTCGGTTTCTGGTGCAATTTTTTCGATCACTACGTTTGATGCGTTTGCGAGAGTATCAGCTTGTAATTGAATGTAGCTAAACATATTTTAATTCTGGTTTTTAATAATTAATTCTAAAAAATATTTCAATTTTGCAATAAAGATAATTTTCATTGTAATATTAAACTAAAAAAACTGAAAATTATTTCAATTACACACTATTTTATCCAAATAAAATGAACTATCAGGAAACAACAAACTGGATGTTTAATCAATTACCAATGTATCAGCTTCAGGGTGCTTCGGCATACAAAGAAGACCTGACTAACATCAAGTTACTGGCAGAGCATCTTGGTAATCCGGAAAAGAAATTAAAAACGATTCATGTTGCGGGAACAAACGGAAAAGGATCAACATCGCACATGCTGGCTTCGGTTTTGCAGGAAGCGGGTTATAAAGTAGGTTTGTACACGTCGCCGCACTTAAAAGATTTCAGAGAAAGAATCAAAATAAACGGTCAGGAAATCATCGAAGATTTTGTGTGTGAATTTATCGCAAAACACAAAGATTTCTTTGAAGCCAATGATATGAGCTTTTTCGAAATGTCCGTTGGTTTGGCGTTTGATTATTTTGCTACAGAAAAAACAGATATCGCGATTATTGAAGTTGGTTTGGGCGGAAGACTCGACGCAACTAATATTATTACGCCATTGGTTTCGGTAATTACCAATATTGGTTTAGACCATACGCAGTTTTTAGGAAATACGCTTGAAGCCATTGCAGGCGAAAAAGCGGGAATTATTAAACCAAATGTTCCGGTTGTAATTGGCGAATATACTCCGGAAACACAGCCTGTATTTTTGGCTAAAGCCGAAGTAAACAAAGCGCCAATCTATTTTGCTTCAGATTTAATTTCAGAAGTTTTTCCGTCAGACTTAATTGGCGATTATCAGTTTCATAATAAAAAGACGGTTCAGCAGACTATTAAAATCGTAAATGAAACAACTGATTTCAAAATTTCAGATGAAAGCCTGAAATCAGGATTATTGAATACGGTTAAAAATACAGGGTTGCAGGGAAGATGGCAGCAATTGGGTGAAAACCCAAAAATTGTCTGTGATACGGCGCACAACAAACACGGATTATCGGTGGTAATGAATCAGCTTCGAAATGAGAAATATGAAAAACTGCATATTGTTTTGGGTGTTGTAAATGATAAAGATCTGGATTCTATTTTGCCACTTTTCCCAAAAGAGGCGCAATATTATTTCTGCAGTCCAAATTCTTCCCGTGGTTTACCGACTGAAACATTGCAAAACGCAGCTAAAAACTTCGGTTTAATTGGAGAAAAATACGATTCAGTTGAAAGCGCTTTCGCGAAAGCCAAACAAAATGCCTCAAAAAATGATTTTATTTACGTTGGCGGAAGTACTTTTATTGTTGCCGAATTGCCATTGTCTTAAGTAAAGACCAACCTCAGTAAAAAAATAGAAAAAAATCTATTTTTTAACAAATTCATAAACAACGAAATAGAACTTATTTTAAAAAAAGTTTTATTTTTTATTCGAATTTCTTTGCAGAACTCAAAAACTAGCGTATATTTGCACTCGCAATCACAAACGATAGCAACCTAGTAAAATAGGGCGATTAGCTCAGCTGGTTCAGAGCA